>CACOAX010000001.1 GCA_902625365.1 uncultured Alphaproteobacteria bacterium
TTGGTTAAAACATTTAAATTATGTTTCCTTTGAGGAATCTACAATTACCTTTTCTGTTCCAACTAAGTTTTTAAGGGACTGGATTGTTAATAATTATTCAGATAAGATAAAAGGTGAAGCAAAAAATCAAGTTGAAAAAGTAGATACTATTAAATTTGTTGTCAAACCTTCTGGAGGAAGAATAGTACCAGGAACCACACGTACAATAAAGAGTAATGACAACCATTGGAAATCTTCTATGGACCTTAGATCCAATCAATCTTCAACATATCCAAATGAATTTGGAGCTCCCTTAGATCCTAGGTTTACATTTGAAAACTTTGTTGTTGGAAAACCTAATGAACTAGCCTTTGCTGCATCACAAAGAGTATCAGAAGCAGATAAAATTACTTTCAATCCACTATTCTTATGTGGTGGTGTTGGTTTAGGCAAAACACATTTAATGCATGCAATTGGCTGGAAGATAAAGGAACAGCAACCTGATAGAAAAGTAATATATTTATCAGCAGAAAAATTCATGTACCAATTTGTAAGAGCACTCCGATATAAAGACACCTCAGCATTTAAAGAGCAGTTTAGATCAATTGATGTTCTTATGATTGATGATGTTCAGTTCATAAGTGGTAAAGATAATACCCAGGAAGAATTTTTTCATACTTTTAATGCACTTATTGAGCAGAATAAACAAATTGTAATTTCAGCTGATAAAACTCCTACAGATCTTGATGGTGTTCAAGAAAGATTAAAATCTAGACTTGGTTGTGGATTAGTCGCTGATATTCATCCTACTACTTATGAACTAAGATTAGGAATACTTATTGAGAAAGCTCATAAAAGAGGTGTAGAAATACCTCCAAAAGTTTTAGAATTTTTATCTCATAGAATTATATCAAACGTAAGAGAGATGGAAGGTGCACTGAATAGATTGGTAGCACATGCAACTTTAGTAGGAACAGCAATTACTGTTGAAACAGCGCAATTAGTTCTCCAAGATCTATTAAAATCTTCAAATAAAAAAATTACAATAGAGGAGATTCAAAAGAAAGTTGCAGAGCATTTTAATATCAGAATTACTGATATGCATTCCCCAAGAAGATCGCGATCAGTCGCTAGACCTAGACAAATTGCTATGTATCTAGCTAAATCAATTACTTCCCGATCTCTACCTGAAATTGGAAGAAAATTTGGTGGAAGAGATCATACAACTGTTATGCATGCTGTAAAAAAAATTAAAAAAAAATTATTTTTTTGAAATTTGTTTTGATAAAGAGGATAACTTTCTGGATATGTATTCTTTTTTAAAAATACCTTTTTTTGATGCTCTGGCCATTATTGAGTTGACATTGCTGAAAGATTTTTGGATTTCTTCCTCATTTTTTGCTTCTACTGATGATTTAAATTTATTTAGAGCGTTTCTAAATTTAGATAGGTATTGAGAATTAACAGTATTTCTAGTTTTGTTCTGTCTAGATCTTTTTTTTGCAGAAACATGATTAGCCATATGTGTGCTATAAATTCAAAATAAATTAAGTCAATTAATATTTAATATAGAATTACTTGTTATTTTGAAGTTTTGGACAATAAAAAGTAGATCTTCCGTATTGAACGATCTTTTTAACCTTATCTCCACCTATTTTTTTTCCTTCTTTATTATAAACCTTAAAATTTGACTGAAAATTTCCTAATGTACCATCAGTAGACCTATAATCTCTTATACTGGAACCCCCATATTTAATTGCTTTCTTTAAAATTTTTCTTATAGACTTAATTAGTTTCATAATGAGACTAATTTCTAAATCCTTACCTAAAGTAAGTGGCGAAATTTTAGAATCAAATAGAATTTCCGATGCATAGATATTACCTATGCCTGCAATTAATTTTTGATTAAGTAAAATCTGCTTTATTGGAACCTCAGATTTTGAAATTTTATTAAATATCATTTGAGCAGTAAAATCTGGGTTCAGTGCATCTACACCCAAGGTCGATATGTACCTTTGTTTTTGTAGATCTTTTGTCTGTACCATATCTATAAACCCAAATCTTCTCGGGTCATGATAAACAAGTAAGATTCCACTTAAAAAGCACATAACAAAGTGATCATGTTTTATTCGTTTGTAGCTTTTATTAACAGTTTTTAATCTTCCTGACATTCCTAGATGTATTACTAGAGAATAATCTGTATCTAAATCTATGATAATGAACTTTGCTATACGTCTTAGGTTGGATATCTTGGAGTAACGTAGTATATTAGTAATATTATTTGGAATTTTAAAACGAAGTTTTGAAGTATGAATTTTAACATTAGATATTTTTTGATTCAATATTACACTAAGTCCTCTAACTGTAGTTTCAACTTCAGGTAATTCTGGCATAATGAAAAAAGATTATAATTTTGGTTATACAAAAGTAAATTCAAAACAAAAGACTAAACTTGTTCAGAATGTATTTTCAAGTGTAGCTCCAAGCTACGATATTATGAATGATTTAATGAGTTTAGGTATGCATCGTTTATGGAAAAAAAGATTTGTAGAAACTGTGAATCTAAAAGAAAATGAAATTATCTTGGATGTTGGTTCTGGTTCTGGTGATATTGCCAGCGAAATTTTAAAAGAAAATTTATCCACCAGTCTTTATCTTTTAGATCTTAACGAAGAAATGCTATTAGAAGGAAGAAAAAGGTTAAGAAAAGAAAAAAATATAAAATATTTTATTGGTAATGCTGAAAAGTTAAATTTTGAAAATAATTTTTTTGATAAATATACTATTTCTTTCTGCTTAAGAAATGTGACAGAGTATTTATTATCTATAAAAGAGGCTTACAGAGTTCTCAAACCTGGTGGTAAATATTGTTGCCTAGAATTTAGTACACCTAAATCATCTTTGGTATCAAGTTCATATAAAATTTACAAATCAAAGATTTTACCTCTATTAGGAGAAATAGTTGCTAAAGATAAGAATGCTTATAAATATTTGAGTGAAAGTATTGATTTGTTTCCATCACAAGAAGAACTTAGCAAAAATCTACGTGATTGCGGATTTACTAAAGTCGAAACCATTAATCTATTTAATGGAATTGTAGCTATACATACTGGCTATAAACTGTAATGAATAAAATTTTATTAATAATAACTGGCTCTATTGCTGCATCTCGATGTAAAGAAATTATTGCTTTGCTGAATATTAATGAAGTTAAAATTAGCTGCATTCTAACTAAAGAGGCAAAGAAATATGTAAAAATATCAGATATAAAAAAATTACTTAAAAATGGAATATTTACTGATGAAGATGAGAAAAAAAATAAGATGCTTCATATTAATTTATCAAGAGATAATGATTTAATAGTTGTATGTCCAGCTACAGCCAATTCTATTGCAAAGTTTTCTAATGGGTATGGGGATAATTTAGCTTCTAATACTTTGCTTGCTTCAAATAAAAAAATTTTGTTTATCCCCGCAATGAATAGCTTTATGTGGCATAATAAAATTAATCAAAAAAATGTGAAAGTATTAAAAGATAGTGGTCATGAGTTTATTGGCCCAAAAGTTGGAAATCTAAAATGTGGAGAATTTGGTTTAGGTAGAATTGATGACTCAAAAAAAATAGTAAATAGAATTTTAAGTAGATTAGAAAATATCAATTTATTAAAAGATAAAAAATGTCTAGTAACCGCGGGACCAACAATTGAAATGATTGATCCAATTAGGTTTATTTCAAATCAATCTTCTGGAAAACAAGGCTATGAAATTGCTTCGCAACTTGTTTTATATGGAGCGAATGTAACCTTGATATCTGGACCAACAAATTTAGACCCTCCACCAAATTTGAAATTTATTCAAATAAAATCAGCAAACGAAATGTATCAAAAAATTAGAAAAATTTCTAAAATCGATATAGGAATTTTTACAGCTGCAGTTTCTGATTTCAAAAATAAAAATATCAATAAATCAAAGATTAAAAAAAATAAAAAATTAAATATTAGTCTTCATAAGAATATTGATATTTTAGAAAAAATTGGAAAAAGTAAAACTCAAAGACCTAAATTGTTAGTAGGTTTTGCAGCTGAAACAGGAGGCATTAATAATGCTAAAAAAAAATTAGCAGATAAAAAATGCGATATGATTGTTTACAATAAAATCGATAGTAAAAATAAAGTTTTTGGTTCAGATTATAATCAAATATCAATAATTACAAAAAACCAAATAAAAAAATTTAAGAAAATGACAAAGGTAAATTGTGCAAAGCAAATTATAAAACAAATTTATAATACTTTATAGACTTATGAATGATTACTCTGAGGAAGAATATAAAATTTTTAGCAGATTATTTATTTTAAACGAATTTTATGAAGAAAACTTAAAAAAATTATCAAACATAAAAATTGGTATTGTTGGTATGGGGGGTATAGGATGTCCTTTAAGTCAATATTTAGTAAACTCTGGAATTAAAGAATTATTAATTGTAGATGGAGATATTGTTGAAAAAAGTAATCTAAATAGACAAATTTTGTTTAATTTAAATGATATTGGAAAAAAAAAGGTTGATGTAGCAAAGTACAAATTAAAATTAATTAATACTGAATGTAAAATTAATACTATTGATAAAAATATCAATTCTTTAAATTTGGATTTTTTAAAAGAATGTTCTATAATTGTTGATGCCACTGATGATTGGTTCAGTTCTAAATTATTAAATGAATATTGTCTTAAAAACTCAATCAATTTTTTATATTCCTCTGCATTAAGACATGATTTACAAATTATTCTTTTCAATAATTCAAATAAAAATAATCATTTATGTTTAAATTGTATCTTTCCTAACAAAGATGATGTTGATCTTCCCAGATGTAGTGTAGTAGGTATTTCAGGCATTTCTGCAGGGTTAGCAGGTTTAATTGCTGCACAAAAAATAATTAATTTCTATTTAAATTTAAAGGATGAAACTAATATAATGACAATTTCTGACGGAAAAAAATTAAGCATTGATAATATTGTTATTAAAAGTAAACATGATTGTTATTTAAAATCAGTTTAAGTTAATTGATAAATACATAAAAAAAGTTTAATTAAAATTATGAAACAAAATTCATTTAACTACGATCAATTAATTGATTGTGCAAAAGGAGTTCTTTTTGGAAAAGGAAATGCTCAACTTCCAATGCCTCCTATGTTAATGTTTGATAGAATTACTTCAATAAATGATACTGGCGGAGAATTTTCTAAAGGTGAGGTTATTGCAGAATTAGATATTAAAGAAGACTTATGGTTTTTTGAATGTCATTTTAAAGATGATCCCGTAATGCCAGGTTGTTTAGGTTTGGATGCTATGTGGCAATTACTTGGTTTTTATTTAGGATGGCTTGGCCAACCAGGAAAAGGTAGAGCTTTAGGAGTTGGTGAAGTTAAGTTTACCGGTCAGGTATTACAAAAAGTCAAAAAAGTAACTTACCATATATCTCTTAAAAGACTTATACTAAGAAAATTGATTTTAGGAGTTGGAGATGGTGTTTTAAAAGCTGACGGTGAAACGATTTATGAAGCTAAAGATATGAAAGTCGGTTTATTTTCACCTGAGAAGTAAATAATGAATAGAGTAGTAGTAACAGGTTTAGGTATAGTATCATGTATTGGTAATAATCAATTGGATGTTATAGACAGTCTTAAAAATTTGAAATCTGGGATAACAAGTGCAGAAGAGTATGAGGAGTTTTCTTTTAGAAGTCTTGTACACGGTAAACCAAATATAGATATTGGTAACGAAATTGATAGAAGATTACTAAGGTTTATGGGTGATGGAGCTGCCTACAACTATATTGCGATGAAAGATGCTATAGACGACTCAGGGCTGGAGGATAGTGATATTTCAAATGAAATGACTGGTATAATTGTTGGCTCAGGTGGTCCATCTACACAAAATTTATTTAAGTCTTCTGAAATTGGAAAAAGTTCTGGTTCAAAAAAAATTGGACCATTTATGGTGCCAAGAGCAATGTCTAGTACAAATTCTGCAACTCTTGCTACTCCTTTTAAAATTAAAGGAGTTAACTATTCAATTACTTCAGCATGTTCTACAAGTTCACATTGTATTGGTAATGCGTACGAACTAATTCAGATGGGAAAACAAAATATTGTGTTTGCTGGTGGAGGTGAAGAGCTCCATTGGACTTTATCAATTTTATTTGATGCAATGGGTGCTTTGTCATCAAAATATAACTCTACTCCAAACAAATCTTCTAGGGCATATGATGCAGATAGAGATGGATTTGTAATTGCTGGTGGGGGTGGAACTTTAGTACTTGAAGAATTAGAGTATGCAAAAGCTAGAGGTGCTAAAATATATGGTGAAATAACAGGATATGGAGCAACCTCAGATGGATACGATATGGTACAGCCTTCTGGAGAAGGAGCAGAAAGATGTATGAAGCAAGCATTAAAAAATATTGATGGTAAAATTGATTATATAAATACTCATGGAACAAGCACTCCAATAGGAGATTTAAAAGAATTAGAAGCAATCAAAAATGTTTTTGGTTCAAATATTCCTAAAATGAGTTCAACAAAATCTTTGACTGGTCATTCTTTAGGGGCAACTGGTGTGCATGAAGCAATTTATAGTTTATTGATGATGAAAAATAATTTTATTAGTGGTTCTGCTAATATTGAAAATCTCGATGATAGTGCCAAAGATTGTAATATTCTATTAAAAACAGAAAATGACGTTGAAATTGAGCATGTTATGTCGAATAGTTTTGGTTTTGGCGGTACAAATGCAACATTAGTATTTTCAAAATATCATGCTTAAAAATAAAAAAGGTTTAGTATTTGGTATTGCAAATAATCATTCCATTGCATGGGGAATAGCAAAACAACTAGCTGAAAATGGTGCTGAAATAGCTATTGGTTATCAAAATGAAATATTATTGAAGAGGGTGAAACCACTTTCTGAAGAAATTAATTCAAAAATATTAATAGAATGTGATTTTAATAATGATGACTCAATAAACAGATCTGTAGAAATAATAAAAAAAGAATGGGGCACAATTGATTTTATAATTCATGCTGTTGCATTTGCAGATAAGTCAGAGTTAAATGGTAGATATGTTGATACTACGAAGGATAATTTTATTAATTGTTTGGAAATATCTTGTTTTTCTTTAACTAGTCTTGCAAGAAATTTTGAACCAATAATGAATGACGGAGGAAGTATTCTCACCCTTACTTTTTACGGATCAAATAAAGTAATACCAAATTACAATTTAATGGGAATTGCAAAAGCTGCTTTAGAAACAAGTGTAAAATACTTGAGTGTGGATTTAGGCACAAAAAATATTCGTGTTAATGCAATCTCAGCAGGACCTATGAGAACAATTGCTGGTGCAGCAATAAATAATGCTAGGGAAGTGTTTAAATTTACAGAAGTACATTCAGCACTGAAAAGAAATGCAAAACTAGATGAAATTGGTAAATCTGCTTTATATTTTATTAGTGATTTATCTTCTGCAGTTACTGGTGAAGTACATTATGTTGACTGTGGTTACAATATTATTGGAATGCCCAATAAGTTCTAAAATTTTCCCAATAAATCTAAAGGATTATCAACAAAAATACTATCAACACCTATGGAGAAAATATCATTAGCGCTAGATGTATTTATATTTTTATTTGAATAAACAGTTATTGCCATATTGGATTCTTTAATTTTTTTTATAATATCAGTAGTAACAAGATCTATATTTAATCCACAAATTTTTAAATCATGATTAATTGATATGTTAATCAAATCATCAACATTATATTCTTTAAAATCATCTAATAAAAAACTACGTAAAGATTGAGGGAAAAGTTTTGAAATTTCTAAAATAGAAATCATATCAAATGAGGAGAAAAAAATATCTATTTGATTAATATTTTTTGTAATTTTATATATTTGATAAACATTTTCTTTTTCAAAATTTTTATTGGGTTTTAATTCAATATTTAAATTACCATTATTATTAGTACACAAACTAAGAATATCTTCTAATTTTGGAACAAAAATATTTGTATTTTGTTTATAGAAAAATTTTCCCGCATCAAATTTTTTTATCTTCTCATAACAATAATCAATTGCAAGCCCACTTCCACTAGTAGTTCTATTAAGTGTGTCATCATGTAATAAAATTGGGACTTTATCTTTAGAAATCTTAACATCTATCTCTACAAAATTTAAGCCTATTTCGAATGCCCTAGCAACAGATTCTAAAGTGTTTTCTGGACACAGATCTTTTACACCTCTGTGCCCAATTAATTTAGGTAATTTAAGCGTTTTATTCTGCTTCAACTGCTTTCATAGAAAGTTTTATTTTTCCTCTAGAGTCAATATCCAGTACTTTGACCTTAACCATATCTCCTTCGCTAATTACATCTTCAACTTTCTCTACTCTTTCATTTTTTAATTGACTGATATGAACCAGTCCATCTGTTGATCCCATGAAATTAACAAAAGCACCAAAGTCCATTATCTTTATTACTTTACCATCATAAATTTTCCCAATCTCTGGCTCTTCAACAATACCTTTGATCCATTCTAACGCATCATTGCCAGATTTTTGATCGACAGCTGCAATACTCACTAAACCTTCATCATTAATTTCAATTTTAGCTCCAGTTGTTTCAGATATTTCTCTAATAACAGCCCCTCCTTTGCCAATAACTTCTCTAATTTTATCTTTGTTTATTTGAAGGTTAGTTATTGTTGGTGCATATTGGGAAATTGATTTATTTGGTTTATCAATTGCTTTAGCCATTTCTCCAAGTATGTGGAAACGTCCATCCTTAGCTTGCGCTAATGCTTCTTCCATAATTTCAGCTGTAATACTGGTTATTTTAATATCCATCTGTAATGAAGTTATTCCCTCAGAAGTTCCGGCAACTTTAAAATCCATATCACCAAGATGATCTTCATCACCAAGTATGTCTGATAATATTACATATTTATCATTCTCTTTAATTAAGCCCATTGCGATACCTGCTACTGGTCTTTCTAAAGGTACTCCTGCGTCCATTAAAGACATGGAGGTACCACAAACAGTTGCCATAGAGCTAGAGCCATTAGATTCTGTAATTTCAGATACAACTCTGTAAGTGTAAGGAAACTTTTCTTTAGAAGGTAACATTGGGTGAATAGCTCTCCAGGCTAATTTTCCATGTCCTATTTCTCTTCTACTAGTAGAACCTATTCTCCCAACTTCTCCAACAGAGTAAGGTGGAAAATTATAATGCAGCATAAAATTCTCTGTATATTCACCATCAATTGCATCTATTCTTTGCTCATCTTGTCCAGTACCTAAAGTTGAAACTACAAGAGCTTGTGTTTCTCCTCTAGTAAATAATGCAGACCCATGAGTTCTTTCTAAAACTCCAGTTTCACATATAATTGGACGAACTGTTTTTGTATCCCTTCCGTCAATTCTATTGCCTGTGTTAATTAATTCTCCTCTAACTATATCTTTTTCTACATTTTTTATTGCATCTAAAACTAATACTGGCGAAAGTGTTTCAGTTACAAATTTTTCAGAAATTTCGTTTCTTAGTGAAGATAATTTTTCTGATCTTTTTTGTTTTTCAGTTATCTTGTATGCATCTATAAATTCTTTACCAAAATCTTCGTCGATCTTGGATGGCAGACTTTTAATTTCTTCATCTTTTTCTTTAAGATCCCAAGGTTCTTTAGCAGCTTTTTTAGCTAAAGAAATTATTGCTTCGATAACTTTTTTATAATTTTCTTGACCTAGGACTACTGCGTCTAGCATTTGTTTTTCAGAAAGTTCATGAGCTTCAGACTCTATCATTAGTACGCCTTCCTTAGTCCCTGCTAATACTAATTCTAATTTAGAATTTGATAATTGACTCTTACTTGGATTAACAACGAATTCATTATCTATAAAACCGATCTTAATTGCACCTAGTGGTCCTAAAAATGGTAACCCAGATAAAGTTAATGCAGCACTTGCAGCTACCATTGCTACAACATCTGAATCATTTTCTTGATCATGTGATAATACAGTACAGGTAACTTGAGTCTCATTTTTAAAATCTTTATGGAATAAAGGTCTAACTGGCCTATCAATTAATCGAGAAACTAATGTTTCTTTTTCAGTTGGTCTAGCCTCTCTTTTAAAAAAACCACCAGGTATTTTTCCTACAGAATAATATTTTTCTTGATAATTTACTGTTAAAGGGAAAAAATCCATATCTGGATTTGCTTCTTTTGCAGCAACTACATTACACATAACTGTCGTACCACCATAAGTGGCTATAACTGTTGAGTCAGCTTGTCTTGCTATTTTTCCTGTTTCTAATTTAAGTTTTCTTCCAGCCCATTCAATTTCTACATTTTTCACATCAAACATAATTTTTATTTATCCTCTTTTTTAACCTCTAATATTTAATTTCTTTATTAAATCTGAATATTCAGATTTATTTTTTTTAGATAGGTAGTTTAATAATTTTTTTCTTTTATTTACTAATGATACAAGTCCTCTTTTTGAATGATTGTCTTTATTGTGAGTTTTAAAATGTTCAGTTAAATTTTTTATTCTTTCTGTTAAAACTGCTATCTGAACACCTGCTGATCCAGTATCTTTTTCATTTTTAGAAAATTCATTAATGAGATTTTTTTTATTTTCTTTAGTTATCGACATCGGTTCTCCTATATTAATATTTTATTTGGTTTAAACAAATTACCATCTAATTTGCCTATTGAGACTATGTCTCCTTTCTTAGATAAAAAAATATTTTTTTTATCAAAGTTGACTGATGAAAAATTAATAATTTTTTTTTCATCAATTTTAATTGGTCTCCCGAAAGATAAATTTTCTATATCTTTTTGTTCTTCAATTTCATAAGCCAAGATGTCGTCCAGCATTGAAATTGTTGATGAGATACAATTAATTTCTTTGTGCGTTTGTCTTATTTTAAGTAGATCGTCCAGTAAAATCGATGTTTTTTCAGAAAATTTACCAACTTTTGACCTTTTTAATGAGGAAATATGGCCATATGTTTTTAGGTCTAAAGCAAAATCACGAGCAAAACTTCTAACATAAAAACCTTTGCCACATAAAATTTTAAATGATGTTTTATTTGTGTTGTGATTAGTAATAGTCAAATTTTCAATAAAAACTTTTTTTGGTTTAATCTCAAATCTTTCATTATCTCTAAATAATTTATAAGCTCTTCTTCCATTTATCTTTACTGCTGAAACTTTAGGTGGTATTTGATATGTATAACCCAGATAATTATCAATATTTTTTTCAATTTCTTTTTTTTCAGGGCAATAATTTGATTCAAATAAAATTTTACCTTCAGCGTCATCTGTTGTTGTTTGTCTTCCCCATGTAATTGTAAACTCATATTGTTTATTAATAATACTGATGTATGGAATTAGTTTTGTTGCTTTTCCTATAGCAATGGGTAGAACACCTTCAGCCATAGGATCTAAAGTGCCAGCATGACCGATTTTATCAATTGAAAATTTTTTTTTTAAAGAATTAATGGCTTTAAAAGATGTGATATTTTTAGGTTTATATAAATTTATCCAACCTTGTTTTGAAATCATTACTTAATATCTCTAAGCACATTTTTGTTTAACAATAAATTTTCAATTTTTTCTGCCTCATCAAATGTGTCATCTAAATAAAAAGAAAGCTTTGGTGTAAATTTAGAATTTATTTTTGCTTTTGATAAAAATTTTTGAAAAATATATTTTCTATCTTTCAAAGCCTCTAAAATTTCTATTTTGTCCTTACCACCAAGAGGCATAAAATATACATTGGCAATCTTTAAATCTTTAGACATTCTTACAAATGATATTGTAATTGATGATGAGTTGATATTTTCATCAAAAAAATCTTCTTTCAGTAAACAATCACTCAGTAATGATCTAATGAGTTCACCAAATCTAATTTGCCTTTGGGTATCCATTGTAAAAAAACATTATAACTTTCTACTTGTAGAAACTTCTTCAAATGTCTCAATAATATCACCTACTTTGATATCACTATAGTTGTCTAGCATTACACCGCATTCAAAACCAGACTTGACCTCAGATACTTCTTCCTTAAATCTTTTAAGACTACTAATTTGTCCTTTATGAATTACGATATTGTCTCTTAGAATTCTAATTTGTGATTTTCTAGAAATAAGACCGTCTTTAACCATACATCCGGCTATATTTCCAACTTTTGAAATATTGAAAACTTCTCTAATCTCTACATTCCCTGTAATATTTTCAGAAATGTCAGGTTTTAATAGACCTGTTAATAGATTCTTCACATCATCAATAAGTTCATAAATTATTGAATAATATTTAATATCTACTCCGTCTCTCTTTGCTATATCTCGTGCATGAGGCAGAGCTCTAACATTAAATCCAACAATGAAACCTTTTCCTGATCCGGCTAAAGTAACATCACTTTCAGTAATTGCACCTACGCCTTTATAAATAACATTTACTTTAACTTCATCTGTTGAGAGTTTCGTTATTGAATTTTCAATTGCTTCTGCCGAACCTTGAACATCAGTTTTGATCACTACAGGTAGACTTGTTGCCTCTCCCTTATTAATTTGAGCAAACATTTCCTCAACGTTTGATTTCGCAACTGTATTTTTTTGAATTTGTAGTTTACTTGATCTAAATTCAGCAATTTTACGTGCAATACCCTCATTTTCAACAACAATAAAATCATCACCAGCTAATGGATTAGAGTCAAATCCCAGAACTTCGACTGGTACTGATGGTTCGGCTTCTTTTATATTTTTACCTTTGTCATCAATTAAAGCTTTAACCTTTCCCCACTCAGATCCTGATACAAAAATATCGCTTACTTTTAAAGTTCCTTTTTGTACTAAGACTGTTGCGACTGAACCTCTCCCTTTTTCAAGTTTAGATTCAATTACAGATCCTCTAGCTTTCCTATCAGGATTAGCTTTGAGATTAAGAAGGTCTGCTTGTAAATGAATTGCTTCTTCTAGCTTATCTAAATTTGTTCCTTTAGTTGCTGATACTTCAATATCTAAAACTTCACCACTTAGTTTTTCAACAATAACTTCATGACTAAGTAATTCATTTCTAACTTTATCCGGATCAGATCCTGGGAGATCAATTTTGTTAATAGCAACTATTATTGGAACTTCTGCAGTTTTTGCATGAGCAATTGATTCTATTGTCTGAGGTTTAATTCCATCATCTGCAGCCACAACAAGTATAATTATATCGGTTGTTTTTGATCCTCTAGCTCTCATATTTGAAAAGGCCGCGTGACCAGGAGTATCAATAAATGTAATTTTTTTATTATTATTGTTTGTTTGATAAGCACCAATATGTTGTGTAATACCTCCTGCCTCACCAGACACCACATTGCTTTTTCTGTAAGCATCAAGTAAAGAAGTTTTACCGTGATCAACATGACCCATGATTGTTACTACAGGAGCTCTTTGAATAAGACTATTTTCTGGATCTTCAAAATCTTTAATTTCATTTAATACATCATCATCTTTAACTACTGTTACTTTGTGACCTAATTCTTCAGCAACTAGTTGAGCAGTATCAGACTCCAAAGATTGAGTAGCATTTGCCATAACACCCATTTTCATTAGAACCTTAACTACATCTGCAGTTTTTTCAGCCATTCTGTTCGCTAAATCTTGAACAGTAATAAAATCAGGAATTGAAATCTCTCTGGAAATTTTGTTATCTTCTTCATCGTTTGATGATTTTAGTTTTTCTTTTTCTCTAGCTCTTTTTATTTTGGCTAGACTTGGAAATTTATCAAATTCTTGTTCTTCTTGTTCTAATATTTTTTTTGCATCTAGTTTACTAAAATCATCTTCAAGTGGACGAAGGGTTGATTTTTTTTGCTGAGTTTTTTTATCTACATTTTTTTTATTTTTATTTTCAAAATTCCTAGTTTTATTAGGAGAGGAAAAGTTTGGTTGTGGTGAGGAATTTATACCTGGTCTCGGAGTCCTTAAACTAGACGATCCTCTAAAATTAGACTGTGTTGTAGATGAGCTCTTCTGTTGATTATTTTTATTTTTAAAAACAATCTGTATTGTTTTTTTACTACCACTACTTCTAGCTTTATCACCTGCTGGACCAAGATTTTTTCTAATTTGAAGTCTTCCTGTTGAAGATAGTTTTAGTGGTTTTTTCTTATTACCTTTTTCTTTATCCAATTTTAATCCTTATTTTGTTCTTCAGACCAGAAACTTCTTGCTTCCATTATCATGTTGTTGGCTATTTCTTCATCAATGTCTAATTGTTTTAAAATACCTTCTTCTTTATCTATGAGTTCAAATGTAGCTAAATCAGCAAAATCATTAACATTGAGAATATTAGATTTTGCAAGTTCTGCTAAGATACTATTATTCATTCCTTTTAAGTTTTTTAATTTTTCATCACTAATTTTCTCTTCTATAAGTTTTATGTCAGATTCTTCCTTTTCTTGTATGAAACTTTTTGATCTATCAATTATTTCTTGAGCTAAGCTAGAATCAAATCCTTCTATTCTTTCTAAATTTTCTAAAGTTTCTAAAGCAATAGACTCAACAGTTGTATAGCCGTCAGTAACAAGCAACTGAGCAATAACGTCTTCAACATCTAGAGTCTCAGCTAACAAAATACTTTTTTCCTTAAATTCTTGTTGTCTTCTTTCTGCTTCTTCATCTTCAGTTAAGATGTCTATTTCTAAACTAGTTAAATTTGAAGCTAATTTTACATTTTGTCCTTTTCTTCCTATCGCTAAACTTAACTGATCATCAGGAATTACAACTTCAACTTTATTTTTTTCTTCATATAAAAAAATCTTACTTACTTCTGCAGGAGCAAGTGCATTTGCTAAAAAAGTAGCTTGATTATCTGACCAAGTAACGATATCTATTTTTTCACCTTGTAATTCATTGACTACAGCTTGTACTCTTGAACCTCTCATTCCAACACAAGCACCTACCGGATCAATGGTGGAGTCTTCTGTAAAAACACTAATTTTTGCTCTTGAGCCAGGGTCCCTAGCAACACTTTTTACAATAATTACACCTTCATATATTTCAGGAACTTCTTGAAAAAATAGTTTTGATAAAAACTGAGGATGTGTTCTTGATAAAAAAACTTGATAACCTTTAACATCATTTTTTACCTCATATATGTAAGCTCTCACTCTGTCTCCATTTTTAAATGTTTCCCTTGGAATGAGTTCTTCTCTTTTAATTATTGCTTCGCTCTTACCTAAATCTACAATTAAATTTCCAAATTCAGTTCTTTTAACTATACCGACTGCTATTTCACCAACCTTGTCTCTATATTCTTCATATTGATTAGATTTGTCAGCCTCTCTTACCTTTTGAATGATTACTCCTTTTGCATTTTGTGCAGCAACTCTACCTAATTCAATAGGTGGTAATTCTTTTATAACAAATTCTCCTAATTTAATATCTGGATTAGTTTTTTTTGCATCCTCAAAAAGAATTTGCCTAGATTGTAATTCTTCATCAATACTTTCAACGACTTCAAGATATGAATTTAAATTTATATCACCAGTAGCTCTATCTATAGAAATTCTTATATCAATTTCTTGACCATATTTAACCCTTGCGGCTTTTTCTAATGCTTGTTCCATCGCTGAAAAAACAGAATCTTGGTCAATATTTTTTTCTTGCGCTACATTAGACGCAACCTGAAGCATTTCTTCTCTAATTACATTATATTTTTTTTTAGCCATAGTTATAAAAAAAAGGTGGGTTAACCCACCTTAATAATATTGCGTATATTAATATTTTACAGAATTACAAGCTTATAATTTTCTCAAAATGAATAAAGATGGTTTTCTTTGAGAATTAATTGCTTTTTTATAATATTTTGTCTCAATATCAAAATAATCTTTTATACCTAAATTAATTCTGGATTGGTTAATCCAGAGAAAATAGTCTTTACATTTGTAAATTGAGTTTAAAATAAATCTAACATAAATTACTGAATCTGTAGCTATATATATCTCACTATTCTCTTTCATTTTTTTATGCAGATTTACTAAAAAATCACTAGTTACCAATCTACGTTTAGCATGTCTATTTTTTGGCCAAGGATCAGGAAAAAAAATCCATATAAGCTTAAAATATTTATTATTTATATTTTCTAAAACATCATAGACATTTCCATTATGTAATAGAATATTTTTTATATTATTGTTTTCAATATTTTTAAGTAAGATTATATTTCCATCAACATATTTTTCACAAGATATAATAACTTTATCTGGGAATTGCTTTGCAAGAAATATGCTGGTTTCACCATAACCGGTACCTACATCCAAGATATATTCTGTTTCTTCATTAAAATTTCGAAACTTGTATTTATGTACTTTTTCATAATAATTTTTTAAATTAATTTTTTTCTTACTTCTTCCTCTTGTCCTTCCAAATAATCGATTTGAATAAAAGTTACTTAACATTTTTTCTTGAATAATAGAAAATAATTAAAAGAAAAATGATTAAAAAATAAATTTTAAGTATTAAATGCAAATTAACAAAATTAATATTTTCTTTAAGATACAATTTATATTTAAAATTTTCAGTATTATTTAGTTCAGTGTTTTTTATAATGCTACCTTTACTATCTATCACAGCAGATATCCCATTATTAGATACACGAATTATTGGTTTATTAAACTCTGCAGCTCTAATTTTAGTTAAATATAAATGCTGATATGGACCTATATATTTACCAAACCAAAAATCATTTGTTATATTTATAATAAAATTACTATTGTAATTTAATTTATTTAAGAGTTTCCAATAAAAAACTATCTCATAACAAATTACAGGAATAAAACTTATATTATTTGGTAAATTAATTAATCTTTGCTCATTGCCATTTGAAAAATTATTTGGACCAACAATTCTCTCTAAAAAATTAAGCGAACCTCTAAGAGGTAAGAATTCTCCAAAAGGAACAAGTATTTTTTTGTCAAAGTAATTTATCTTTGATTTGTTAATACTGATTAGACTATTGTAATATTTATTGTTATCAAATCTTGTAGCACCAATAATCAATACTTGATTTTCTTTTAAAGAATCTTTTAAGATTTTTAGATTAAGATTTTCTAAAAGATAAGGGAAATTATTTTCACCAAATATTAACATATCTGCAGTACTTTTTTGAATATTATTAATTATTATATTTAGTTTTTTTTCTGGTGATAAAGATTTATCATTATTTTTAAAATTTAATTGAAAAATTTCTAAATCTACAGTTTTGTTTTCTAAATTATTATTTTTAGTATTAACATTTAAGACCAATAAAATAATTATTGGCAAAACAATAAAAAATGAAAGATATCTAATTTCTTTTTTTAGATTTACTTTGGTAATAAAAATAAAAGGTAAGCAGAATATTTTAATTATTAAATAACTTGAGATTAATGTTCCAAAAGATTTTAATGAAAAAAGTAGATATTCATTACTGGAAATAACCAAAGAGAATGTAAACCATGGGAATCCATAAAAAATAACTGAAATTATATATTCAGTAATAGTGAACATAAATGGAATCAAAAAAATTATTGGAATATTTTTTCCTAACTTTGAAATTGTTGTAAATATTAAGCTTAAAATTAAAGATAATAAGATAATTAATAATAAAAAAACTAGGAAAAAATTTTTTGTTTCTTCAAAAATAAAAAAGGGATTTTTAACCCAAAATAAATAACTTATAAAAAAACCAAAGCCAAAGAGTGAAAAATTTTTAAAAATATTTAGATTACCATTTTTTTTTCTATTTGAATCTAATAACAGGCACAGAGAGGGGAAGATTATAAAACCTAAAGGAAAGAAAAAATACGGAGGAAATAAAAGTGATGTTAGAAGTCCTAATGTTAAATAAATTAAAGTAATCAATTATTTTTATTTACTTCAACTATTTCAATTTTTCTATTGTTTGATTTAATAATCTTAATACTAAGTTCATCATTAAAATCTATTATTTCATTATTTTTTGGTATTCTATTTATTTTTTCATATACTAGACCGCCTACAGAAGAAGTTTCATCATCTTCATTTCTAGGGATATTAATAGCAAAATGTTCCTCTAAATCTTCCACTCTATAGCTAGCATCTACGGTTATTGAATTATCTGATTTTTTAAAAACTAACTCTTCCTCATCCTCGGCATCATGTTCATCTTCAATTTCTCCAACGATTTCTTCAACTAAATCTTCTATCGTAACCAATCCATCTACACCCCCAACTCCATCAACAACGAGTCCTATATGAATCCTAGATGATCTCATTGTTTTTAGTAAATCTAATATTGGTGATTTTGGTGCAACATATAAAACGTCTCTTATAATTTCGTTCATTTGAAAAGTATCTTGTGATGATTTTATAAAATCTTTTATATGAAAGAAACCGATTACATTATCAATATTTTTTTTATATACTGGAAATCTAGAATGCCCCTCATCTTTAATGACTTCTAAAATTTCGTTATAAGATTTGTCATGATCTAGAGCTATTATTTCACTTCTTGGTATCATTAAATCTTCAACACTTTTTTCATTCAAATTTACAATGTTCTTGATTAGATTTTTTTCATTATTATCATTAAGATCTTCAATATTTTTATCGTCTTCATCGTTAGCGATAAAATTTAAGATATCTTCTTTTGTTGAATCATTAGATAGCAATTTTTTAATTACCCAATTTTTCCAACTAGATGTTTTATCAGCGTTATTTGTGTTCATTAAATTGTGTAAGGATTATTAATACCAAATAATCCTAAAATTTTTATCTCCTCTCTTTTCATTTTTTTAAACTCTAAATTTTTTTTATGATCATATCCATTAATATGTAATAAACTATGGATTAATAAATGGTTATAATGATCGTATATGTTAATTTTATTCCTACGTATAAATTTTTCAATAGTATCAATGGAAAAAAAAATATCACAATATAAAATTTTTCCAACATTTTTATTTGAAATCTTAGAAATAAAAGTAAGAACATCTGTATCTGATTGTTTATTTTTATAGATTTTGTTAAGTTTTATCATTTTTGATTTATCTGTTAAAATTATATTTAGTTCAAATCTATAATCTTTTTTAAAATAAGAACTCATCTTATTTATAGTTTTTTTCGAAATAATCTTAATTTTAGGTATCCGCCTTGGCCATTTTTTTGATTCAGAAAAAAAATCAACTTTTATATTTTTCATATGCATTAATAATTTTTTTGACTAAATCATGTCGGACAACATCTTTTTCTGATAATTCAATAAAACCTATATCATTAACTTTGTTTAACTTTTTTAATGCATCTTTAAGACCTGAGTCTTTTTCACTTACAAGATCAATTTGGGTAATATCTCCTACAACTACCATTTGACTATTTTTACCCAATCTAGTTAGAAACATTTTCATTTGTGTTTTTGTTGTGTTTTGAGCTTCATCTAAAATTATAAAACAATCTTCAAGAGTTCTTCCTCTCATAAATGCAATAGGTGCTATTTCAATTGTATTATTAATTAATTTTTTCTCTACTTGTTCATAGGGAAGCATTGAATATAAAGCATCATAAATAGGTCTCAAAAAAGGATCTACTTTTTCTTTTAAATCACCAGGGAGAAATCCTAATTTTTCTCCTGCTTCAACTGCTGGTCTTGATAGAATAATTTTATTTACTTTTCCATCTTGAAGAGCAGAGACTGCTTTCGCAACAGCCAAATAAGTTTTTCCCGTTCCAGCTGGACCAATAGCAAATGTAATATTTTTAGTATTGAGTAATTGAAGATATTTATTTTGTATTTCTGTTCTTGGTATAATTTTTCTTTTTTTAGTTTGAATAAATAAATCCATCTGTTTGTCTGTTTTAATGTTCATCGATATTAAGCTTTTATTATCTCTTATTCTATCCTCATCTATTTCAGCGCCATTTTGTGCTTCTTTAAATAAATTAAGAATAGTTTTCTTGGTTTCAAAAATTGATTTTTTATTACCTGAAATTTTAATTTTATTTCCACGATATTGAATTTTAACTTGGTTAATCTGCTCTATAAGAGATAAATTTCTATCATTAATTCCAAATAAATTACTTAAAATTGTATTATCATCTAATTCCAATTCCAAATTTTCGTTCTTACCTACTATATCTGACATTCAAGAGCAAAATTAGTTGAGTTTATAATTTTAACATTCATAATTTGATTTAATAAATCTTTTTTAGAATTAACAAATGTACTTTGATTATAAATTGTACGGCCTATAAATTGGTCTTTGTGTCTCCCAATTTTTTCAAACAATACTTCCATACCTTTATTAACAAATGACTTATTAAAATTTATTTGTTGTTGCGTAAGCAAAGATTGCAATGCACTTAAACGTGCTTTTTTATCTAATATGCTAATATTATCTTTATTTTGAGCGGGTGTGCCTGGTCTTGGACTATAAATAAATGAATAGGCAATAACGAAATTAACTTTTTCAATAAATTTCATTGTATCTTCAAAATCTTTATCTGTCTCTTCTGGAAAGCCAACAATAAAATCTGATGAAAGAGCAATATCAGGACGAACATCTCTTATTTTTTCTACAATTTTTAAATAATCATCAACTGTATGTTTTCTATTCATTTTTTTTAAAATTTTATCTGAGCCAGATTGAATAGGTAGATGAAGGAATGGCATTAGTTTTGAATTTTCGGCATGAGCATTGATTAGTGAATCTTTCATATCTATAGGATGAGATGTCATATATCTTATCCTCTTAATTTCCTCAATTTCACCTATTTTATTTATCAAATAAGCTAAATCTTTTGGTTTTCCATCAGAGGCTATTCCATGATAAGCATTAACATTTTGACCTAGTAGAATTATTTCTTTAATCCCGTTTGAAACATATTTTTTTGTCTCTTCTACAATATCATTAACTGGTCTAGAAAATTCTGGCCCTCTGGTATATGGCACTACACAAAAAGAACAGAATTTGTCACATCCTTCTTGAATAGATAAAAATTCAGATGATAAGTTTGAAGATTTAAAAATTAAATTTTTAAATTTTTCATTTTGTAAAAATTCACTATTTTCTATTTCGTCTACTCTATCGATCATGTCAGGAAGTTTGTGATAAGATTGTGGTCCTACAACAAAATCAACTGACGGTGATCTTTTTTTTATCTCGAGACCCTCTGCTTGAGCTACACAACCAGCAACTACTAATTTCATGTTCTGTTTTTTATCTTTAATTTTTTTAACCCTACCAATATCAGAGTAAACTTTCTCAACTGACTTTTCTCTAATATGACAAGTGTTCAATACAGTTAAATCTGCCTGTGAAATATCATCGGTTACTTTGTATCCTTTATTTGAAAATAAATCTTTAATACGGTTGCTGTCATATACATTCATCTGACAACCATATGATTTTATATAAATATACTTATCACTCATGATTAATTTTTTTTATAAAGCATTTAGCATGAACATTTCTATTATTATATCTATAATAATTATGTCTAAAATTTAAAAAAACAAAGTTGTTTTTTTTATAAAAACTTATTGCATCTAAATTATCTTCAGCAACTTCAATGAAAATCTGTGAAAATTTCATTATATTTGTTTCAACATAATTTAATAATTTAGTCGCAATTTGTTTTCTTCTTTGGTCTTTTGATACAAACAAAATATGTAATTCTAATTCGTAATCTTTATCGTTTTTAATTGCATCTCCAATTAAAAGTCCTACTAGGTTATTAGTCTTAAAATAACCAAGAGAGTAATTGTTAACTTTATTAAATTGATTTTCAATATTTTTTAGACTCCAACCTATCTTTTTAAAATAACTATATTCATCACTATTATCATTAATAAATTTAATGATAGAAGATAGCTTCTCCTTATTTATTGGACTAATACTGTTCAATTTAGCAATTGATTATTTGATATATAAATTGGTTTAATTATAATATTTTTTTTAAAGGTTAAATTATTATAATTTTTGTAAAATTCTTCAAAAAAAGAAAACTGAATTTGTTCTAATTTATTATTTTCATTAATTTCAGTCTTATTAAAAAGAATTAACTCGATATGTTTAGGAATTGAGCATTTATTATTTTCAATTTTATTGTATTCCATTACGTTATCTTTATTTTTATAACATAAAAATTGCTGATTATTAGATGACGTTATAAAAACTCCTATATTTTTTTTAAAAAATATTTTTGAATTAAAATTTAAAATGTCCACAACTGATAGTGGATGGTAAGAAATTTTACGAGATATTATGAGGCCTGATATAAATGCTGAACCAACTCTTAAACTTGTATACGATCCAGGACCAATTGTAGTAGAAATTTTTTTAAGATTTTGTGTTAAATTTAAACGTTTATCTATTTGTATATAGGATTGTATTATATTATCACTCAACCTATCTGTTTCATTTTGAATAATTTTCTCCTTTAATATTACTTTGTTGTCATCAATTACACAAAACTCTGGTATTGGTGATATAACATCTAGAAACAATAACATATGAAATTACATAACTACATTCTATTACTATTTTTAAAAAGTATTTCTTTAACTTTTTTATTAGTAACTGGAACCTTAGCAAATGAGGTAAAAAATTCAGCTACTGTTTTTATGTATCATAAATTTGGAGTTTCAAAATATCCTTCAACAAGTGTTACAATTGATCAACTTAACAGTCACATTGAAGAACTGACTAAAGAAAAATATACGATTAAATCATTAGATTTTATTATTGATACAATACTTAATGACGGAGTACTTCCAGAAAATACTATTGGTATAAGCGTGGATGATGCTGATAAGTCTTTTCTAGAAGTTGGATGGCCTTTATTTAAAAAAAATAATATTCCCGTAACCTTATTTGTAACAACAGGAACGATTTCAAATAATACAAAATATATTAACTGGGATCAAATAAGAAAACTTAAAGAAGAAGGTGTAGTAATTGGCGCACACTCACATACACATGCTCATATGCCCGATATTAGTATTAAAGAAGTAAGAAATGAAATAGAGACATCTAATAAAATTTTCTTAAAAGAACTTGGGGAAATACCAACTTTATTTGCATTTCCTTATGGTGAGACAACAGATGAAATAATTGAATTAGTTAAAGAGTTTAAGTTTAAAGTAGCCTTTGGACAGCATTCTGGAATAATTAATGAAACTTCAAACATGTATTATCTACCAAGATTTTCCTTAAATGAAAGATATGGTGAAATAGACAGAGTTATATTCGCTGCATCATCCAAGGGTTTAGGAGTATATGATTTTATACCTAAAAATCCTACAATAAAGCAAAATCCTCCATTTATAGGTTTTTCTCTTCTTGATGATAAGAAGGCTCAATCTTTAGACTGTTTTGTATTTGATAGCAAAGGTCAAGTTGATAGGGAAGTCTATAAATTTAATGAAAGGATTGAGATAAGACTTGCAAGAGAATTGTCTCCTGGAAGATCAAGAATGAATTGTACTGTTAAAGATAGTGATGGAAATTGGAGATGGTTTGGACACCAATTCTATTATTAATTAATAAGAAATAATTTTTCGATCAAAAATACTAAAGTTATTAGTTTTAATTACTTGTTTAATTGTTCTAATATAATTTTCATCTTCTGCGTAAGTACTTAATCTTTCAACAAGTAAATTAACATTTGAGAAATTATTTCTTTCTCTCATTATATTTCGAATTTCACGAAAATCTTCATATGCATAATGAGAATTAATATTATTAAAATATGACACGACACTATTATTATAGGAATTAAATGCTTTAATTAAATGCCTATCACCATTTTCTCTTTCAAGTGGAACAACACCTTTAGTATTATCATATGTGTATTCACCAAATAATGCATTATATTCCTGAGCGAATCTAGATGATCCCCAGCCACTTTCAATTGCAGCTTGAGCTAAAACGATAGAATTTGGAATCATTTCAACTCTTAAAAGAAGTTTATCAATAATTTCCATTTTATGCTCATTATCAAATTCTATTTTATATTTTTTAGAAAGTTTTCTTAATTTATTTAGTTCATAATTATCAAGTGAATTGTTTTTCTTAAGTTTTGCACGTAAAACAATCAGATCATTTCTATTTGATAAGATTTTTTGGTTTTCATTTATGATTAAAGGTAAAACTATTTTAACAAATTGTTGTTTTTGTTCATTTAAATGTTGGAAATCTTTTTCAGATAAATTAGTAACTGAATTGACTCGCACATTATTTTCAATAACAGAGTAGGACTTTGGATTTAGTGGTTTAGTTTTAATATTAACTAAAAATTTTTTTTTCTTTACTTCATTTAGAATGTCATTTTTTAGAATATCTTTTTCTGAATAAAGTTTATTGATTGTATACGAGTCATAAGTCTTACAATAATTTAGAACAAGTTCATCTAGTACTGCATTTAATTCATATTTAACAGAAAGTTTTGATGGTTTTTCTTCAAAGGCAATAGTTGGAATTGTAATTGCTAGACCAATAATTATCAAAGGATATAAAAATATTTTATGCATCAATAGGTCTAACTTCCTGTACCTCAGGGACATAATGCTTAAGCATATTTTCTATTCCCATTTTAAGAGTTGCTGTAGAACTAGGGCAGCCTGAACATGCACCTTGCATATGAAGATATACAACACCATCCTTGAAACTGTCATATATAATATCTCCGCCATCCATCGCTACTGCGGGTCTTACTCTTGTATCAAGTAACTCTTTTATTTGTTTAACAATATCAGTATCATTTTTTTCATCAACTTTTAGAGAATCATCATTCTTTACGTTAATGATTGTTTTTTCACCAGAATTATAATGATCCATTATTGAACCTAATATTAATGGTTTCATAATTTGCCAATCAAGGGATTGCCCTTTTGTAATAGTGATAAAATCACTACCAAAAAAAACACCCTGCACTCCTTCTACTTCAAATAATCGTTTTGCAAATGGTGAGTTAGCCGCCTCTCCAATATTTTGATAGAAAGCTGTCCCATCATCCATTACAACTTTACCGGGTAGAAACTTTAAAGTTTGAGGATTAGGAGTTTGTTCTGTTTGTATAAACATATGGATTATATATAGTTATTAATATGTCTTTAGTATGAATTTTATGTGAAAAAATATAAAATTTGGGGAATTTTTTACGTTAAAAAACCAATAATTTCTTTTGTTTTCTGTAAAACTGGTTCTGCTACTGCAATAGCATTATCTTGACCCTGTTTTAAAATAGAATCGATATAAGAAACATCACTCATAAGTTTATTCATTTCACTCGTAATGGGCTCTAATTTAGATACGGATAAATCTGCTAAATCTTTTTTAAATGTTGAAAATTCTTTACCCGCATAATCTTTAATAACACTTTCAATTGATGTATCTTGCAAAGAAGCAAATATCGATATTAAGTTTTCTGCTTCTGGTCTTTTTTCTAGTCCGGTTTTATCTTGTGGTAATGGTTCAGGATCTGTTTTAGCTTTTTTAATTTTTTGTATAATATTATCTGCACTATCAGTTAACATTATTCTTGAATAATCAGAAGGGTCAGATTTACTCATTTTTTTTGATCCATCTCGGAGACTCATTACTCTTGTTGCTTCTCCAAAAATTAAAGGTTCAGGAATAGGAAATAAATCAGTCTTAAAATCATTATTAAATTTTTGCGCTATATCTCTAGTTAATTCCAAATGTTGTTTTTGATCATCACCTACAGGAACATGTGTTGCTAAATAAATTAATATGTCTGCTGCCATTAATGTTGGATAAGAAAATAAGCCTACAGAAACGTTCTCACTATTCTTTCCAGCTTTATCTTTAAATTGTGTCATACGATTTAACCATCCCATTCGGGCAACACAATTAAATAACCATCCAAGTTGTGCATGTTGAGGTACTTGTGATTGAACAAAAATATTATTTTTATTTGGATTAATCCCAGACGCAATAAAGGCAGCAGTTACTTCTCGTGTTTTATTTGCCAAAACTTTTGGATCTTGCCAAACTGTAATGGCATGCAAATCGACAACACAAAAAAAACATTCATATTCTTTTTGAAGAGTAACGAAATTTTTAATAGCACCAAGATAATTACCTAAATGGAGATCACCTGATGGTTGCACTCCAGATAGAATTCTTTGTGTTGGTTTTACCATTTTAATTTTTCTAAATATTCTCTTAATTGATTTATCGATAGAACTCTTAACATAATTATTATTCCTAAATATATAATTATAGCTAAAAAAATCACTGTAGGTAAAAGAATTAATTTTAAAAATAATGATTTTTCACTAATATCAGTATACAGTATTTCATTTAACCCATTTAATATCAAAAAGAATATCAATGAACTTATTAAGATTTTGATTGAATTCTTTATTAAACTGTTATCAAACTTCATATGATTTCTAGTAACTAAAAAAAGAAAGAGTAATAATGTATTTACCCAAGCACTAATTGCTGTGGCAAGAGCAATGCCCATTTCTCGCATTGACCCAATTAAAAGTAGAGATAAAACAACATTACAAATTACACTTATTATTGAAATATAGAGAGGAGTTTTAGTGTCCTCTCTGGCAAAATAACATGCCACTAAAACTTTGATTAAAATGTAAGCCGGTAAACCTAAAGCAAAATAGCTAAGGACTTTTGAAGTATAAAAAGTGTCTTCTTCTACAAATGCTCCACGCTCAAATAATGTATGAATAATTGGTTCAGCTAAAATAAATAATCCAATTGATGAAGGTAATGAAATTAATAACGAAAATTCAATAGATCTATTTTGAATATTATGTGCTTTGTCAGTATCTGATTGTTTGATTGCTTTTGATAAACTGGGTAAAAGAACTATACCAAGCGCTATTCCAAAAAGAGCTAGTGGTAGTTGATTTAAACGATCTGCATAATAAATATGGCTAATTGCACCAATGGGTAGAAATGATGCAATAATTGTACCAATAACAATATTTAATTGAATAACACCTGAGCCTATAACTCCAGGTAAAAATAAGATAAAAAACTTTTTTACTTTTTCATTTAGAACTGGGATTTGAATACGAGGTCGGTAAAAATTTAAAACTGCTCTGTATAAATATAAAAATTGTAAAACTCCACCGATCAGAACACCATAAGATAACGCATGTCCAGCAGTTGTAACGTAAGGTGTTAAAAAAAATAATGAAAGAATAAAATTTAAATTTAGAATAGCAGGAGCAAATGCACCTGCTGCAAAGTGTTCATGAACATTAATAACTGCTGCGAAGTGAGCAGTTAATGAAATAAAAATAATATAGGGAAATGTGATTTTTCCAAAATAGACAGCAAGCTCAAAAGCTTCTTTATTATTGGTAAATCCTGGTGCTAAAACTTGGATGATAAAGGGCATCCCAAAGAAAAAAATGATTGTTAAAAACAGGGTAAAAAGAAATAAAATTGATGTTGTATTTTCAACAAAATCAGAAGCTTCACGATTATCTGTTTTATTTAGTACAAGACCTGAAAGCACAGGAATTAACGCTGCACTATAGGCACCTTCTGCTATAACACTTCGAACATAATTAGGAATACGAAATGCCACAAAAAAAGTATCCGTAATTATTGTAGAGCCTAGATATCTTGCTATTAATATGTCACGGATAAAACCTAATACTCGACTTAAAAATGTATAAAAGCTGACAGTAAAGAATGATCTAAAAAGACTCTTCATAAGATAGTTTTACAGTTTGAATAGTGATTTGTATAAATGAATTTTAGGGCCTAATTGTGCCCAAAACTATAACCTGCAGATCTTACGGTTCTTATATAATCCTTTTTATTATTTGTATTTAGCACTTTTCTTAAACGCCTAACATGAACATCAACAGTTCTAGGCTCTACTAACGCATCATTTTTCCATACATGATTTAGTAATTGATCTCTCGAAAACACGCGGTCTATATTTTCTAAAAAAAATCTTAGAAGATTAAACTCTGTAGGACCAAGTTTAATTTCTTTATCTCCTCTAAACACTTTGTGGGTAGCAATATTTAGAGAAATATCACAAAATGTTACAGATTTGTTACAGAAGTATTATTTTTTTATCAAATCAATTAAATTATATTTCGAATCTAATTTTAAATAAATATATGATTTAAAAATGGAGTTAACTTTAATTTATACTATAATAGGTTTTGGACTTGCAGCATATTCTGTTATTGCCAATGACTCTGTTCAAACTCTCGGAACATTTATAGCTTCAAACCAACGCTTTAAATGGTACTGGTTAGCTACTGCTGGCTCTGCTGTACTAGCATTTACACTTATATATGGATGGACGATTAACGATGGTGATATTACCTTTGGACGTTTAAATAAAATTCCGTATCAAACTATTCAGTGGTATCATGCTTGTGCTCCATTAATTTTAGTACTTCTTACAAGAGGTGGAATTCCTGTATCTACTACTTTCTTAGTTTTGTCTGCTTTTGCATCAACAGTCGTATTAGAAAAAGTTCTGATGAAGTCTGTAATTGGTTACGGATTAGCAGCAATGATAGCATATATGGTTTGGATTGGTGTAAGTTATTTTATCAATGAAAAATTTGATAAAGTTCAAGATAAACACAGAAGACCATGGGTAATAGCTCAATGGTGTACAACTGGTTTTCTTTGGTACACTTGGTTAAGTCATGATATTGCGAATATAGCTGTTTTTCTTCCTCGTGAACTTCCATTAAGTTTATTAATAGCAATAATTGCTTTATTAAGTGTTCTTTTATTCTATATTTTTTGGGACAGAGGTGGACGTATTCAACGAGTTGTCTATTCAAAAACTGGAACACGTTATACTCGTTCAGCTACTATAATAGATTTTGTTTATGCAATCATTCTACTCTACTTTAAGCAATACAATGATATTCCAATGTCAACTACATGGGTCTTTGTTGGTTTATTATGTGGAAGAGAACTTGCAATCTCTACAATGAACAAAGATTACAAACTTCGTTATGTCTTTCCATTAATTGGAAAAGATTTTCTAAAAATGATTTTTGGATTAACAGTATCTGTTGGAATTGTTTTATCAATTCATTATGTTTTAATACCAAACGGTTTTTAAAGTTTACCTTTTTTCTTTTTGAGTTCTTTTTTTAATTTAGGCCAATCATTATCACTTAAAATATAGCCTACGCAATTTCGAGAGCCGCACTTACAAATGTGATCCACAAAATCTGTATCAAAAGGATAACCATAGTTATAAAAAAGCTCAGCTCCTTTTTTTATTCGTTTAATGGAAGAAATCCAAATTTCATTATCTATTATGTCTACTTCACAATTTGGATTACATGAGTGATTAATAAATTTTGCAAAATTATAATCAACATCACCGTCGATATCGTATCGTTTGTTTAGTTCAAAAACATAGACCATGCCGTTATTTTTATCTTTTTTTGCTTTGCGGATTTGTTTATCTGCTCTTTTATCACCTTCTCTTTTAGTAACTTTATCACCAATATATTGAATTACTTTCTGGCCTTTTTTAATATTAGTTTTTGCAAATAATCCAGAACCGTGAAGGGGTGATTTTTTTTTAAACCAAATTTTCTGCGTCATACTGTTATTTTTATACAATACACACATATAATAATAAATTGTATTATAAAATGATACTTTTATGTATAAGAGCAATTCTTTAATTAATGAAATTTGAAAATAATAAAAAATTTTACCGCACAATTTGGATTTCAGATACCCATCTAGGAACCAGCGGCTGTAAAAGCAAAATGCTTTTAGAATTCTTAGAAGAAACAGATTCAGAATATTTATTTTTAGTAGGCGACATTGTAGATGGATGGCGCATGCGTAAGAAAATGTATTGGCCACAAGAACATAATGATGTGGTTCAAAAAGTTTTAAAGAAAGCGAAAAATGGAACTAAAGTAGTGCTTATCCCAGGAAATCATGATGAAGTATTAAAAGATTTTACAAATTTTTCCTTTGGAGAAATTTCAATCAAAAACGAAGATACGCATCAATTAGCTGATGGAAGGAAAGTACTGATTACACACGGAGATGAATTTGATGCTGTGATCATTAATGCAAGATGGTTAGCTAAAGTTGGTTCAGCGCTTTATGAATATTTACTAAAGTTAAATAATGTATTTAATTTTATTCGAAGAAAGATGGGCTTGTCTTACTGGTCACTGTCTCAATATTTAAAAAAGAAAACAAAACATGCAACGAACTTTATTAGTAATTTTGAGTTTGCTGTATCTGATAGAGCTAGAAGAGAAAATGCCGATGTTGTTGTATGTGGACATATACATAGACCAGAAATAAAAGAATTAAATGGTGTTCTCTATTGTAATGATGGTGACTGGATTGAAAGTTGTACAGCCCTTGTTGAAGATGAAATTGGAAATTTATCAATTCTTAATTGGCCCGAAGAAAGAGAAAAATTAAAATTAATTTCTTTAGAAGAAAGACGAAAAATAAAAGAGGATGCAGCCTAAAAAAATCGCGTTAATAAGTGATGCGTGGGTTCCTCAGGTAAATGGCGTAGTTACGACATTTCAAAGCGTTATACCTCTCCTAGAAAAAAAAGGTTTTGAAATTAAAATATTACATCCTGAGATGTTTAATAATTTTAGTTATCCTTGGTACAAAGAAATTAAAATTTCTTTCAATACAAAAAAAGTTACAGAAAAATTTTTTAAAGAATTTAATCCAGATATTGTTCATATAATGACTGAAGGTCCAGTAGGTTTTGCTGGTCGTAAGTACTGTCTTAAAAATAAACTACGATACACTTCTTCTTTTCACACCCGTTTTCCTGATTATATTAAACAAAGAGCTTATATTCCTAAAAGTTTAACATATTCAATATTAAAAAGACTTCATGATAATTCTGTAAATGTACTTGTTCCATCACTTTCAATGGTCGAAGAATTAGAGCGGTATAATTTCAAAAATTTGAAAGTATGGAATAGAGGAGTTGATACTGAATTATTCAGTCCAAATAAAAGAAATAGAAATGATAATGACATTCAACTGACATATGTTGGAAGAGTTGCTATTGAAAAAAATATTGAAGAATTTTTAAAACTAAAAGGAAATTATAATAAAACTGTTGTGGGTGATGGTCCTGAATTACAAAAATATATAAATAAGTATCCTGATGTAAATTTTGTTGGTTTGAAACGAGGTAATGAACTTGCAGAATATTATGCTAATGCTGATGTATTTGTTTTTCCATCTAAAACGGATACTTTAGGAAATGTAATTTTTGAAGCTCTTGCTTGCGGAACACCAGTTGCTGCATTTCCTGTTACTGGACCAAAAGATATTCTTAAAGATACTAAAATAAATACACTTGATGACATACTACGTAATTCAGTAGAAAAAGCTCTTAAAGTGAATAGAAATGATTGTCGTGATTTTGCTTTGAAATTTACGTGGGAAGATTGTGCTAATGAATTTCTAGATTTACAAATTGTTTCTAAAAACTAATAACTTTTCTAAACAAATAAATAGACGTATCCAAAAAGAAAAAGAGGTAATTGTAATCCAAAATTTGTTAATAAAGCTTTATCTCTTGTCATATAACCAACTACTGACCAACCAACTGCACCTGTTCCATGTATAATAATATTATATGGATATGCATTTAAGTTAGTTAATAATATTCCTGACAAGATTAAAAAGGTACTAAACCACTTAATTCTATTAATTGATATATCTGTCATAAAACTCCTAAATACAGAAAATTTTCATTAATATATGTATCTTAAAGATAAAGATATTAATCAAATTGTAACGAATTTTTAACATTTCTTTATTTTTTTTTGAAAAGTTCTATAAGCTCGCCATGTTTGGTCTAAAAAGTGCATCATTATTTGGTGGTACCAAGAAACTTGAGAGAGAAATTGATGAATTTGTCGATATTGTCTCTGAAGTAGGTTTGGTATTTAAATCCATTGTTCCAACTTATCTCAATCATTCCGCAAACGGTAAATTTGAAGAAATGGTTGAAAAAGTAAAAGATATGGAAAGTAAGGCAGACAAGATTACGAAAGATGTTGAGCATACTCTTTATGAAGAAACACTAATCCCAGATGCAAGAAGTGATGTTTTACGACTTTTAGAACACATCGATGAGTTAATTGGAATGTACCAAGGGAATTGTTATCACTTCTCTATTCAAAAACCTAATTTTCCAAAAGAGTTTCACCAAGATTTAATTGAGTTAACAGAGACTGTTGTAAATTGTGTTGAATCATTATGTTTAACCGTAAGATCATTTTTTAGAGATATTAAATCTGTTAGAGATAATGCACATAAAGTTACATTTTATGAAAAAGAATCTGATATAAAATTTAGTTCTCTTGCAAGAAGAATTTTTGATTCTGAATTATCTCTAGATCAAAAAATGCATCTTCGATATTTTGTAGAGAAGATTGATCGTATTTGTGATCAAGCAGAAGACATAGCTGACGAGGTTCAAATTTACGCTATTAAACGTTCCGTTTAATTTTCAATGGAAATTACAATTCTAATTTTTTTGTTTGGTGGTCTTTTTTTAGGCTGGTCACTTGGTGCCAATGATGCAGCAAATGTTTTTGGGACTGCTGTTGGGACACGAATGGTTGGTTTCACAACTGCAGCAATAATTTGTAGTGTCTTTGTTATTCTAGGTGCAATTATTAGCGGAGCAGGTACAACAGAAACTTTAGGTAAGTTAGGTGCTATTAATGCATTACCTGGTGCCTTTGCAGCATGTGTTGCTGCAGGAATATCTGTTTATTTAATGACCAAAGTTGGCTTGCCTGTCTCTACAACGCAAGCGATTGTTGGAGCAATTGTTGGTTGGAATTTATACACAGGATCTTCAACTAATCTTCAAGTTTTAATTACTATTTTAGGAACATGGATACTCTGCCCTATCATTGCGGGAATTATTGCAATGGGTTTATTTACTTTTACAAAAAGAGTTATACTCAATAGAAAGTTACATATTCTCAGACTTGATGCTTATACAAGAACAGCTTTACTTTTAGCGGGTGCTTTTGGTGCTTATAGTTTGGGCGCAAACAATATTGCCAATGTAATGGGTGTCTTCGTACCTATATCACCATTTACTGATGTTAATATTGGAAATTTATTTGTCTTTTCCTCAAAAGAACAATTATTTTTGCTAGGTGGTTTAGCAATAGCTGTCGGTGTTTTTACTTACTCGAAAAGAGTTATGTTTACCGTAGGTAATGATCTCTTAAAAATGACACCAGTAGCGGCATTTATTGTTGTTATATCGCATTCTATTGTTTTATTTTTATTTGCATCTCAGGGTATAAGTGCTTTTTTACAATCTATAAATCTTCCCTCTATACCTCTGGTTCCAGTATCAAGTTCCCAAGCTGTTGTAGGTGGCGTAATTGGAATTGGTCTTTTAAAAGGAGGAAAAGAGGTTCAATGGTCAATTGCCGGTAGAATATCTTTGGGTTGGATGACACTACCTATTATTGCAGCATTAATTTCTTTAATTGTTTTATTTATTCTAGAAAATATTTTTAATTTAACGGTCTCTTTTTAATTAACCGCTCGATATGAAAAAATAAAATCTTCTTGGATTTTTGACTCAATAGCTCCTTTTCTTCTTGATCGCACTAAATCAATAGCTACTTGTTTTTCATAATTAAATTCAATAAGTAAAATAGCAGCTATAGTGCCAGCTCTTCCTTTTCCTCCACGACAATGTAAAACTATATTTTTGCCATCTATTAATTCGTTTTTTAGCAAAACTTTTGTTGTCTCCCATTTATATTTAAAATCTTTATCTGGCGCTCCCATGTCATAGATGGGTAAATGATACCAATGTAACTTATGTTCATAAATACTTTTAACAAATAAAGTTTTATCACACAATTTTTCAAATTCGCTATCTTCAACAAAAGAAGTAATGGAGCTACAATTATTATCTTTAAATAATTCTAATTCTTTTTTTAAAATTTTTTGCTCAAACAAACCATTCGAATTTAAACCTGGGAAAGACGTTAATATAATTTTGCCTGTAAATGACTTTGAATCTATAAAATCATAGTTACTAAATTGCATTTATACTTGTTTAGCTAAAAAAGATTTTCTCGCATCTTCTAAATAGGGACGAAAATGTTCAACATCGGGAGTTTTTTTATCTAAAATTTTTGCTAAATCATCAAATCTTCTAAGCTCTACTGCTTTATCCATAAAAGGTTTACTAATAAACTCATCTGCTTCTTCTTTTGTAAAAGGACCACCTTGAACTTTTAACGAAAGCTTTGATGCCTCTGATAAACTATCATAATAACCTTCTTCAACACTTGATAAATATCTTTTTGAGTCAACATGCGCTCTAATTGGTAAAATAACATCTTCACCAAAATATTTTTTTAAGAAATCTGCACCTAAATTTTCATGATGACCATCTTTACCCTCGTGTATGGGATCACCGTCTTCATATATAAGATGTCCTATATCATGGAGCAGGGCAGCTGCTATTGTTGGGCCAGGTAATTTATGTTGTTCTGCCAATTCAGCACATTGAAGGGCGTGCTCAAGTTGTGTCACATCCTCATTACCGTATTGAATATCAGCACCTTTTTTTTTCAAAAGATCTAAGAGATAATCTACAATATTTTCTTCCATCCTCATTTATAATTAACTTATTAGAAAATAAATTCAATTCCAACTTTAATAAGATTGATCAAATTTATAATAATATTTATTAAGTAAATATTTAATGGATAAAAAATTATTAACCCCCGGCCCTCTCACGACATCGATGTCTACAAAAGAGGCTATGCTCCATGATTGGGGTTCAAGAGACACAAAATTTATTGATCTCAATGCATCAATTAGAGATTCCCTTGTTAAATTAATAGACGGTGAAGATAAATATCAGTGTGTCCCAATGCAGGGAAGCGGAACTTTTGCTGTAGAGTCAATGGTGAGTTCACTCACATCAAAAGATTCTAAAATTTTAATTCTTATCAATGGTGCATACGGACAAAGAATGAAAATGATGTGCACTTATTTAGGTAGGGATTTTATTGAATATGAAGTTGCTGAACATGAAGTACATGACATCAATAAAATTGAAGAGTTAATTGATAGCAACGATTTAACACACGTATTTGCTGTATATTGTGAAACAACATCAGGTATTTTAAATCCTATTGAAGACATTGCAAAATTGATTGAAAGGAAAAACTTATCGTTATTCATCGATGCGATGAGTGCTTTTGGTGCATTACCATTAAGTTCTAAAACAATTAGTTTTGATGCTGTTGCAGCTTCATCTAACAAATGCTTGGAAGGTGTACCAGGAGTAGGTTTCATTCTTGTTAAAAATGAAGTTATTGAAAATGCAAAAGGTAATAGTCACTCACTAAGTCTAGACTTGTATGATCAATGGCAAGCGATGGAAAAAAATAAACAATGGCGATTTACACCTCCTACACACGTATTGGCTGCATTCAATCAAGCTATTCAAGAGCATAAAGAACAAGGCGGTGTAGATGGAAGAGGTAAAAAATATAAAAAAAATTGTGAAATTATATGTAATGGAATGAAAGAGTTAGGATTTGAACAATTGCTTCCTGATAATTTACAAGCACCAATCATTATTACGTTTAAACAACCTAATGATCCTAAATTTAACTTTGAGAAATTTTATAATGCTCTTAGTGAAAAAAATTTTTTAATTTATCCTGGAAAATTAACAGTCGCAGAAACTTTTAGAATTGGTTGTATTGGAAATTTAGATGAAGAAGACATGAGGGATACAATAAAAGCAGTAAAAGAAGTCGTTACAGAACTGGAAATAACATTAAACTAATACAAAAATGATGGAAGAAATTGAAATACCTTTAGTAAAAGCAACCAATGAAAATCTCAAAGGATATGGATATTTAATTGATAGTTTTGAGAAAAGTGAAATTGAAATTGTTACTTGGCCAAAACAAGGATGGCGCGAAATAGAAGAGGGAACTGGTAATGAAGGTGGAACTACCGAAGGTTCTTTTGATACATGGTGGCAAGGTGACGTGCTTTATGGACAAAATAATGCTGTTCAACATAAGAGTGATTATGAAGTAGATGGGAAATATATACTTGGTTATGCCAATAATCCTGATCAAGAATTACAAAAAGATAAATATTCAGACCCAACAAAAATATTTCTATGGCATGCAAATTATCATCCTGATGGGGGTCAGCTTTTTTTTCCTGAAGAAAATAAACCATTTATTTGTCCTTTAGCCTTACCGACAGACGACATTGAACCAGAACATTTCAAAGCATTTTACTGTGACGGATCAAAAGGGTTGTATATTCATCCAAATATTTGGCATGAAGGGGTGTTTCCAGTTACAGAAAAACAATCGTTTCAAGGAAAACAAGGAAAAGTACATGCAAGAGTTAGCATCGATTTAAAAGAAGAGTTTAACAAATATATTTACTTTAAGACAAATATTTAACTATATTTTTTAGAATAAAAGCTTGAAAATAATATTGGTTGATCAAGATTTACATAATCAGTTTTAAGCTGGATAATTTTTTTAAAAACTTTTTCATCATTACCCATATAGGCAATCATAGATTTTATATCCTTTTGTTTTAAAATATTTAATTCTTCTAGCTTATCTCTAAGGGTATATTCAATTATTTTAGGATTATAATTTTCAATAATTTCATTTAATGTATTAAAGTCTTGTCTCCTTAGCATATAATTTAAATTGGGATGAAAATTTATAATATCCATCATTATGTTTTTATTTTCAGACCAAAAAAAACACTTATCTAAATAATTAAATTTATTAATGGTACTAATAACATCATCTACTTTTCCATCTTTAATTTCAGCATATAAACTTCCGTTATAAAGTTCAACAATTTGTAATATATCTTCTAATTTAGGTATTTTCTGATTTGTGAAATCTGAATTAAATTTTTTTCCTATTTCAATTTTATCCAAACTTGAAGAAAGGGTTTGATTTACGTATCCTTTATAATTTGAAGTTCTATTAAAAGTAGAGTCATGATTAATTATTAATTTTTTATCTGCTGTTGTTCTAATATCAATTTCTACATGAGAAAAACCAAATGATAGTGCAAGTAAAGTTGATGCTAGTGAATTTTCTGGTGCTAGACTATTAAGTCCACGATGACATACAACTTCAACTGGCCATTCACTATTATTTTTAAAAATTGGGTTAACAAGTTCTGGTTGATTAGAACAAATGCCTAATACGGGTAAATTCCTTAATATCTTCATTCTTTCTGGATTTTCTTCATGCCATATAACTACTTTTTGATTTTGCTTTTCACACTTTTGAAAGAAATTATCGTCTAATAATTTTTCTGGATTTTCTAATTTTTCCCAGCACAAATGAATAATATCAGCAACCTTAGCATACTCAAATGGATTAAAACCAGGAGGTACGAGAATGGCGTAAGGATAAGAATTATCAAGTTTTTTTAATTCCTTTATCAACTCTATATTAAATGAACCAATGATTACTCTTTGATAGTTATATTTTTTTAGTAATTTAATTAGAAGATTAGAAACATATCTAGCTTTAATATCGAGATAAATTCCTACATTTAGTTTTATGGCAAGCTTTAGAACATCTTCAAAGAGAGGTGCGGTGTTTATAGGTAGTTTAGTTCTTATTTCTTGAAGATACAAATTAATAATATTTTCACCAGTATCTAGGAATGAATCATGAAAAACAATTAGATGTTTGTCTTTAGTTATTTGTACATCAACCTCCCAAAAATCTGCACCAATTTTAGCAGCAAAGAAAAAGGATTCTATTGTATTTTCTTGATAATAAGTGCTGGCTCCTCTGTGCGCAATAGAGTAGGGTTTATGAGGACTTAACCAATTTTCATTTGAGTCTTTTTCCATTTTTATCAAATAAGAGTAAACCTTCTTTCATTATTCCCCAATTAACATTACTGTTTAATTCAACTCTATTTTCTGATGGCTGAATTGATCTTATGGTTATATTATTGTTAAAACCAACATCATACAAATCCTCTCGTCCTTGTGTTTCAACAAATGTAATTTTTCCAGAAACTTTATTTTCATATCGTGGACCAAAATGCTCAGGTCTGACGCCTAAAACAATTTCTGTGTTTTCAGATATATTTAAATCAGTATTTAGATTAATTTTTAAATTGCCAGCAATAAACATTCCATTATTAAAAACTCCATTAATGAAAGATATTGGCGGATTACCAATGAAGCCAGCAACAAACTTATCTATTGGATTTTTGTACATTTCATCTGGAGTAGATAATTGAATAATTTTTCCATCCTTCATTAAAGCAATTCTATCGCACATCGACATTGCTTCAACTTGATCATGGGTTACAAGAATTGCAGTAATTCCAGTTTCTTTTTGTATTCTTTTTATTTCAGAACGCATTTCTAATCTAAGTTTAGCGTCTAGGTTAGCAAGGGGCTCATCTAACAATAATACATCTGGTTCTCTGATTAAAGCTCTCGCTAATGCTACTCGTTGTTGCTGGCCACCTGAAAGTTGTGCGGGCTTTCTTTTAAGTAATTCGGGTATGTAGACAAGATTAGCTATCTCTTGAACCTTTTCGTCAATAATTTTTGAATCAAGTTTTTTTAATTTTAATGGAAACGCAATATTTTCGTAAACAGTCATATGTGGATACAAAGCATAGTTTTGAAAAACAACACCAACATTTCTTTGTTGAGAGGGTACGTTTGACATATCTTTTTGATCAAATAAAAGTCTGCCCGAATTCATTTTGTAAATTCCGCATATTGAAAAAAGTGTTGTTGACTTTCCACATCCTGATGGTCCCAAAAGCGCTAACATTTCTCCACTATGAACAGTGAGATCTAAATTTTCAATTACGGACACGGGACCGAAAGATTTACTAAATTTTTCTAAAACTAGTTCCATTATCCTTTTGTTCCCCCCCCATATATATTCATTAATTTTTTTTGAAACACTATATAAATAATAATAACTGGTATTGCATAGAAGGTTCCAACTGATTTAAATAAATTAAAATCAAATTTATTATCATCTAGTATAAGTGCGGAAAGATAAGTAGATAGTACCTGCACGTCACTACTTGGAGCTAGAACTAAAGGTAACACAAATTCGCTCCATCCTGATAAAAACGAAAAAATCAGCAGTGCTGCAATTCCTGGTTGCACTTGTGGTAAAATAAGTTTTCGCCAAACCGTGAACCTACTTGCACCATCTTGGATACCTGCCATTTCGATTTCCCACGGAACTGTGTCGTAAAATCCTTTCATTATCCAAACACCAAAAGGTAATTCTAGAGCTGATTTTACAAGTATTACACCTAGTAAAGTATTGTATAAACCCATAATTTGTAATGTTAAAAAGATAGCGACTATAAGAGAAATAGTTGGAAACGCGTGTAACATAATTAGACCAGCAAGAAAAATTTTTCTTCCAGGTATATCTAATCGGGAAAGAACATATCCTGATGTCATTGATAGTGTGGTAACCATAACTGCAGTTGTGCTTGCAAATATAAAAGTATTAAATGTTACAGTCCAAATATAGGACTCACCCGTTTTTGGCGTTTCCCATAAAAATCGCCAATGCTCTATTGTAAAGCTACTTGGCCAAATACCTCCAGGAGCAGGATTTGTAAAATTATCGATTATTTGAAAAATAAACATTATTAATAACGGCAAAGAAATTAATGTAAGTAATAAAGTTATTGGCCAGGAACGATAATAATTATTCACTTATCCCTCAATCCTTGGTTTGGTTACTAGATCCTTAAAGTTAAAAAACTTCAAGTAGAATAAGCTAGCAATTATTCCTATTATTACTAAAACTAAAGCGTAGGTAGCGCCTAAGCCATATTGTAAATTGCCTGCATAATTTTGGAGCGCCGTATGGTATGCAGCTAAAGCCCAAACTTCAGTTGATCTACCTGGACCGCCATTTGTTGCTAGTAATATGTATTCAAATGAAGTTAATAGCGACAAGGTTTGATATGCTGTTGTGAACATAATTGGCCATCTTAATTGGGGAATAATTATGTTCCATATTTGCTGCCATCTATTTGCTCCATCAACCTCAGATGCATATAACATTGATGATGGTATAGCTTTAATTGCTGAAGAAAATAGTATCATTCCAAAAGATGCTCCAACAAATCCATTAATTAATACTATAACCGTCCACGCATGAATTGGAGAGTCCATCATCCAATTTTTTGGTGAAGCTCCAAAGTAAGTTGACATTTGTGAAATAAAACCTGTATCCCAAGTAAACCATTTCCACATTAAAACATATAAAACAGGGGGAAGTATTCTTGGCAAAAACCAAATAGTTCTAAATGTAGACGCTGTTTTTGATGGTAAATAAAATGTAGAAATTGCCAGAAACAAACCGAAGACTACATTAAATGTTAAAGTAAAAAAGACGTAAATAACTGTATAAAAAGCAAACTTATATGAAGATGGTAGACTGTAAATTAATTTGAAATTATTATTGGTCCAAGACCAACCAGTATAACTTTCTTTAATAATTATATCTCTATCATTTTGATCTATTTCAAGCTTTATTAAATTTTCTTCAAAAATAGACTTACTATTAAATCTTTCATTAATTATTGATTCTTTAAATATTTCAGCAATCTCTTTTCTATCTCGTGTTTTTTTAATTTTATTTTTTTTTAATTTTTTAAGCGCTCTTTCTAAATCTTTTCTATTTGAAAATTTTTCTCCAAAATAAAGAGAATTTATTTCGTTTGATAGTGCTTCTTTATATTTTTTACTTACTATTTTTAATCCTTCTTCATCAATTAAATATCCAGCATTTTCAAGCTTTTCAATAGTACCCTTTTGAATATTATATTTTTTTATTTCTTTAATAGTTTCTTGATTAATTAAATACTCTCCTCCTTTTATACCTGTTGAAGTTGACATATTTGTAAAAGAAAAAAAAGCAGTCATAACAACTGGTGTTAGAAAGAACAAAAATACCATTAATAGTACAGGAGATATAAAAATTAAACCGAACCAATTTATTCTATTCATAGTTTTTGATTAAAATAACAGGAGTGAAATTCACTCCTGTTGATTATTTTAAAAAGTGTTATCTTACTATTAAATCATCTCCAAGTTTTGAAGATAATTCATTTTCAAGATCATTTACTGCATCAGCAGCAGATTTAGAACCAGTCCACACAGACTCTAAACCAGCCCACATAGCTTCTGAAAATACTCCATATTGTAGATGATTAGGTTGGGCGTTGGCTGATCCTAAAAGTACTTCAGTTGCTTCTGCAGCCCATTGGTCATTTGCATAAAGTCCAACATTAGATTGTTGTTTAGAAATTCCTAGGTGTGCAGACTCAATAGCATGTAAAGAATTGATTCGAGGTTCAGAAGCAATCTTTACAAGTTGAGATGCGATATCTTGTAGATCTTCATCATTCTGGTTTGTTACAAGATAAACTAAAGGATGCGTAATAGTATTTGCTCTTCCTCTATCATTTCCTGCTGGGATAAGAGTAAATTGAATTGTTCCAAAGAAATCATCATTTCCTTCTTTTCCAGTGTATCTAGCATAGTGCCATGTTCCACCATGCCAAAAAGCAGCTTTACCATTTGCAACTTCATTATACCATTGTCCCCAATCAGTACCGATATGATTTTTCTTTGTTACTCCTGCAGCGACTGCATCCGCAAAGAATTGATAAAATTCTTGCATTGAAGCTTTATCTAACAATAGTTTACCTGATGCAGAGTCCATTAACTCACCACCAAATGATTGATAGAATTGAGCATAATCAGGACCATTAGACACTCTAGGGTAAAAACCATAACCCTCTTCTACTAATCCCATTGATACGGCTTTCTTTGCATCTTCAAGAACATTTGCTAGAGTGTATTCACCAGAAGCAACTTTGGAAGGTAATGCATCAATATCACTATCTGAGTAACCAATGCCTTTTAGGCATTCCCTCCAAAAGAAGAAAGGTCTGCTCTCTGCATCTTGTGGAACACCATATTGTATGCCGTTGTAAGCTGCAATTTCCATTAAATTGCTATAAATATCATTCAATGGCCAAGCATCCATATCAAGATAATCTTCCACCGGAACAATGTAACCTGCTTGACTCCATGGCGCTATATCAAGGTGACTTGTAACAACTATATTAGGAGCTGATCCATCTTCAGCTGCTAGGGTAACAGCTTGTTTAAACTCTCCCCAACCACCGAAGTCTCTTTTGCCCTCTACAGTAATGTTAATTTCTTCTCCTTGAATTGCCATTTCACGAGTAAGAATATCAGCAGCCATTTTGATTGCTTCCATCCTGTAATAATCAGCTTCGTTTGTACCACCAGCCCATACTGTGATTTTTACATCTTTAGCAGTTGCATATCCAAAACTTAAAACAGTTATAAGGAATGCAATTACTAGACTTTTTATTTTCATAATAACTCCTTATTTTTTAATAATAATGCATCACTAAATTATTATGTCAAACCATATTAAATTGTTAAAAACAGCCATTATTTTGGCTATTTAAGACATTCATCTACAAAATTTCATAACGATAAATGTTGATAAATTATGAATTTGAAACTGGTAAATACTTAAAGAATTATTGTAGTACAATATTGTATGAAAATATTACATTTATCGGATCCACACATTGAACCAGATATTTTACATGGTATTGATTCTCAAAAAAGATTTCATCAAGCACTAACACATATTAAAAAAAATCATTTTGATACAGATTTATTTGTTATTTCTGGTGATATTACTCATTTTGGAAGTAGTGAAGCTTATAAAGTATTTAAAGATATATTAAACCAAGCCGAGTTACCAAAAAATTTGTTACCACATATAATAATTGGAAATCATGATGATAGAGAAAATTTTAGAAATAATTTTTCTGATATTAAAACTGACAACAATGGCTTTATTCAATATTCAAAATCTTTTGATAAAAAAACTTTTCTTTTTCTAGATACTAATCAACCGAATACTGACAGCGGTCATTACAATAAAGTTAGACAAGACTGGTTAATAAGTGAATTAGAAAAAAATAGTAAAAATGAAGTTTATATTTTTATGCACCATAACCCTCTTGCATTAGGTGATGAAAAAAGTGATAAAATAGGGCTAATTCAAAAAAATGATTTTCAGGATATATTATTAAAATTTAGAGAAATAATAAAACATATATTTTTTGGCCATCAACATATTACCACATCTGGTCAATATTTAGGCATTACATTTTCTTCACCACGTAGCACTTGGTCACCATTAGTTCCAAACTTTTCAAGTAAATATAGATTGGGAACTGCAAACACTGATCCTAATTATAATGTAATTTTAATTAAAGATAATTCTTTAGTTGTACATAGCGAAGATTTTTTAAAAACAGAGGTTAATTGGTTCGAGACTGAATAATGCTATTTTTTCTCAATTATAAAAATTTCATTATTAAAATAAAGGCCTTTATTTTTTGAAACTATTTTTTGAACTACTTTTTCATAATTTCTTGTTTTTTCTACCCTCATTACTTTATCATCATCCATTTGATTGACATATATGGAAGCATTCCAAGCAGAAAAAACTAATGATGTTGCTATACCTCCGCTGATTTCTGTTGGTAGAGCTCTCAGTTTACATTTAATAATTCTTTTTTCTCCAAAAGATAAACTGCTTAATAAATCTTTATCTAAATTTTTCTTAAGATAAGAAATGATACTATTTCCAAGAGAAGGAAATGGGTCCTCTTTTGGCCAAATTTTACGAATTATTTCATTAGCAGGATCTTTTCCTGAAGCATGAATAGTTAATAATTTCCCTTTTGATTTTAACGCTCTAATCATTGGTTCGATGACGTATTTTGATTTCTTTTCTGCTGAAATTCTTGAACGATAAGGCTGCGAAGCAATAATAAGATCAAATTTATTATCTGATTTTTTTTTGGTAGGTATTAATTCATTAACATTAAATTCTTGATCTTCACGGTAGATAACCATGACTGAAGGCTCTTTATAAGTATGGTTACCTGACTTTTTATTAATTTCTATATTCCATTTTTTTTCTAAAAATTCATTTTGTTTTCTTAATTGTTGGGCAAATTCAAGAGAAGTGTCGCCTTTTAATTTAATAATATTCCAATTAATTTTTTTCTGTTTAACTTCATTTTTTGATTTAAGGTTTGCTGCTTCCGCATAGTGAAGATTTGAAATGACAAAAACAGTATTCTTATGCTCAACAAACCTATCAGGTAATTTTTCTAAACCTAATCTTACATCTTCAATACTTATTTCTTTTGTGCAAACTAATAGAGGTACGTTAGGCCTAGCCTCGTGGCACTGACGCATAACATTCATAAGTAAAGAACCATCCCCCATACCAGCATCAAATATTTTTATGCCAGGTTTTTGAGGTTTTATTTTATTTACGTGAGGGCGAATAGCATCGGCAATTTGATTTTTTTCATTTGTTGTTGTTACAAATAATAAGTATTTTTGTCTGTTATCATAAAACCTGAAATTTTTTTTCATTACTAATAAAGTCCCATTGATTTAGCAGAAGATATAAAGGCTTCTTTATTGCCAATAAAGTTTTTACCTCGCTCCCCTAAAAAAGCATCATCTACTATATTATTCCATTCTTGAACAGGAACTTTTATTTCATTTAAGTTAAGAGGAACCTCTAAAGAACGCATAAATTCACTCAGATGATCTGCAGCATTCTCAAGATTATCATTAAAAATTAATTTTAATCTCTCCTCAGCTACACTATCAATTCCAACCATACTCAATGTAATCATAGGTAATGTAAATGAGCAAGCAATACCATGCTGAATGCCGTAATTGAGCGTCACAGGGTATGATAGATTGTGCGCAATAGCAGTTTTTGTGTTGGAAAACGCTAAGCCAGCATGAACACACGCCAATGCAATTTTTGAGCGTAATTCAATGTTTCTTAAATCTTTAGTGAGAAGTGGTAAATTTTCTAATATTAATTTTGACGCTTGTATTGCATGAGAAGCAGAAACTGGGTTTGCATTAATATTCCATATACTTTCCATTGAATGAGAGAGAGCATCTAAACCAGTTGAAATGGTCAAGCCTAAAGGCTTATCAATCATAATAGATGGATCGATAATTGCTTTTTCTGCATAAAGAGATTTATGTGCCAAAGATAATTTATTATTTTTTTCTTTATCCCATATTGTGGCCCAACACGTAAGCTCACTTGATGTTCCTGAAGTTGTAGGGATTGCAATAATTTTGATTGGATTTTCGACTCTTGGACTTTTCTTATTGCGAACAAAATCTGTTAGATATTCTTGTTTATCTTTAAATGCAGCAATTGCTTTAGCTGTATCTGTAACAGAGCCGCCACCTATAGCTAAAATATAATCTACCGTTTCACTAATTGAAGAAAATTTAATTTGTAGCTCTAAAATATCCTTGTAATCTGGATTAGGCTGGACATCAGTCATAATGGATAGAGGTGGATTTGAAGAGAATTTAAATTCATCACTATATTTTTTAAAAATTTCTTCTGGATGAGTGATTATAATGTAGTTCTTATTTTTAATAGTATGATGTACTTCCTTAAATCTATATTCTCCAAATAAAATTTCCACGGGATTAAAATAATTCCACATTACCTTAAATTGATTTTGTTCTTAGTAAATAAAGATTAGTTGTTGTAAGGAGCATTTATTTTTTTTACCAAGGTAGCGAAAAAGTTTTTACATTAGTAAAGCTTTTCATTGCTTCAATTACACCCTCTTTATAACCAAGACCTGAATCTTTAATTCCACCAAAAGGAGACATTTCTATTCTATAGCCTGGAACCTCCCATATATTTACAGTTCCAACACTTAAACCTTGAATATATTTTTTCGCTCGCATGAAATTGTTTGTACATACACCAGAAGATAATCCGAATGCTGTAGAGTTAGATATTGTCATTACAGCTTCATCATCATTTGGAACACGAATGATTGGAATTACTGGACCAAATGTTTCTTCTAAAACTAATTCACTTTTAGGATCAACATTATCTACTACTATTGGAGGTAACAAAGCACCTTTTCTTCCAGGGTGATATAAAATTTTTGCGCCGTCTCCTTCAGCCATAGAAACTCTTTTGTCAAAAAGTTCAGCAGCTTCGGCATTAACAACGGTACCTAAATCTGTCTCCATATTCATAGGATCACCAAATTTAATTTTCTTAGCACGCTCAAGAGCCATTTCGACAAATTGATCTGCAATGGATTCTTGTACTAATATTCTTTTTACAGCTGTACAACGTTGGCCGGAGTTTTTTGTTGCTCCAGTAACGGCTAGCTCAACTGCTTTTTTAAGATCATCACTGTCTAAGTCATTTAATACAATTAAAGGATCATTACCACCAAGCTCTAGTACTGTTCTTTTGTATCCAGCTTGTTCAGCAATTAATTTTCCTACACCCACACTGCCTGTAAAAGTAATTAGATCAATGTTTGAATTTTTGATCATTTCTAATCCGATATCTTGAGGCCATCCAGTTACAACTGAAAACATTTCTGGTGGTAAGCCAGCTTCATATAATACATCAGCAAGTACCATTGCTGTTAAAGGTGTTAATTCTGTCTGCTTACATACTGTGCAATTATTAGTTGCAATTGAAGGCGCAATTTTATGCGCTACCATATTCAAAGGGTGATTAAATGGAGTAATTGCTGAAATTGCTGTTAATGGTTCTCTTATGGTAAATATTTTTCTCGCTTTTCCATGTGGAGTTAAATCACAAGAAAATATTTCTCCATCATCAAGAATACAAAGTTGTGCAGTCAATGAAAATACATCAAAAGCTCTTCCTACTTCATATAAAGAATCTTGTTTTGAGATACCAAGCTCTAATGTAATAATATCAGAAATTTCGTCTTTTCTTTTAACAAGTACCTCTGCAGCAGTTTGAAGAATTTTTTGTCTCTCATATCTTGTAAGTTTAGGTTGGTAATTTGCAGCAATATCTAGAGCCTTTCTTGCATGCTCTGCGGTACCGGCTGGAACCGTTCCGATTACCTCACCTGTAAAAGGGTACTCTACATTTATTGTTTTATCCGAAGTAACTTTTTCTCCAGCAATACGCATTGCTTCATTAATCATTTTTTTGTGCATCATAGGGCCCCTTTAATTGCATAGTAAAATGCATCATAGTTATATAATTGTTTGCTAGTATCTAAATTTTGTAATTTTAAGTTTGATATGAATGGCACTTCTCTTTCATGAAGTCCACCATGTGAACGTAAAGGTTCATTTAATCCTGAGAGATTGTGTTTATTTTCAGATGAACCAATAGTCATAAATTCTGAAGACATACATATTATGTCCCCCATTCTATCAAGAGGTAAGTTATAGGCAGAGCATCCTTCATCTTTTGTTAAAACAACTTCTATATCTTTTATTTCTTTGATAGCATTTATAACAGTATCTAACTTACTTTTGTCTTTTAAATAAATTGTTGCAAAAGAACCAAGTGAACCATGATGCACGACATATGGATCTGTAATTGGTAGAATAACTTTAGCCATATTTGGTTCAAATTTTTTATCTAAATAATCTTGTAAAAATATTGCGTTAGGTGAACCATCTTCTTTTGATTTTGGTTTCATACCATGATCTGCTGTGATGATTATAGAAACATTCTCTTTATTTAAAAGACCAACGTATTTATCAAACATAGCATAAAATTTATTCGCTGTTTCATTTCCTGGTGCGTATTTGTGTTGGATATAATCAGTTGTAGATAAATACATTATATTTGGTTTGAACTCTTCAAGAAGTTTTACACCTGCAGCCATTACAAATTCAGAAAGTCCTTCAGAATATACTTCTGGGACTGGCACACCTAACCAATCGTTTACGTTATCTATACCATTGAGATCTTTTGTTGCTTGATCAGATTTTTCAGCAGAAAAACATATTGCCCTCTGATCATTAAAACTTAATCCATTTCCTAAAAGTGTTCTTAACTTGTCTTTTGCAGTAACAAGAGCAATTTTAGAACCGTAATTGTAAAACTTTTCAAAAATAGTTGGTGCTCGCATGTATTTGGGGTCATTCATCATTACTTCTTCACCAGTCTCGGGTGTATAAAAAAAGTTTCCGCATATACCGTGAACAGAACTTGGTTGGCCAGTTACGATGGAAATGTTATTTGGATTTGTAAAACTTGGAATAGCACTGTGAACTAGTAGGTTTTCACCATGAGCAATTAATTTATCAAGATTTGGTGTAAGATTAGATTTAGATGCTTCTTCAAGATACTCTTTTTGACTACCATCAAGGCAAATCACAATGGCAGTTTTTGAGAAGGTACTTGGATATTCTCTTTTATTAATTTCTAGATTATCGGACACAATTTCAACTATATATAAAAATTAATTTATAGTTATATGGTTTTTAAACTCAATACTAATTCGAATATTTTTAATAAAATTGAAATAAATCCAAAATAAGTAGAATTAAGATATTCTCAAATTTAATGAATTTTGAACATTAAAAACAACATTTTGTAGAGGTGTTGGCTCAATAGTTAAAGTAATGGTTCACTCTTATAGTTACTTTTTATAGTATTATAAAAACGATTTAATAAAGAAATTATTTTGACAGGCATGAAGTAAATTCTTATCTACTAATTAGATGTCAGTAAATTTTATTTTTATCTTAATTCTTGTTTCAGCTCTATGTCATGCAGTTTGGAGTGCTATAATAAAATCAAGTAAGAACCCTTTATCGTTAATGGGTATAACATCTGTCTTAGAAGTTACTATTTTCTTACCTTTAACATTTACTGTGCCATTTCCAACATTAGAAGTTTGGTATTTTTTAATTGCAACCGTCATCATTCATGTCATTTATAGATTAAATGTAATTTATTCTTATAGATACGGGGATCTCTCTTACATATATCCAATTTCTAGAGGAAGTTCGTGTTTGTTTGTAGCAATCATAAGTATTTTATTTTTAAGTTCTGATATTAGTGTTGCTGGTTTTGTTGGAATATTAAATGTTTGTATTGGATTATTTTTAATATCTTATACTAAAAATTTATCTTTTAACTTCAGAGGTTTTGCTCTTGCGATTTCAACAGCTATTCTAATTACTGCTTACACTTTAGTAGACGGGGTTGGGGTTAGACTTTCTGAAAATGGTTTTTCTTATATTTACTGGCTCTTTACACTTAATGGAATACCATTACTAATTATTGGTTTGATCTCGAAAGATGGTTTACGAAAAAGAGCAACGTACACTTTAAGATCAGGAATTGCTGCTGGTGTATTTGCAACAAGTAGTTACGCAATTGTTGTTTGGAGTATGCAATTTATAGAAATTGCTTATGTCTCTAGTATTAGAGAAATAAGCATTGTCTTTGCTGCAATTATTGGAATGGTTTTCTTATTTGAGAAGAATGCAAAATCTCGAATAATACCTTCTATTTTAATAGTGAGTGGTATTTCGGTTGTTTATTTTCAAATTCTTTAAGGAAAAAATATAGACTTTTTGCACGAAAATTTTATATGAGTTTTATGACTGAGGATATTGTGAAAGTAGATACAAAAACTGAAACTATCTCTTGCGATGGTGGTGAAGATGGTTTAGGACATCCCGCAGTTTATTATACCTTCAATAATGAGAATAAAATTGTATGTGGTTATTGTGGTAGAATATTTATAAAAAAAGAAGAATAGATATGTACAAAGAATCTTGGGGTCTAAAAAGAATTTGTCCGATGTGTAGTAAACAATACTACGACCTAGGAAGAACGGAGCTTGAGTGTCCTGAATGTGGTAAAGAAATTGAAGTTACTACTATGACAAGACCAAGACGTGGAAGAAAACCTGGAAGTACAAATGCCGCACCCTTAACAAATCCTATTCCTCCAAAACCAAAAGAAAAAGATGATGATCTTGATATCGATAATTTGGATTTGGATAACAACGAAGATAATCTAGAAGATGATACTGTTTTATTAGAAGACGAAACAGAAATTGATCCAATAGCTGAAGGTATTAAGCCTAAAGAAGACGGCGAAGAAGAATACTAAAATTTTAATAAAAATTTAGAAGATGTATAAGGTACTACAAAACACTTGGGCCCTTTTTTTTGGCTTTGGCTTAATCTGTCTTGGACATGGATTGCAAGGAACACTAATTGGTGTTCGTTCTGTTTTAGAAGGTTTTAGTTTTTTTGCATCAGGACTAATTATAGCTGGTTATTACGTTGGATACTTAACTGGCGCATTGACAATTCCAATTTTTTTACAACGTGTTGGTCACATAAGAGTTTTTGCCGCTTTAGCATCTCTTGCATCTATAGCTATATTATTACACTCAGTATTTGTTCATCCCTATTCATGGATGTTTATAAGAATATTAACTGGAGTAAGTCTTGCTGGGATTTATGTGATAATGGAAAGTTGGCTGAATGAAAAATCAACTAATCAAACTCGTGGTCAATTACTTTCCGTTTACATGATTATTACTTTTGTGTTTGTTGGAGCAGGACAATTTTTATTAAATTTAGGTGATCCAGCTAAAGTTGATTTATTTATTTTAGTATCAATCTTATTATCATTCGCACTTCTTCCCATTCTTCTATCTTCAACAGAACAACCTAATACAGAAAGTCCTAAATTTTTTTCTTTAAGAGAGTTTTATACTGTTTCACCTTTAGGTTTTGTTGGTGCATTAGCAACTGGTTTATCCCATAGTGCAGTGTTTGGATACGGTGCAATTTATGCGTCATCTATTAATTTAAGCTTATTTGAAATTTCTCTTTATATGATGATCATAACATCTGCTGGCGCCCTATCTCAATGGCCTATTGGATATTTGTCAGATAGAATTGATAGACGTGTTATTCTTATTGCTGTTTCCTTTATGGCTTCAGGTTTGAGTTTATTTTTTGTTTTTGCAAGCTTTATGCCACTTACATTATTCTTAATTTTTACTGGTCTTTTTTCTATTGCTTGTTTGCCTATGTATTCACTTACGGTTGCTCATACAAATGACTTCTTACAACCTAATGAGATAGTATCAGCAAGTGCAACCTTTGGTATACTTATTGGTATTGGATCAATTATTGGACCTTTGTTTGTTTCTGGTTTCATGGAAATTTTAGGAGCTGTAGGTTTTTACATCTATTTATTTTTGATACATGGACTATTAGGATTATTTGGTTTGTATAGGATGACACAAAGAACTAAACCACGTGATCTTGAATCACAATACAATCCTTTACCACGAAATATTAGTCCTGCCGGTATGGAAATGAACCCAGTTACTGAGCCAACTGAGAACGAGTAAGTCTTTTAAATATTCTGTGAAGTAACAAGAGAATAATTATTCCCATATAAATAACTGGTTCAGTTTTATCAGCACGAACTAGAACATAAAAATGCATACTAGCCAGAATGGCGACAGGATAAATTAAGTAATGAATTTTCTTCCATAATTTAAAACCTAATCGTTTAATCATATTGTTTGTTGAGGTACTAGCAAGCGGGATTAAAAAAAGAAAACTTATAAAACCAAAAGTTATAAAGGGTCTTTTTATTATATCTTGAACGATGAATTGAATATCTAGAAAATGATCTAAAACTATGTAAGTAGAGAAATGCAAACAGACATAATAGAAAGCAAAAAGCCCAATCATTCTTCGCAATACAACTATCGATTTTAAAGGTTTAATGTTTGATAGAGTAGTAATCATAAGAGTTATTATTATTAGTCTGAGTGCCATCAGACCTAACTCGTCCATTAGTTTTTCGATTGGATTTACTCCAAGATTCCCTGTAACAAATTGGTACGCCCAGAGTAAACTTGGGAATAGAATTAAAATAAATAAGATAGGCTTACTGCGATTAAAATTTCTTGTTGAAAACATTCATTAATAAAATTTAGTTAAATCTAAATCTTTATAGAGATGGGCTACTTCTTTTTCATAGCCATTAAACATAAGCGTTTCTCTTCTTTTAAATTCTCCAATTCGTCTCTCTGTTCCTTGACTCCATCTTGGATGGTTAACATTAGGATTAACATTAGCATAAAAACCATATTCCCATGGAGCCAAAGTTTCCCAAGATGTTTCAGGTTGGGTATCTAAAAATCTGATTTCCACAATTGATTTAATTGATTTGAAACCATACTTCCATGGAACAACTAATCTTATGGGTGCACCATTTTGATTGGGCATTTCATGACCATACAATCCAGTTGCTAATATTGTTAAAGGATTCATTGCTTCATCCATTCGAAGCCCTTCTCTATATGGCCAAATAATTGTTCTTTTTTGTTGTCCTGGCATTTCTTCGGGCCTGAATACAGTTACAAACTGAACGTACTTTGCTGAACTTAAAGGTTCGGCCATTTTTATAAGTTCAGATAGCTGAAAACCTTGCCAAGGAATAACCATGGACCATGCCTCAACACATCTTAAGCGATACACTCTATCTTCTATTGTTACATTTGATAAAATTTTTTCTAAATCAAATGTTTGAGGTTTTTTCACTAAACCATCTATTTTTATTGCCCATGGTCTAGGCTTAAAATTTCCAGAGTTTAAGTGAGGATGTTTTTTATGAGTGCCAAATTCATAAAAATTATTATACGTTGTGATTTCTTCGTAAGAATTAAGTTTATCATTTTCATTTAGTTTTTTAGTATAAACTGAAAAATCACTATCGTGGTTTGCAAATGCTGATGAGGTAACTGTTGTTAGCATGGCACTAGCCAAAGATCCCTTTATAAACTTACGTCTATTTAAATAAGTCTTATAGGGTGTGATTTCAGATCCTAAAATTTTCATATTTTAAATATATATTAATAAATCTAAAATTGTAGTAATGTTAAGAACATCTTTATCAAATCAATTTAAATTGTTAGTGTAAATCCATGAAAAATCTTTCTATCTTACTACTCAGCGTTTTCTCATTTTTATTACCTCTAAAGTTTGCTTCTGCAGAAAAAGTTCATGGAATTGCAATGCATGGCACACCAAAATATAGCGGTAATTTTACACACTTAGATTATGTTAATCCAAATGCACCTAAAGGCGGAACAGTAAAATTTGGATCATATGGGTCTTTTGATAATCTAAATAGAGTAGCTTTTAAAGGCTCAAAAGCTGCTGGTCTTGGGTATGTTAATGATACGTTAATGAGAAGAGTATGGGATGAAGCATTCTCTCTCTATGGTTTAATAGCCGAAAAGGTAGAATTACCTGAAGATAGATCTTCTATAACTTTTTATTTGAATTCAAATGCAACCTTTCATGATGGCTCACCAATAACACGTGATGATGTTTTATTTAGTTTAGAAACATTTCAAACAAAAGGGACTCCAAATCAGAAAAAGACTTATGGCAAAGTTATTAAAACAGAATTGATTGGAAATGATGGAATAAAAATGATTTTTGAAAATAATGAAGATAAAGAATTACCTCTTATTATTGCAGGCTTTCTTCCTATCATTCCAAAAAAGTTTTATGAAAATCTTGATGTCACAAAAACATTTTTAGATATCCCTCTAGGCAGTGGTCCATACCAAGTGGATAGTCTCGATCCAGGACGTCAAATTAAATACAAACGTGTTGAAAATTATTGGGCAAAAGATTTACCAGTAAATAAAGGTCTCTATAATTTTGATACAATTATTTATGATTATTACAAAGACTCAAATGTTTTAGTTGAAGCATTTAAAGTTGGCGAATACGACTTTAGAAGAGAATACAACGTTAAACGTTGGTTATCAGAATATGATTTCAAAGCTGTCCAGAATGGTGAAGTAATATTGACAGAAATGAATAATGATAGACCTGTTGGAATGAATGGTCTTGTGATGAATACAAGACGTGACATATTTAATAATAGAAATGTAAGACTTGCTTTGAGTTATGCCTATGATCATGAATGGATTAATAAAACAATATATCAAAATGCTTATGTGAGAACAGATAGTTATTTTGATAATTCGCCATTAGCTTCCTCAGGCTTACCGTCAAAAAATGAATTAGAATTATTGAATGTATGGAAAGATAAAATTCCAGCAGAGGTATTTACGGAATCATTTACGCCACCTATTACGAATGGCAGTGGTAATGATCGTAAAAATTTATTGAAAGCAAAAGACATACTCGAAAAAGAAGGGTGGTTTGTTGAAAACGGAAAACTCATAAAAGATGGAATGGAATTCAAGTTTGAGTTTTTGATTGTCAGTCCATCTGATGAGAAGATTGCCTTGGCCTATCAAAGTAATTTAAAAAAACTTGGCATTACAATGGACGTAAGAACTGTTGATTCATCACAGTATCAAGAACGTTTGTTAAGTTATGATTTTGATATGATTAAAAGATACTGGGGAGTCAGTTTAAGTCCAGGAAATGAGCAGCAATTTTATTGGGGATCAGAAGTTGGTCAAAAAGATGGAAGTAGAAATTATCCTGGTATCAATAGTCCAGCAGTCGATGCATTAATTGAAAAACTAATTAGTGCAACAAATAGAGAAGAATTAACAACGGCGATCCACGCACTTGATAGAGTATTGTTATGGGGTCACTATGTCGTTCCTCTTTATCATAGCAACAAAGACAGAATTGCTTATTGGGATTTTTTTGAATACCCAGATGAAATTCCACTTTACGGAATTGTAATAGAATCTTGGTGGATTAATAAAGATAAACAATAAAGTAAGTAATCAAATATTTTTATGAGTCATACAAGAGCTAACATATTCATGTTAATTGCCTCACTTATATGGGGAACAGCTTTTGTAAGCCAAACTACTGGAATGGGAGCCATAGGTCCTTTTACTTTTAGCTTTGGAAGATTCTTTTTTGCTTTTTTAACAGTAGCTCCATTTGCAATTTATCTAGAACAACAAAATATTTTTAAAATATTAAGTGATAGAAAAAAAATTTATCTTTGTTTGGCTACAGGTTTTTTTCTTTTTGGTGGTATGGGTCTTCAACAATACGCTTTACAAAAATCATTAATATCAAATGCTGCTTTTCTTAGCACTCTTTACGTTCCCTTTGTTGGTATAATTTCAAGATTCATAATTAAAAAACAGGTACACTGGATTATTTGGATTGCCATTTTACTTTGTTTATATGGATCATATCTTTTATCCTCTAATCAATCAGTCGAAATTCAACAGTCAGATTCACTCTTGTTTATTGCTGCTTTGTTTTTTGCCTTACATATTATTTGTATTGATATTTTTATGAAAGAACTCAACAGTCCTTTTTTATTTGGAAGTATTCAGTACTTTATTGTTTTTATATTATCTATGATCTTAGCTTTTATGTGGGAAGAGCCAAAGCTCTCAAATATGCAAATTGAATGGTTTGAAATTTTATATACGGGTATATTTTCTGCTGGCATTGGATATACACTTCAAATTATCGCTCAACATAAAGCTAATCCTGCTCCAGCTGCTATTATTTTATCAATGGAGTCAGTCTTTGCTGCAATAGCAGGTTGGATACTTTTAAATCAAGTTTTAGACACACAAAAAATACTTGGATGTCTTGCAATATTTATTGGAGTGATTATAGTACAATTAGTACCAATAATTATTAAACAAAAATGAGTGATAAATTAGATGTAGTTGGAATTGGAAATGCTATGGTAGATGCCATAATTCCTTCCAATCAAAGTGAAATTGAAAAACATGAAATTAATAGAGATTCAATGAATCTTATTGATGAAAACTTAAAAAATAACTTACATGAAAGTTATTCTATTAGAGAAATGGCAGGCGGAGGTTCTCTTGGTAACTCCATGTTTGGTATTACCTCTTTTGGCGGTAATGGAAGTTTTATTGGAAAAATTAAAAATGATGAAGTTGGTATTTTTCTTCAAAAAGATATGGTCAGAGAAGGTTTACAGTTTCCTTTAGGTTTTACTTCGCCAGATATTTCTACAGGATGTTGTACAATTTTTGTTGAGGAAGATGGAACAAGGACAATGTGTACTTTTCTAGGTGCAGGAACTTTAATTGGACCAGATGATATTAATGATCAGCACATAAAAAATCATAAAATAGCTTATTTAGAAGGCTACTTATGGGATAATGAAAATGCGAAAAAAGCTATGAAGAAAATGGTTGATATTTGTAAAGCAGATAATCAGCAAATTGCTTTTACTTTGTCTGATTTATTTTGTGTTGATAGGCATAGAGATTCTTTCAAGGAATTAATTGAGAATGATGTAGATATTCTTTTTGCTAACGAGGATGAGATTAAAGCTCAGTCTGAGGAGACAAACTTTGACAATGCTATTGAGTATGCAAAATCATTAAATATGACTGTAGCAATTACAAGAGCAGAGAAAGGATCTGTGATTGTAGAAAAAGATAAAATAATTGAGATTAATCCAATTCAAGTAGACAAAGTTGTTGATACGACTGGAGCGGGTGATCTTTATGCAGCTGGGTTTTTGTTTGGCATTGCCAGAGGTAAAGATATTTCCACTTCTGGAAATTATGCCAGCATTGCTGCTGCAGAAATAATTTCGCATTATGGGGCAAGACCTTTAGTGAAATTATCTAATTTAATTTAGCTAATAAATTATTTTTATTTTCTTTATCACAAAAAGAATATTTAATTGCGTTATGAGTAAGGGAGGTTAATTCTTTTTCATTTAAACCTAAATCTTCCATAACATTATACTCACCACTAATCGTTGCGTTGAAAAAAGGTGGGTCATCTGAATTTACTGTTACTTTTACTCCTTGATCAAATAATGTTTTCACAGGATGATCTTCATAATCTTCATAAATCTTAGTTGCAATATTACTTGTTGGACAAGTTTCTAGAATAATATCTTTATCAATTATTTCTTTTACTAAATCAGGATCCTCTATTGACCGAACTCCGTGGCCTAATCTTGTTGGGTGCAGGAGATTAATTGCATTTCTTATATTTTCAGGACCATCCCATTCACCTGCATGAACGGTAATTGGAAAATTTTCTTTTTTTAACATATCAAATGTTTCAACAAATAAATTTGGAGGAAAATGCAGCTCATCCCCAGCCAAACCAAAACCAACTAAACAAGGATGAGGATTATTTAAAACTTCTTCTGCAGTTCTTTGTACTGACTCTGGCCCTAAATGTCTGATCCCATTCATTATGTAACGTGAAACAATACCAAAATCCTCTTCGGCTTTTTTGGAAGCTTCATAGACTCCTTCGATAAAAGAATGATAGGTCATGCCTTTTTCTTTAGCATGAGTTGAGGAAATCATAGCTTCGACATAAAGAACATTATTAGCGGCACAATCTTTTAAATATTCATATGTTAATTCAAAATAATCTTCTGGTGTATGTATGACAGATGTAACTATGTCATATTTTTTTATAAAATCATAAAAATCATCCCATTGGTATGCATACTTTGATCCAAACATTTCTTCAGGTATTTCGTGATTATTTCGTTTAGCAAATTTCTTACACAGATCTGGTGTAATGGTTGCCTCTAAATGAACGTGGATTTCTGCTTTTTTAACTGAATTAAAAATATTCATATAAATTAAATTACCTATATAATAATAATATGGAAGCAAGAATAAACAGAAGAAGCTTTGTTTTTGGAGCCAGTTGCTCTTTATGTGGTTCGATAATTTTACCATCTTGTACACAAGTACCATTAACAAATCGAAATCAGTTAAATTTATATGATAGCAATCTACCTATAATTTTAATGGGTGGCGGTGTAGCAGGTCTTCCAAAGATTTATCCTAATGAAAGAGCTCTTAATAAAGAAGTTGATAAAACATATTCAAGATTTTTATCAAAAGCTAAAGAAGATAAAATTCTTCTAGATAATACAGATGAATCTAAAAAAATTGAAGAAATCGGAAAAGAAATTTATACCTCTCTAGATACATTTTATATTAATAAGCGTGAAAAAAATCCTGTAGAAAATTTTAACTGGCAATTTGCTCTAATTGAATCTGATACAAAAAATGCATGGTGTATGCCTGGTGGTAAAATTGCGTTCTATACTGGTATACTTCCTGTTTGTAAAAATGATGATGGAATTGCAGCAGTCATGGGACATGAAATTGCCCATGCATTTGCTAGACATACAGTAGAAAAATTAACTCAAGCATCTATGATTCAAATGGCAACAATTGGAATATCACGAAGTAGATATGCAGAACTTTTAAATAAATCTTTAAGAGTTGGTAACGTAGGTGGTAATGTTTACAACTCAGTTGTTAAGTATGGGATTTTTCTTCCTTTTAGTAGAAAAATGGAAAGTGAAGCTGATTATTTAGGCATGGGATTTATGAATCTTGCAGGATTTAATCTTAAGGAGCCTGCTAAACTATGGCAAAGAATGATGGCAGGCCAAGAAGGAAGAATGCCCGAATTTATGGGGTCGCATCCAAGTCCTGATAACAGATCTAAAAAATTTCTCGAATGGGAAAGTGAAATTTTGGATAAATTTCCTCGTGTTTAATTTATAGTATTTTAATTATTTATGTCTGCAGTAGAAATCACAAATTTAAGTCACACAATAGGTAATAAGGAAATTTTAAAAAATATAAACTTTACTCTAAGCAAAGATAGTATCTCGTGTATTTTAGGACCGTCAGGAAGTGGTAAAACTTCACTCCTTAAATTAATTGCTGGTTTAGAAAGAGTACAAAACGGTAGTATAAAAATAAACAGTAAAGAAGTAAGTAGCAAATCTAAACATTTGCCTACAGAAAAAAGAAATATTGGTTTTCTATTTCAAGATTATGCACTGTTTCCTCATCTAACAGTTAAACAAAATTTGGAATATCCTATTAATTATAAAACTTCACCTCATACTATTGAAGATATAATTAAATTAATAAAACTTCCTAATTCACTTAATAAGTATCCTCATGAATTAAGTGGAGGTGAACAACAAAGAGTTGCTTTAGCAAGATCAATCATTTCAAACCCTGATATTCTTTTATTAGATGAGCCTTTTTCAAGCTTAGATTTAAATTTAAGAGAAGATGTAAGAGATGACACTTTACATTTACTTCAAAAATCAAATGTCTCAGTAATTATTGTTACTCATGATCCATTTGAAGCAATGTTTATTTCTAATCAAATTAACATTATGGATACGACTGGTAAAATAGTCCAATCAGGTAGCCCGGCAGAATTATATAATAATCCAGCTAATTCTTACGTAGCTGAATTCTTTGGAGAAACAAATAGATTTGAGGGTGTAGTAAAAAATGGGCAAATTATTACACCTGTTGGAAAGATAAGTGCTCCAAAAGAATTAGAAAATAAAAATGTCAAAATTCATATTAGACCAAGAGGTATTAGATTAAACAAACAGCCTACACCTGTGAATGGTATAAAAGGAACTGTTATGGCTTCAAAATTAATGGGTTCATTTAGTTTTATTCATTTATCTGTTTTAGATAAAGATAATGAAATTGTTCACATTCATAGTCATATGCCTGCCGATTTTAATCCAAAACAATCCTCTGCAGTAGAAATAGAGATTGATCAAAAACAAACATTTATTTTTCAAAATTAAAAACTTCTTTTCTTTTGAGAGACTCTTTGAAGTGTTGAGTTTAAAAAAATAACTGGCCCAAGACCAACAATTATGATTATTAAAGCTGCAAAAGATGATTCCTGAAGAAGTTCGTCTGATGCATATTGATATACATAAGTTGAGAGTGTTTCAAAATTAAAAGGCCTTAATAAAAGAGTTATTGGTAACTCTTTAAGAATATCGACAAAAACCAGAATACCTCCAATAAGAACATTGGTATAAATAAGTGGTAAAATAATTTTCCTTATGCTTTGATAAAAGCCTCTACCCATTGATGTTGAGGCATCCATTGCATTTGGATGAACCTTAAGAATACCTGATCTAATAGCAGCATTACCAACTGCTAAAAATCTAGTCACATAAGCAAAAATTAAAACTATAAAACCACCTGCTACATAACTTAAATGAAAATTTATTATACTATTTATCCAGCCAACAAAAATTACTATTCCTACTGCTAATATCGTTCCAGGTAATGCGTATCCGCATGAAGCTATAAAGATTAAAACTTTGTGAAAATTATTTGATTTGTAGTTTGAAATTAGAATTAATAAAACAGAAACAAGCATTACAAAAAAAGCACCTGCAGAGGCTACTGAAATACTAGTTAGGGCAGTTTTAAATATTTCTGTAAAATTAATAATTGAAAATCCACTTAAAACAAAATTTAAGAGAATTAGAACTGGAACAATAAACCCTAGGAATATTGGTATAAAGCAAATTAAAAAACAGAATAATTTTTTAGAACTAGATAAGTTTTCAGAAATCAACATATTTTGGCCACTGCTTAATTCATGGTATCTTTGTCTTCTTCTTGCTAGGTACTCAATTGTAAGCAATATTATAACGAAGATAAAAAGTACTGATGAAATCTGAGACGCACCTGACAAACTATTCATACCAAGCCAAACATTAAAAACACCGAGTGTAAGCGTCTCAAGAGCAAAATACTCAACTGTTCCAAAATCAGAGATTGTTTCCATTAAGACTAGTGCGAGTCCAGCAAATATTCCAGGTCGAGCCAATGGTAAAGCCACTGAAAAAAAACTATTACGTCCATAAACTAAACTTGTTTGATAAAAAGATATAGGTACAGTTAAAAATGATGCACGCGTCATCATATATACATAAGGATAAAGAACGCATGACATTACTAACATTGCCCCACTCATGGACCTTATTTCTGGGAACCAATAATCTGATGAACTATTCCAATTAAATATTTCCCTAAGAGTTTTTTGAAATACACCAGCATATTCTAAAAAATCTGTATATGTGTATGCAATTATGTATGCTGGAACGGCTGCTGGCAATAATAATGCCCATTCAAATATCTTTTTTCCAAAAAAATTATATCTTGTTACAACCCAAGCAGAAGATATTCCAAATATTAATGTTAATACCCCAACACCGAACATTAATACTAATGTATTATAAACATACCTCGGTAGAACAGTTGAAAATAAATGAGGCCAAAGTGATGTATCCCCTAAAAATGCAGAGAAGAAGACTGCAATAATAGGTGATATAATAGCAAATGCTAGAAGAGTTGCTAAAGTTGAAGAGCTATTCCAGTTATACAAAATCACTGGTTTTATAAACTACCAACCAACTCTATCAATAATCTTTTGAGCTTCCGGTGCTAATTCTGCAATTTTTATAATTGGCAAGTTGTCTTCGCGAAACTCTCCCCAATTTTGTAATTCTTCACTAGGAGAAACTTTAGGGTTAACAGGATATTCAAAATTTATTTCACCATAAAGCTTTTGTGCTTTTTCACTTGTTAGAAACTCTAGTAATGCAATAGCCTCTTTTTTATTTTTTGAGTATTTTGCAACTCCTGCTCCCGAGATATTTACATGGGCTCCCCTATCTCCTTCTGCTTGGTTTGGAAATATTAGTCTGACATTTTCTACCCATTTCCTTTGCTCAGGATCTTCTGAAAATTTTAGTTTGCCATAATAATAATTATTTATAATTGCTATCGAGCACTCACCTTCATAAATTGCTTTTACTTGTGCCCTATCATTACCTTGAGGTCTTTTGGCAAAATTTGATACCAGATTTCTTGCCCATTCCTCAGCTTTTTCTTTTCCATATTCTGCAAGAACTGAAGCCATAATACCTCTGTTATAAACATGACTTCCAGGTCTAGAACATATTTGGCCTTTCCACTTTGAATCAGCAAGATCTTCTAGCGTCGTTATTTCTCCATCTTTAATTTTTTCATTATCAACAACAATTACTCTGGCCCTTTTTGATAATCCAAACCAAGAATTATCGGGGCTTCTTAAGTAAGATGGTATGTTGTTAATTAATTTTTTTGATTCTATTGGTAAAAGTAGATCAAGATCATCATAAACGTATAACCTTCCTATATCTACAGTTAAAATTATATCAGCGGGACTATTCTCACCTTCAGCTTTAAGACGCTGAGCTAAACCTTTTTTAGAATAAACTACATTAGTTTTAATGCCAGTCTCTTGAGTAAACAATTCTAAAAATGGATTAATAAGAAAAGGCTGTCTATGTGAATATATATTTATTTCCTTAGCCATAATGTACGGTGTAAAGATGAAAGATATGGCTAAAAATATAAAACTTATAATATTAGTTTTCATTAAAAATTCTCCCTTTGTTGTTATTTGCTAAAAATTTATTCTTTAGTTTTTTAAAATTTTTAAAAATATAATTTTTAATTTCAATAAATGGATTTAAATATAAATCTTTGAGATTGTGTGTTTCATCTTTTTGGTTTTTTGAAATACCGAGTTCAAGTGTATCAAATTCTACTGAATGATGAAGTGATCCAAATAACCAATCCCATATCGCAAGTGCTGCTCCAAAATTTTTGTCATGATGTTCTCTTGCAATAGAATGATGGAGCTGATGCTGTGCTGGTGAAATAAATATGTACTCTACCCATTTCCAGTATCGAATGCCTATATGTGAATGACGAAGGTTAGATCCAAGTACATTAAATAAAAAAACAAAAATATTTACACCAAGAATTGTTAACAGATCAACATTATTACCGAAAAGAAATATAAATGAAGAAATACTAATAGCCTGTGTAAGTGAGCTTCTTAATGAAAATATAATACCCTCCAAAGGATGCGTTCTAAATACTGTCATTGGAGTTAAAACTGTTGCTGAATGATGAACTTTATGAAGTGACCACAATATAGGCCATCTATGCATAAATCTGTGAATTATATATTTACTAAAGTCATCTATTGTAAATTGAAATATTGTAAAAGAAATTATTACAATGATTGGCAATGTTTCCTTAAACATTCCAACACTAAGCCAATCGATAGAGTGAAAATAAAAATATAGAGCAGTAGCTATTGTTAACTGAGTTATTAATAATGGGGAAATAATCATCATTATTAATTGATTAATAAAAAAAACTTTATAGTCCGATTTCGCTGACTTAGATAAAAATATATTTTTATCAAATATTTTTTTTAGAGCTTTTTTAAATGATAGTCTTCTATTTAAAACAAACCAACCTAAAGCAATAAATATTGAGATAGCTATATATGCTATAAAAACTCTTTTTTTAGGATCAATAAATTGATTGCCTATTTTTATAAAATATTCGTTTAAAATTTCCATTCCATTAAAGGTGTGGCTTATTAAAAGCCACACCAAATATAGTATTAGTCATTTTCTGCTGAGTCAGAACTTCCCATTGAACTTGCAAGTTCTTCCATAGCAGCTAATTGATCATTTGCTCTCGCAACTACTCCAAATTCATCAACCATTAGTTTTTGAATTTTAATCATGTGAAGTTTAAATTCTCCCCAATCTTGAGCTTGATCTTTAATGAAGTTACCATTTGAATCAACGCCTACAACTTGAGAAGCATTTAATAGAACTGGTCCAAAACCCATCATTCTATTCATCTTTTCTGCGGTTTCACCAAGATCTTCTGGTCCACATTGAAGTGCTAAAGCAAAGCCCTTAAGCTCTCCCCAATGTTTTGCATATTTTCTAAATGCATCTGTAGTATCACCATTTGCTTCCATAATTGTTTCAAGAGCCACAATGTCCTTATATGTAGAACCAGCATACTTGAACACAGACTCAGCAATAACTTTTTGCCAATTGTCTCTGATAGTATCTCTAGCTGCTAACATATCTGTTCTTTCAGCAAAGTTAAGGTTTCTTCCACCAGCATCTCTGATTACCTTTCTTCCATCAATAAATGCTTGGTTAACAGTAGCTAAGTAATTAGTCTTACCACCTTTGTCATAACTTGATGCATAGTAAGCATGTGCGTATAACATCTCAGAATATAAATCTACAACACCATCACCATTATAATCAGCAGCAGCTAAATCTTTCATTTTAGCAACATTGTAGTTTTGTTCTGCTGTTAGAGTTAATGAGTGAGCTGGTGCACCCCAATAACCAAAGGCTTCATCCCAACTGTGTTCTTTACCAGTATAATATGCACCTTCTTTGTATGGTTTACGATTTTCTTTTTGACCAATTTCCATTTTTTTACCAAGATAATTGTTTACACCTTGGTTATAAAAAACAGCACCCATTGCAAACTTAGATATTAATTGAGTGTAATCAAATCCAGTTGCTGGATCAAAATCACCGCCAATCTCACTAGCTTTCTGCATCATATGCTCAAGAGCTTCTGGTCCAGATAGTCCACCCCAGCCTGGAATAGCACCTTTGTACATTTTACCAGATAAGTTTCCGCTACCTATTTCTGAAACCATGGTTTGCATTACTGGAAAACCATCTTTTGATTTTGGAGCGATAATCTCTAAACCATCTTCTCCATTATAGTAAGCCATCATCTTATCAAGATCACCAGTTTTAACAAGTTTCTTCAAACTATCGTGTAAAACTTGTCTAGCCATTTGACCTGTATATTTTACTGAATTTGTTTCATCGCCATCATAACCTTTTAACGTAATTGGATATGGACCATAAATTTCTGGGCCATGACCATCTGCAAAAGATTTAGAAAAACTAAATGATAAAACTAATGCAGTAGCAATCAGTAATATTTTTTTCATATTTCTTTTCCTTAATTGTAAAATTTCTTAGTTTATGGTTGTGGAGATAAGTGAAAACCTGTGAGGTTAAGATGCGCCTTTACCCTTTAAAAAGATTGCTTATCTCCACGTCCTATTACTAAGGATCTGATATGCTTTTATATTAATTAAAAATCGTTTTTTTTTTATTTAAAAAATGATGTTATTTTGGGAAAAAATAAGCTTTTTTAGAGTTATTCTAATTTAAAGAAAATTTTAGTAGGTGGTTAATAATCGTAATATTAAATGTGAGTTATAATGTTAAAAAAACTAACCACCATGGAACGGAAGTAGACTTGTACATAGATAAAAATGAACTTTTTTGTAAAAAAAAATTATTTCTACAGCAAGAAACATTAATTAGAGTATTTTAGAACTATTCTAATTAAAAGAAATTTAAATAATTAAATAGAATCCAAAAACAGCACAGCATAGTCCGAGGATTCTTAAAACTGTATTTAAAAAATAACTTTTAATCAACACCAATCCAATACCTACTCCAAATAAGTGTAGAACTGCTGTACCTGATGAAAAACCTAGAGCAAACAATATTGGATTAGCTGCCCAGGGCATTTCAATACCGTGAGCTAATCCATGAAAGGAACCAAAAAATATAACAGCTATCATTATTATAATTGTTGGTAATTTTTTTTCTATCGCAACCGATAAGCCTAAAAAAATTACTGAAAAAATTATTCCCCACTCAATAATATTAGACAGAGTAATGGCTAGTATTTCTATAAATAAACCTGCCGCTCCACCTATAATCATAAATAGAACAAACAAGGAGGGAACTGTCCATATGGCTCTTCCACCAATTTGTGAACTGACAACTCCAACACATACCATTGCCAAAAAATGGTCTAAACCTAAAACAGGATGTGAGAGACCGTCATAGAAACCATTCATTCCTGTAAAGGTATGGGCGTAAAGAGGTTTAAAAATTAGAAGAGTGCTTATTAAAAAAATGATTCTGAGAAACATAATAAAATTATGTTTTCCTTTTAAAAAATATTATTTTTATTAAAAAATAAATGATTGTTATTAAAACTAAAAGAGCAATATGAGGAATATAAGCACGAATATCAAATTTTTGCCAGTGCACGATATCCATGAATGGGCCAATATAAAGAATAATAGGTGTCCAAGTTAATATTTGTTCCCATAAATTAGATCCAAAAAATTCTGCCTCACCAACTGCTAGTGAATAATGTCCAGTGTTATCGTCATTAAATACTTTTATATAATAGGTGCCAGCTTCAATCATAAAACTTGTTTTAAATTCTTGGTTTCTTTCGGTTCCTATTTCAGGACCTTTCCAATACCAATCTCTTGCATAGGGCTCGTACCATGCATTCCAATCAAAATCCTTACCTTGTGCGCTATAAATGACTTCTTTATTTTCATTTAAAACTTCAAGGGATAACCATTTATAAGTATCATTTACTTTTGGACTTAAGATACCTGTGTAAAATAAAAATTCACTATCACTTTCTATTTTATAATAATGTGGCTCTCCTTCTAACTTAGAATAATAAGCTTTTGAAATTTCTGGGTATACTACTTCATGTGGGTTATCAAAAGATGGTGAGTAATTTATTAATTTAGGTTGATGGGCAAAAATTGATAAAGGATAAAATACTAAAAGAAAAATTAATATTTTCATAATTACTTATAAAAATTAAATTATACTTTTCAATAATTGTAAAGTTTGGGGCCACTTTGGGCCCCTATCCAAACTACTTTATTGAGATTAATCTAGCTTTTTTTTCTTCTGGGATAATTCTTTCAAGATCAATTGCTAAAAGTCCATTTTTCAATTCAGCATCTTTAACTTTAATATCTTCTGAAATTGTGAACGATCTTTCAAATTGTCTTGTTGAGATTCCTTTATGGATTACACCATTGCCATTTTCATTAACCACTTTTTCTTTAGGTTTATTTCTAACAGTTAGGTTGTTTTCTTTTAATTCAATCTCAATATCTTCTTTACTATATCCAGCAAGAGCAACTTCAATTTTATAGTTATGCTCATCGACTCTATGAATATTGTAAGGTGGATAATTTGTATTGTATCGTTCCGTAGACTCCAACATTCTATCAAATTCATCAAAAATTGAGTCAAATCCAACAGAGAATGGTCTTAGAGAATTCCAAACGGATAGGTTTCTAGTCATAATAACTCCTTTATTAAGCAAGTTTATTTTGTCCGCACCCACAATGGCATACAGACAATTATAATGTGGGTATGATTGTATTTAATTCAAGTCTTTGTTATTTTTTTCTTATAAACGATAATCCATCAGATAATGGCAGAAGAGAGAATTCCACTCTTGTGTCATTTTGTATTTTTAAATTTAAGTCACGGATAGTTTTTGTTTGAGAGTCTTGTTTAGTTTCGTCAGCAACATCACCGTGCCAAAGCATATTATCAATAATTATTATTCCATTCGAAACTAATAGGTTTAGTGATAGTTCGTAATAATTTGGATAATTATTTTTATCAGCATCTATAAAAATTAAATCATAACTCTGTTGACGGTCTATCATGCTTTGCATTACATCAACACCATCTCCAATAATCGATTCAATTTTTAAGCTCACATTATCTAATTCCCAATATTTTTTTGCTAAGGGTAAAAATTCATCTGAATTATCAACAGTTACAATTTTTCCTGATTCAGGTAGACCTCTAGCCAAAAACAAAGTGCTCATCCCTGTAAACCTTCCAATCTCTAAACAGTTATTGGCATTGGAAATTTTAGTTATCATTTCTAAAAACTGACCTTGTTCTTTTGCAATCTGCATTTGGGAAACACTACCAAGTTTTAAAGTTTCGTTTTCTAATTCATTAATTATTTTATCTTCTCGGTAACCTACGCTTTGTAAATATTGCACAAGTGCTTCATTAATTTCAGTTTGGGTGCTCACTAATTTATGGTTTCAAATATTTCAGATAGTTTTTGAGTTTTTTTATCTGAAATAATGAAACAGCCTTTTATTTTATTTATTAAATTATCATCTATATTTTTACTTGAGTATAAACTTAACAGAGGAGTTGAGGAATTTATTTCATCACCTATATTGGAAACATTATCATATCCAACTCCATAATCTATCTGATCAGTTACCTGTTTTCTTCCTCCTCCAAGTTCAATAAGTATAAGGCCTAATTCTCTGGTATGAATTTTTTCTATCCACCCTTGTTCACTAGAAAATACATCTTTTCGAACGGAGGTATTTATTAAATCTTTTTCAAAAGATGATAAAATATTTTTTGGTCCACCCAAGGCTGCAACCATCATTTCAAATTTTTCTGCAGCTAGTCCATTATTAATAACCGTATTAATTTTATTATATGCTTCTTCTTTAGAAATTTTATAAATGTTTACTAATAGCGAAGATATTAATTCATTAGTGATTTTCTCTAATCGATAATCTTTAAAATCATTTTTAATATATTTTATACATTCTAATATCTCTAGCGTATGACCAGCACTCTTACCTAAGACTTGATTCATATCTGTTAATATAGCTTCACAATGTAAACCAGCTCCTTTAGCCACTCTTACTAAGGAGTTGGATAAATCTCTTGCTATATCAATAGTGCTATTAAAAGATCCATTACCAACTTTTACATCAAGTACCAAAGATGAAAGACCGCTTGCAATTTTTTTTGAAAGAATAGATGATGTTATTAAGGGTAAAGATTCTACTGTACCTACAACATCTCTTATGGAATATAATTTTTTATCAGCTGGTGCTAAGTTAGAGGTTTGGCCAATAATTGCACAACCTACGTCTTTTACTACTTTTTTAAAAGTCTCTAAATCAGGCTTTGTATTGTACCCAGGTATTGAATCAAATTTATCTAGTGTGCCACCCGTATGACCCAAACCTCTACCTGAAATCATTGGTACATACAGTCCACATGCTGCAAGTATTGGTGCTAAAATAACGCTCGTCTTATCTCCAACACCACCGGTTGAGTGCTTATCACAAACCAGCTCAGAATCTACAATCTCAGACCAATTTAGTGTATCACCTGAGTTCGTCATCGCCTCAGTTAAACAAACAGTTTCTTCAGGTGTCATTCCATTTGCGAATATTGCCATGCTCATTGCTGCAATTTGTGCATCTGAAAAAGATCCATTGGTTAAACCGTCTACAAAAAAATTTATGTCTTCTTTTGACAGATCTTGGCTGTCTCTTTTTTTTCTAATTATCTCTTGAGGTATCATCGAATTGAACTTCTTGTATAAATTGTTTAATTAAATTTAAAACATTGTTCTCTGCTAAACTTGCATTCTCTAAAGTTTCTTGATGACTTAATTTTGTTTTATTCATACCAGCAGCTAGGTTGGTAATTACACTGATACCAATAACAGGAAGTCCACAATGATTAGCAACTAAAACTTCTGGTACTGTAGACATTCCAACAGCATTTCCACCTATTACTTTTAAGGCATTGATTTCAGCAGGTGTTTCAAAATTTGGTCCTGAGTACATACAATAAATACCTTCATAAATTTTTTGATCTATTTTTTTTGCGACTTGTATTAGCTGATCTCTATAAAACTTATGATACCCATCACTCATATCATGAAAGCGGGGACCATACTCTTCAGCATTGGGTCCAATAAGTGGATTGAAGCCACTCCAGTTAATATGATCTTTAATTGCCATTAGACTACCAGCCGGCATAGCTTCATCTAAACTACCTGCTGCATTTGTAACAATTAATAACTTACAGCCAATGTCTTTTAAAACTCTTATAGGTAAAGCTAAGCTTTGAGGATTGTGTCCTTCATAAATATGGGATCTTCCATACATACAAACTACATTTAAAGTATTTATTTTTCCTAAAACTAATTTACCTGCATGACCTTTGACAGTTGGTTGTGGAAAATCAGATAACTGTTCATATGAAATTGATTCTTGAATATCTTTTTCTTCAAAAAAATTAGTGAGTCCACTTCCTAAAATTACAGCAATATCAGGTGAAGTATTATTTGTTATTTCTAAAAATTTTTTGGCCGAAGGTAACATTAAAGATTCTCTGGGCCAAAAGAGTCTGGAAGTAATTCTTCGAGCGTAGATGTTTTCATATGACCATTTTCGTTACACATATGAATCTTAGTATCTAAAGAAGCAAATTCTCTTAACCTCTGTCTACAACCACCACAAGGTGAGCATAATAATTCACCTGAACCTATAACTACAACTTCTAAAATTTTTTTATTTCCATTAGATATCATATTTCCAATTGCTGTTGCTTCGGCACACTGGGATTGGGGATAAGCTGCATTTTCAACATTACAACCAGTAATAATTTTATTATCTTCTGTTAAAAAAGCTGCTCCTACTTTAAAATTTGAATAAGGCACATGAGCTTGCTCTCTAACTTTTTTTGCAGCCTTAAATAAAGTATCAAAATTTTCCGAAACCATATTCTTGTTTAACATGAAATTACTAAAAAAATTATTTATTTCTAAATCTTAAACAATTCTTGAGACAAATCAGGAAGTGCATCTCCCCAAAAAACTTCTTTACGTAAAAATTCTGGATCTTGGTTAAAACAAACAGACATTGCAGAATTATAAACAGCCCTTGAGTCAATAGTCGAATTTAGATCTCTTCCTTCAAATAATTCTTTCTTTTTTAACCCAGGCCAATCTGTATAAACTTGAGATTTTTTTAGCAAGCCTCCAGCCATTAGTATTGCACTTCCATATCCGTGCTCAGTTCCATAGCCTCCATTTTGTTTTATAGTTCTACCAAATTCAGTCAGTGTTAGAATAAGTGTATTATCAAAAGCTTGGCCAAGATTTTCATGTAAAATGGTAACAATCTTATTTACTTCTTCTAGTTCATCGGCGTGCGCCCCATCAACGCCTCCTTGAGCAGCATGGGTATCAAAACCATCTAAATCAAATACAGCAACTCGAGGACCACTTTGATCTTGTAATTGTTTAGCAGCTTCAAGAGCAAGTTTTTTTCTATCATCAGAGTCAGTAGCTATTTGCATAGACAATGGTCTTTGTCTAATTGTATCAAGTGTAGATTTAATAAGCTCGTTATGTTCACCTTTAAATTCATTATAAATTTGATCTATTAACTTTGTTTCAACAAAATCTGGTGATGGGAAAAAGTTATTATTCTGTGGTACACCTCTTAATAAAAGTGGCATTGGTAAAGATATTGCCAGACCTTTTCCTATAATATTTGATGCTAATAACCCCCTACCAAGCCATCCTGTTTTTTCTTTGTATGGAATGTGTGCTCCAGTTTCCATTAGATTTTGTCCATCAAAATGTGATCTGCCTGTGTAAGGTATATTTGTTGCATGAACAAATGCCGCTTGATTTTTTTGCCAAAGTTTATGAAAAATTTCTAATTTAGGGTGAAGACCAAAGTCACTGTTCAAATTAAGAACGTCTTCCAGAATGAGTTTTTTTCTCAATTTTTTGAGACGTTTATCTCCAATAACTGGAACAGCAGTTAAACCATCCATTCCTCCACGAAGTGATATAATAATTAGATTTTTTTTCTGCATTGAAGCAAAACTTATTTTTGGAAAATATCCAGAAAGAAACAATGTTGTTGATCCTCCAATTAAAAAATTTCTTCTGGTACAATTCATACTTTTAATATTCCCGGTAAATTACAAATAACTCCATACTTTCGACCTAAATCTTTATCTGATGTACCAAATCTAAATTGATGAATAAGAGATGCCATATTTTCATGATCTTCAAAATTATTTTTAAGACAAGTTAAAATAAAATCATGAGATCTGTTTCCAGATTTAATAAGTATTGGAAGTTCTACTGAAGCAAACCACAACCTTCTCAATAACAATTCTGGTGATACCCAATCTACCTCAAAATCACTCCAGCCATTAGGTTGTTTAGCACGATATGGTGAGTGCCCAATTTCTCTAAGTATCCATGACAGTTGTCTTTGTTTTCTATTTGGCTTTGATTTAAAAGTATAATTCATTTTTTCAAAAGAAAGCGGAATATCTAAATCAAACATTCTAGATAATTGCATTAACCATATTTCTGGTGGATGAAATTTATGAGTACTCTCATTATATTTGTAAGCTTGCTTAATAACTGCTTTGTGAATTTCAATTAATTTACCATTAGATTTATTCCACGCCTCTATTACTGGTTTTATCATTTCTTCGGTTGGTTCATCTGTAATAAAATGCCTACAAAGTTTTGTTGAAACAAATTTTATACAGATTGGGTGTGTTGCCAAATCATGAATTACTTTTGCAAGTTCTCTTTTTGCATCATTTTTATATTTAACTCCTAAAACTACTTTATCTCCTTTTTGATGCATTTCTTGATCAAACCATATGTCCCCAGTCTCTAGATTTTTTCTATCCCATTTGTGCGCCCAACCTGTCATGATATAGGCTAACTGAATCACATCTTCCTGAGTGTATCCAGCATTTGGAGATACTGTATGTAATTCTAATAATTCTCTTGCATGATTTTCGTTTATAGTTTCCCCCCACTCCATTCCTTTTTTAGAATTGGGACCAAAAGATTCTGAATTATCAAGGTGGTGAATCATACACCATGAAGTTGTAACTGACTTAACCATCTCTTCAAAAGTTTTAACCATCTTAGGTCTAATAATCTCACGTTGATAGGGTCCAGTGCTAAACTCTGCTAGAAAATCTTTTTCACTTATTGCAAAATGGTTTCCCCAAAAAAGCCAGAAACGCTCAAAAACAGGTTGTTTGGAATACTTTGTTTGAAAATGACGAATAGCATGTTCATTTAATTCAAAATATCTTTCGCCAGTTTTTATTCTTAATTCATCTTTTGCTTTTCTATACGCATGTTTATCATTTTTAAATTTTTTTCTTAAAACTTCTCTATCCCCGTACACCCATTCACCATATTTTTTTCTTAAATCTTTTTCTGTTGGGATTTTTCCAGACCACAAGAGATCAGGTATGGTATCTAATTGATTTATTGCCCAATTAAGAGGATCTTTATCTGGTTTTTCATTTGGCGATAGACCAAACGCTACCCGTCTATAAAAATTTAATGACATATATAAAAAAAAATAGTTTACATATATTTATAATTTTTAAAAATAAATTTTAATGAAAAATATACCTCTAAAAATTTGTGGCATAACAAATGTGAAATCTGTTGAAGTGGCACATAAAAATAAAATAAAATCATTGGGTTTTGCAAGTAAAAATTTAAATGGACCAAACACAGTTAGTGATAAAAAAATACAATCATTAATTAAAGAATGTAAAAATTATAAGATAGAATCAGTACTTCTGACTCGGTATGTATCTTTAGACAAGCTAATAGAACAAATAGATTTTACAAAACCAAAGACAATTTCATGTTCATATCATTTTCCCAAAAAAGATTTATTAAAAATAAAAAAAATATTTAGAAGATTAAAAATAGGTATTGCAATTAATCCAGAAAATTTTGATAAAAAGTACATTGTATCAATTAGAAAAATTGTTGATGTTATTTATTTTGATATGAATGTTTATAGAAAAAAGAGTATTAAAAAGTATTCATTGAGAAAAAGTATTAAACAAATACAATTTATAAAAAGTAAAAATATTCCAGTTTATATTGGTGGTGGTATAGACAAAAAAAATGTTTCCAACATTCTAAAACAAATAACACCTTTTGGATTAGATATTTCTAGAAGTTTGAAAAATCAGAGAAATTTAATATCTAAATCAAAACTCAGAGATTTTTTAAATCAAATTTCGGTAGGATAATTTTTTAATAATATATTTATTTTGCAACGCTTTCGATAATACTTTTATTGATTTTTTTTCGATCGGATGTCTGAAAAATGGATCAATATCAAGTATTGGATATAATACAAAGTCTCTTTCAGCTGCTCTTGGGTGAGGAATTACTAAATTTTTTTTATTAAATTTTTGTTTGCCAAAAAAAATAATATCTAAATCTATATTTCTTGGACCATTGATAATCTTTTTATTTTTTTTTAATTTTTTTTCAATTTCATAAATATTATTTATTAATTCTAATGGCTGCTGATTGGTTAATAGTTTTATAGCAGTGTTAAAAAAATTACTTTGTGATTTATATCCATAAGGAGAAGAAATATAAATATTTGCAAATTTTTTTATTTTACCAATATTTTCTAACTCTCTAACAGCACAGCGTAAATTAAATACAGCATTACCTAGATTTGAGCCAAGTGCGATTATTGTTTCAGTTTGATACACTTAGTGATTCAGCTCCATATTTTTTTGCTACAGCTGTTTTGTTAATTGTAATTTTAACTTTTTTTATTTTAAATTCTTTTTCAAGAACATTGGATGTTTTTATAATTAAATGTTCAAGAGTATGCGATTGAGATTCCTTTATGAAAGTTTTTAAATATTTTGTAATAGATGAATAATCCTTAACATTATTAATATTATTTAAATCTAGTGAGTTTTTAACAGGATAACTAAATTCTAATGTTACCTTTAATAACTGTTTTTTCTTTCTCTCTTGGGCAGTGATGCCTATGTTTGCATTGATGGATAAGTTTTTAATTTCTACTTTGAACATAGTTTTTCAAAAATTTTTAATGATTGAGACGTTTCTTTTATGTCGTGAACTCTAAATATATCAACTCCCTTTTGATAACAATATAATGCAGAGGCGATTGAACCTCCCAATCTTTGATTTGTTTCACTCTTATCTATGAAGTTGATCCAGCTTTTTCTAGATGATCCTAATAATAATCCATATCCCTTAAACTTAAACTGATTAATTTTTTGCATAATTTCTATATTTTGTTTTAAATTTTTACCAAAACCAATACCTGGGTCAAACCAAACTTTGGATGAAGGAATTTTTATTTTTTCTAATTGTTTAATTTTCTGAAGAAATATTTTTTTAATATCTTGTACAACATTGTTATATGAGTGTATTTTCTTTTGCATAGTTTTGGGTGGTGCAGGTGTGTGCATTAAAATTAAACCAGTTTTAAATTTTTTAGTTAAAAAGAATAAATCTTCTGAGCCGCCGAAGACATCATTTATAATATGTGCTCCCATATTCAATGCATATTCTTGAGTTTCAATTTTATTAGTATCAACAGATATGACAAATTTATTTTTTGGCAATTTTTTTAATATCGGTTCTAATCTTTTAACTTCTTCTTTGTGTGTTAATGGATCTGAGCCAGGTCTTGTACTTTCTGCCCCAATGTCAATAATACTTGCTCCATTTTTAACCATTTCTTTAATATTTTTTAGTGCATCTGAACTTTTAAAACTCTTTCCACCATCACTAAAAGAGTCAGGGGTGACGTTGCATATTCCCATTACCGTTGGACTAGTTAGTTTAAAATTATATTTACCTAATTTCATTTCAGTAATATTTTTGAATATTTTTTTGATAAAAAATTATATATTTTCATTGAAGACCTATACCAATTAAATTGTTTAATAAAAGAAATACTAACCACACCTTTACCAGAACCAACTAAAAGGATTTCACTAAATTGATGTAAACTAGAAATATTAATATCTGTTCTATAAATTTTATAAGGGAGATTTTTAATTAAGTATTCTAGAGTAATTCCATAATAATAGTAATTTTTTGGAATAAATAATTTATTACCATTTACAAATATTAAATTGGTCGTAGAACCTTCTAAAATTTTATTGTTAAAGTAAAAAAGAATCTCTTCTTTTTGTAAATTAATTTTTTTTTGTAAAGAAATTATTTTTTTGTACTGTAAGTTTTTGAAGTTAGGTAAAACCCGTTGGAATCTAAAAAATTCTGCAGTAAAATACTTATGGTCTTTGTTTCGTTTACGTACAGATAATGAGATTATTTTTTTTGTGACTGCAATTCTTAATAGGTGGTCGTAATTTTTAATTTTAGAATATTTATTTAAAAAATTGGTTAAAAGATTTTTTGAAATTTTAATATCAATGCCAAAATATCTTAAATCTTTATTTAGTTTTTTTAAATGCTGATCAACTAAGATAAAATTTGGCTCTTTGCCAAATAGTCTAATGGTTGTAAAGATGCCCTTGTATCCCCAAAGAGAATTGAACTTAAGTAATTTAAAATTCTTAGCGTGAAAGGATTTTTTTAATAAGATATTTACCATTTGGAGTTAAAAATGAATCTGGGTGAAACTGTAATCCATAGACTTTATTAATATCATCTTCAACCGCCATTGCTACATTTGTTTTTACACAACGCATTGTAATTATCATTGATTGAGAAACAAATGGTTCAGTCATTTTTAAGGAATGATATCGACCTCCTAAAAAACTAAAATTTTTTTTAAAAATTGATTTATCGTTAGTAACTTTAATATGACTCTGATAACCATGAAGAATATTTTTTTGTTGAACTATTTTAGCTCCTTCACAAAAAACTATTTGTTGGAAACCTAAACATATTCCTAATATTTTTTTCTTTCCTTTATATTTATTGTAAATCTTAGTTGTTAATGGATAATCTTTTGGTTCACCAGGGCCTGGTGAAAGAACGATCGTCGAAGATTTTTTTAGTTTTGTTTGATCTATTTCATAATAATTTGAAACAAATGTTGGCTCAATACTATCTAGTAGATGAGCTAAATTGTATGTGAATGAATCTTCGTGATCAATGAGATAAATCATTAGTTAAATAGATCTAAAAGTGATTTAGCTTTAATATAATTTTCATTATATTCTTTTTTTGCGGTACTGCCTAAGATCACACCACTAGCAACTGATAATTCGATATCATTTTTAAAATTAAGTAGTGTTCTAATCATTATGTTAAATCGCATATCACCATTTGAATGTATAATTCCAAAACTGCCTGTATAAATATTTCTGTCAAATTTTTCTTTTCTATTTAGAAGTTGAATAGTACTAATTTTTGGACAACCAATAACTGAACCGCCTGGCATTAAAGAAGAAATTATATCATGGTTACTCATTTTATTTTTTATAACTCCCTTGATTGTAGTAACGTAATGAAAAAGATCTCGATATTCCTCAACTTTTTTTAGTTTATCTATTTTAACAGATCCAGTTTTACAAATTTTAGACAGATCATTTCTTTCCATATCAACAATCATATTATGTTCTTTAGTTTCTTTTTCATTTCTTCTAAAGAATGTGAGAGCTTTATTTTTATTTAAATGCTTTGTTTTTCTTAATGTTCCTGCAATAGGTTTAGTTATAATTGTATTTTCTTTTTTCAATATGAGTGTCTCTGGTGAACAACTTACGATATTATAGTCTTTTTCCCTGATAAGAAAACTTTCAGGCGATTCATTCATTTTCATTAGCTTCCAAAAAAGATCAATAGAATTGATATTACCTTTTTTCGAATATGTTTGAGCTATTTTGATTTGATAAGTTTTTCCCTGTTTAATATTTTTAGAGAAATCATTAAATATCTTAGAGTACTGCTTTAAAGATAAATTAAGATTAAACTTTTTATTTAACTGTAAATATTTTTTCATATTGATACTTATATTTCTAAAATTGGGTTTAATGCTTTTGATTATTATTTTTTTACCAATACTAATTTTAGTTTGTGGCTTGTAAAATACACCGCTATGAAAGTTTTTAGATCGCTGTTTTGGAAACTTTATTCCTATATTTTCACAAAGAAGTTTATAACCAAAGAAACCGACATAACAATTCAATTCTTCAATCTTAGATTTTTTTGATTTTGATTGGATATTAAGAAAATATTTTAGATTTTTTTTATTAATAATAATTCTTCTAGAAAAATCAGTATAGATGTCATAACCCTTATCAGTTTTATAAATTATAAGAGGTTTATCTGATTGATATAGTCTATTTAGATATTCTTTATTGTTCAGCACTTGATTCTATTATAATTAGGATACTTATATGAAAAGTTTTTTTACTAAAATATTCTTTTTTGGCTTAACAGTCACATGGTCTTTAGGTCTTTTTGCACATGGAACTATCATTTTTCCAAATGTAGAACATGGTGATGGCTACATTGATGTTAAGATATATGACTCAAAAGAGAGCTTTTTGGATGAAGAATTAGCTATTGAGAGCGTCAGAAAAAGAGTGCAAAAAGGTGAGGTTGTTGTTCCTTTGAGTAAGATACATGAAGGAAAAATAGCAATTGTTGCCTATCATGATGAAGATTCAGACGGAAAATTAAAGACTGGATTATTCTGGAGACCAAAAGAAGGTTTTGCCTTTAGTAATAATTATCAACCAAAAGGTCCTCCATCGTTTGAAAAAGCCGCAATCATTTTAGTTCATGGCGAACCCGTGGTAATAGAACTTAATTATTAAAAATTATACTGATGTCATTACAGTTACAAAACACATTAAGTGGTAAAAAAGAATTTTTTAAACCAGTTAATCCAGATCATGTAAGAATATATGCGTGCGGCCCAACTGTTTACAATTTCGCGCACATAGGTAATGCACGTATGGCAGTTGTAAATGATTTATTAGTTCGTGTATTAAAAACACAATTTAAACAAGTGACCTATGTGTCTAATATCACAGACATTGATGACAAGATTATAGAAGCTTCTAAAGAAACGGGTGAAGACATTAGTGTTATCACAAATAAATATACAGAGATTTACAATAATGACATGAGCGCACTTGGCGTTAATCTTCCTGATATTCAGCCAAGGGCAACTGATCATATTAAAGAAATGATCGAGTTAATAAAAAAATTAATTGATGAAAATAAAGCTTATGAAAAAGAGGGTCATGTTTTATTTCATGTGCCAAGTTTTGATAATTATGGAATTCTTTCAAAAAGAAATAGAGATGAACAAATAGCTGGAAGCCGTGTTGAAGTAGCACCGTTCAAAAAAGATCCAGCAGATTTTATTTTATGGAAACCATCTCCTTCTCCCTTACCTGGTTGGGATTCACCCTGGGGATTTGGAAGACCGGGATGGCATTTAGAGTGCTCCGTTATGTCAGAAAAATCACTAGGTCTTCCTTTTGATATCCATAGTGGTGGTATTGACTTGGTGTTTCCGCATCATGAAAATGAAATAGCGCAAACTTGTTCTATATCTGAAAACAAAGATCCTAAAGATTTTGCAACTTATTGGTTTCATAATGGATTTGTTAATGTTGAGGGAGAAAAAATGTCAAAGTCAATTGGCAATATTAAGCTCGTTCATGAACTCAATAAAAAATACAAGGGAGAGGTTTTGAGACTAACATTGTTATCAGCTCATTACAAACAGCCATTGAACTGGACAGAAGAAATCATTGAACAAAATAGCAAAATGATCGATCGACTTTATAGAGTTCTATTAGAGCTGTCAGAAGTTGAAATAGATACTAACTTACCTTCTGATTCTATAATGGAATCATTTTTAGATGATTTGAATACACCTAAAGTCATTGCAAAACTTAATGAAGAAGCAAATGATACTTCATCTGCATCTGATGAAAGAAAAAAAGAAATCAAAAAAAATCTTCTTTCTGCCGGTAAAATATTAGGTATTCTTGGAGATGATCCAGGAAATTGGTTAGGCTATAATCAAAAAGATACTGAAAATACTCAAGAAATTGAAAGGTTGATAAATGAACGTAATGAAGCTAGACGCAGTAAAAATTTTAATTTGGCAGATACTATTAGGGACACATTAAAAGATAAAGGCATAGAAATAGAAGATACTGATAAAGGAACGATTTGGCGGAAATCTAGATGAGTGAAAAAATAATAATTACATTTCCAGATGGAAATAAAAAGGAAGTTGATAAAGGCATCAGTGGTCTTGAATTGGCATCACAAATTTCTAAATCTCTTGCCAAAGAATCAGTCGCTATAAAAATTAATAATGAGATAAAAGATATTAGTTTACCTATTAACGGTGATGCATCTGTATCAATTTTAAAAAGAGATAGCGAGGAAGCACTTGAATTAATACGACATGATTGTGCTCATGTAATGGCAGAAGCCGTCCAAGAATTATTCCCTGGAACTCAAGTTACAATTGGTCCAGCAATTGAAAATGGTTTCTATTATGATTTTGCAAGAGATGAACCTTTTACTATTGCTGATCTTCCAAAAATTGAAAAGAAGATGCATGATATCATTCAAAGAAACAAAAATTTTATAAGAGAAGTATGGTCTAAAGAAGAATCGATAAAATATTTTAAAGACAAAGGTGAAGACTATAAAGTTGAATTAATTAATGATCTGCCTGATAATGAGGAAATCAGTATTTACAAACAAGGTGATTGGTTAGACTTGTGCAGAGGTCCTCATATGGTTTCAACAAAACAAATTGGTAAAGGATTTAAATTAATGAAAGTTGCTGGTGCTTACTGGCGAGGTGACTCATCTAATGCAATGCTAACAAGAATTTATGGAACAGCCTGGGCAACAGAAAAGGGTCTTGAGCAACACCTTTTACAAATTGAAGAAGCAGAAAAAAGAGATCACCGAAAACTAGGAAGAGAAATGGATTTATTTCATTTTCAGGAAGAGGCCCCTGGAGCGGTTTTTTGGCATCCTAAAGGTTGGACATTATTCCAGTCACTAATAAATTATATGCGAAACAGACAAGACAAAGCAGGTTACGTAGAAACTAATACGCCAGACATGATGGATAAGTCTCTATGGGAAACATCTGGTCACTGGGATAAATTTAGTGACATGATGTTTAGGACTGAAGCTAAAGACGATAAAATTTATGCTATCAAACCAATGAATTGCCCTGGTGCTGTAGAAATTTTTAAACAAGGATTAAAAAGTTATAGAGACTTACCATTTCTATTATCTGAATTTGGAAAAGTTCATCGTTATGAACCATCAGGTGCTCTTCATGGATTAATGAGGGTGAGAGCATTTACACAAGATGATGCACATATATTTTGTACAGAAGATCAAATTACACAAGAGAGTAAAACGGTATGTGATTTGATACTTAGTATCTATAAGGACTTTGGTTTTGATAATGTTAGAATTAAATTTTCAGATCGTCCTGAAAAACGCGTAGGCGATGATGACATTTGGGATAAGGCTGAAGCTGCATTAATGCAAGCCATGGAAGCGACGGGTCTTGAGTACTCACTCAACCCAGGAGAAGGTGCATTTTACGGTCCAAAATTAGAGTTTGTTTTACGTGATGCAATTGGCAGAGACTGGCAATGCGGAACATTACAGGTAGATTTAAATTTACCTGGAAGATTAGGAGCTACTTATATTGGTGAAGATGGTAATAAAAAAATACCAGTCATGTTGCATAGAGCTCTATTTGGTTCCTTGGAGAGATTCACTGGCATTCTAATTGAACATTATGCAGGTCATCTTCCTTTTTGGCTTTCTCCACTGCAAGCGGTAGTTGCTACAATTACATCTGATACTGATGAGTATGCATATGAAGTACAAAAAGAATTGGTTTCAAAAGGAATCAGGGCAGAAATAGATACACGTAATGAAAAAATTGGTTATAAAATACGAGAACACAGTAATAGTAAAGTGCCAGCAATTATAGCTGTTGGAAAAAAAGAAGCTCAAGATAAAACAGTATCTGTTAGAAGAATAGGATCTTCTGAAACAAATACCTTTAAATTAGAAGATATTGTTACTAGCTTATCTAAAGAAGCAAAATCACCAGTAGAATAAGTAATGAATAATATGCAAGGCAAGTTTCCAAGTACAAGACTTAGACGTAATAGAATGAAAGAATTTTCTCGTCGTTTAGTAGCCGAAAATACTCTTAGCGTTAATGATTTAATCTTACCTTTATTTGTATGTGAGGGAAATAATATTGATGATCCTATTAATTCAATGCCTGGAGTTAGCAGATACTCTATTGATAAACTTTTAAACGAAGTAGAAAAAGCTGTTAAATTTAATATTCCTGCCATTGCAATCTTTCCGCAAATTGAAAGTAGTCTTAAAAATTCTAAGGGAAGTTTAGCTGTAGATGAAAACAATTTGGTGTGCAGATCAATTAAAAGTATCAAAAAAGATTTTCCAAATATTGGTATCGTATGTGATGTTGCGTTAGATCCTTTTACGGACCATGGGCATGATGGTTTAGTTATTAATGATAAAATAGATAATGATAAAACTTTGGAGGTCTTGGAACAACAAGCTCTAATCCAAGCGAATGCTGGTTGTGATGTAATCGCCCCATCCGATATGATGGATGGTAGGGTTGGAAGAATAAGAAGTGCATTAGACTCAAATAATTTAACAGATACCCTAATACTTTCTTATGCTGCGAAATATGCTTCAGGTTTTTATGGGCCTTTTAGAGATGCTATAGGTTCTGGTTCTAGTTTAGGTAAAGATGGTAAATTAACATATCAAATGGATCCATCAAACAGCGAGGAAGCGATTAGAGAAGTTGGATTAGATATAAGTGAAGGAGCAGATATGGTAATGGTTAAACCTGGTATGCCTTATCTTGATATTATTTCTAGAATAAAATCAGAATTTAAAGTTCCAACTTTTGCCTACCAAGTATCTGGTGAATATTCGATGATAAAAGAGTCAATTAATAAAGGTTGGCTCAATGAAAAAGTTATAATGGAATCTCTTTTATCTTTTAAAAGAGCAGGAGCAAATGGTATACTAACTTACTTCGCATTAGAAGCTGCTGAAAAATTAAAAAATGAATAACATTCAATTTGAAAAAAGGAAATCTATAGAACAGGTTGAGGAGTCAAATGAACTTGCTCCAAAATTTGACTCAAACGGTCTGATACCAGTTGTGACTACAGATTTTTCATCTGGTGAACTACTTATGCAAGGTTATATGAATGAAGAAGCCTTTAAAAAAACTATAAGTTTTGGCGAAGCTGTTTATTATTCTAGAAGTAGAAATACCCTTTGGCATAAGGGTAAAACAAGTGGATTAACTCAGAAGATAAAAGAAATAAGAATTGATGATGATCAAGATTGTGTTTGGTTAAGGGTTGATGTCAAAGGTGGTGCTAGCTGTCATGTAGGATATAGATCATGTTTTTATAGAAGTATTCCTTTGAATAATTCTAGCTCTAAAGTTGTTCTTGAATTTGAAGAGAAAGAAAAAGTTTTTGATCCTGAAGAAGTATATAAAGGTGCTCCAAATCCTACTAAACTATAATGTCAGAAAAGTTAAAGTTTATTGAAACTAGCAAACTTCCAACAGATATTGGAGAGTTCACTGTACATGCCTTTACAGATGAAAATGAATCTAAAGATCATTTAGCAATATGTATGGGTGACTTGCTTACTGATGAGCCAGTTTTATCAAGAATTCATTCGCAATGTATTACAGGGGAGTCTTTTTTTAGTATGAGATGTGATTGTAGATTCCAACTAACTGAATCATTAAAACAAATTGCTCAGATTGGAAGAGGGGTTATTTTTTATCTTCAACAAGAAGGAAGAGGCATTGGACTTTCAAATAAAATTAAAGCATATAGTTTACAAGACAAGGGGCTAGATACAGTTGAAGCTAATCATCAATTAGGTTTCAAAGATGATGAAAGAACATATGAAAATATTGCTGGAATGGTAAAATATTTAGCGATCAAAAAATTAGACTTGATGACTAATAACCCAAAAAAAATAAAAGCGCTTGAAGATATGGGTATCAAAGTAAACCAAAGAGTTCCTATTTTCTCAGACACAAATAAATATAATGAAAAATATATCTCAACTAAGAAAAGTAAACTTGGTCATTTAATCTAAGTGGAAGCAGATAATTTAATAAAAAAACTCAAAATGATTAGTCACCCTGAAGGGGGGCATTATGTTGAAAATTTTAAGAACGATAATGTTAGTCAAATTTATTACCTATTAAAAAGGAGTGAAAAATCACATTGGCATCGATTAACTAAAAATGAAATATTACATTTTTATTCTGGAGATCCTCTGGAGGTTTTTACATCTAGTGATGGAGTTAATTATGAAGCTTTTTCACTAGGCTCAGATAATAATTATATTTATACAGTGAAGGCAAACAACTGGTTTGCTATGAGATCCTCCGGTTCTTACAGTTTAATTGGGTGCACTGTCGCACCTGCTTTTGATTTTAATGATTTTGAACTTGCACCTGCGTCGTGGCGACCCGAAAAATTTAAAATTGAGTTATAGTTTTCACTTTTCTTTAATTTAAATTCTTTATATATTAGTATTAAATAACGGAGGTTCTAAATGGATGCAGAGAGTAAATGCCCTGTAATGCACGGAGCAATTACAAAAAATATGGGAGAAGGTACGTCAAACCGAGAATGGTGGCCTAATCAACTTAACTTAAACATACTTCATCAACATGATCAAAAATCAGATCCAATGGAAGCTGGTTTTAACTATCGAGAAGAGTTCAAAAAATTAGATTATGCTGCATTAAAAAAAGACCTCCATAATCTGATGACTGACTCTCAAGATTGGTGGCCAGCTGATTATGGTCATTATGGTGGTTTCTTTATTCGTATGACATGGCATGCTGCTGGAACTTATAGAACTGGTGATGGCCGTGGTGGTGGTGGAACAGGAGCTCAACGTTTTGCCCCGTTAAACAGTTGGCCGGATAATGGTAACTTAGATAAAGCAAGAAGACTTCTTTGGCCAATAAAGAAAAAATATGGAAATAAAATTAGTTGGGCTGATTTATTTATTTTAACAGGTAACGTTGCAATTGAATCTATGGGAGGTAAAACTTTTGGATTTAGTGGGGGACGCCCAGACATTTGGGCACCAGAAGAAGATATTTACTGGGGCGTAGAAGAAGAATGGCTTCAAAATAAAAGATATACTGGTGAAAGAATTTTAGATAATCCACTTGCAGCAGTGCAGATGGGATTAATATATGTAAACCCTGAAGGACCAGATGGAAAAGCTGATCCACTTGCTAGTGCTAAAGATATTAGAGAGACTTTTGCAAGAATGGCAATGAATGATACTGAAACTGTAGCGCTAACTGCTGGTGGACACACTTTTGGTAAAGCACACGGTGCGGGTGATCCTGCTCTTGTTGGGGCAGAACCAGAAGGAGCGCCGATAGAACAGATGGGTTTAGGGTGGAACAACTTGCATGCGTCTGGTGTCGGTCGAGATACTACAACAAGTGGAATAGAGGGTGCTTGGACTCCTAATCCAACTCAATGGGATAATGGATATTTTGATATGCTACTTGGGTACGAATGGAAGCTGGTTAAAAGTCCGGCAGGTGCACAAATCTGGCATGCTATTGATCAAAAAGAGGAACACATGGCTCCAGAAGTTGATGATCCATCAATAAAAGTTCCAACAATGATGACAACAGCTGATATGGCAATGCGTGAAGATCCTGAATACAGAAAAGTATCAGAAAAATTTCATAAAGACCCAGAATATTTTGCTGACCAGTTTGCTAGAGCGTGGTTTAAACTTCTTCATAGAGATATGGGACCAAAAACAAGATATTTGGGGCCTGAAGTTCCTGAAGAAGAATTGATCTGGCAAGATCCTGTACCTCAAGGTCACTCAAATTATGACATTGAAGCAGTTAAAGCTAAAATTTTAAGTAGTGGTTTAACTACTCAAGAAATGGTTGAAACTGCTTGGGCAAGTGCGTCGACTTTCAGAGGATCAGATATGAGAGGCGGAGCTAATGGTGCAAGAATTAGACTTGCTCCTCAAAAAGATTGGGAAGTTAACAAACCTGAACAATTAAAAAAAGTTCTTGGTATTCTTGAGCCTATTGCAAAGAAAACAGGAGCTTCAATAGCTGATGTAATCGTTCTTGCAGGTAATGTAGGTATAGAACAAGCAACTGGAATGGAAGTTCCTTTTACACCCGGCAGAGGTGATACCACTCAAGAGAAAACTGATATTGATTCTTTTGGTGTTCTTGAACCTGAAGCAGATGCATTTCGTAATTATTTAAAAATGAATTACGATGTTACAGCTGAGGAACTAATGCTGGATAAAGCCCAGCTTCTTGGGTTAACAGCTCCTGAAATGACGGTACTTGTTGGGGGTATGAGATCCATGGGTATTAGCTCAGATCAAAGAGGATTATTTGTTGATACAAAAGGAAAGTTAACAAATGATTTCTTTGATAAGCTATTAGATATGGGTGTTAGTTGGAAGCCAACTGGGAGCAATTCATATGAAGCTATAGATAAAATTACAGGTGAAAAAGTAAGAACTGCATCTAGAGTAGATCTTGTTTTTGGATCTAATTCTCAATTAAGAGCAATAGCAGAACTTTATGCAAGTGATGACAGTGAAGAAAAAATGAAAAAAGACTTCATTAAAGCTTGGAATAAAGTGATGAATGCTGATCGTTTTGATTTAGAACAATAAAAAATATTTTAACATATTCAAAAGTGGAACTTAACGTTCCACTTTTTTTATTTTGGCATATTAGTTGCGCCAGTTTCAAGTGAAATTATTTTACCATCTTTATATTTATATACTGCCATTACAGCCTGAGTGTTTCCATCTTTAAAAGTAACAAAAGAATGATGTATCCCAATTTCATCATTTTCATATACAATTCTAGACTTATCATCATTAATGTCATCACTCATAGCCCAACCTATAACATCGGACTTTGATAAAACATTACCACTAGAATGCATTGTAAATTTAAAATCATCATGGATAATTTCGTTCATTCCTGCTTCATCTTTTTCGTTAAACACTTTCATATATTTTTCTAATATAGACATATTATCTCCTGATTTAGTATATTACTTATATAGATATTTTTCTAAAATAACTTAGATTATCTTTCTTTAATATATGGCTGACCAATTGCGTTAGGGGCAATTGCTTTACCAACAAAACCGGCAAGCAAAACAACAGTTAATACATAAGGTAATGCTTGTATTAGCTGAACAGGTATTTCACCAATGGCAGGTAGTTCGACTCCTTGGAGTCTGATTTGAAGTGCATCGGTAAATCCAAAAAGTAAACAAGCTACTAATGCAGTTTTAGGATGCCACTTTCCAAAAATCATAGCTGCTAAAGCTAAGTATCCTCTTCCAGCTGACATCTCTCTAAAGAAATTGGCATTAACTGCAGTTGATAAATGAGCTCCAGCAAAGGCAATTAAGACACCGTTGATTGCCAAAGCTTTATATCTCATTGCAAAGACATTTATGCCTGCCGTATCAACAGCACTGGGATTTTCTCCAACTGCTCTTAATCTCAAACCAAAACTAGTTTTAAACACAACCCAAAAAACTAATGGAACTATAGCGTAAGCTAGGTATACAAAAATATAATGTCCACTTAATATATCACTATAAATTGTTCCAATTATCGGTACATCCCTTAAACTCTCAGCAAAAGGAAGATTAACTTCTAAAAAACGCTGATCTTCATTTAGTGTTGGTGTTAAACCTGCTTGCCCAAACCAAGCGGCTGCCAGAGCAGTGGTTAAACCAATTATTAAAATATTTATAGCAACACATGAAACAACTTGATCGCCCTTATAGGTAACTGAAGCAAAACCGTGCAACATTGAAAGGCTAACGCATGCTATAATAGCCAACAATAAACCAAGCCATGGATTTCCTAAAAAATAAGAACCTACTGCAGCAACAAAGGCAGCCATAAGCATTTTTCCTTCTAAACTAAAATCAATAACCCCTGATCTTTCAGCAAATATTCCTGCCATAGCTGCAAATACTAATGGTGTTGAAATTCTTAAAGTAGAATTTATTAACGATGCAATATCAGATAAAAATTCCATTACGCTTTTGCCTTTAGGTTTAGTCTGTTAACAAAAAAGTTTTCAATTTGTGGTCTAAACAGGTTCTCTAATGCACCACTAAATAAAATGATTACACCTTGAACAGCAACAAACATATACCGAGTAATATTTGGCATATCGAAAGTAACTTCTGATCCTCCTTGGTATAAAATTCCAAATAAAAATGCCGCTGGAAAAATTCCTATAGGATGGTTTCTTCCCATTAAAGCAACGGCAATTCCAGTGAAACCGTATCCAGCTGGAAAACCTGCAACGATTTTATGATGAACTCCTAATATTTCATTAACACCTAACAATCCTGCTAAACCACCAGATATACACATTGCAATAATTATATTTTTATAAGGAGAAATTCCTGCGTAAATTGCCGCTTGTGTATTGTGGCCAACAGCTCGCATTTCGTAACCCCATCTTGTTTTCCATACTAAGAACCAAACAAAAAATGATGCAGCAATTGCTAAGAGAAAAGAAATGTTTAATGGTGAATATCTGATCTTAATTCCAAATAGGGCTGCAAAATCTTCAAAACTTGGAAACCACTGTTCTTCCGGTAAAGCAACTGTGTGAGGTCCCATTTGTGTGGTATCCCTAATTACATCAACAAGTAAGAAAACCATCAAAGATGCAGCTATAAAGTTAAACATAATTGTAGTTATAACTACATGACTCCCTCTCGTTGCTTGAAGATAGGCTGGGATAAATGCCCAAGCAGCACCAAAAACTACAGCTCCACCAACAGCAAGCAACCATACAATTGGAACAGGTAAAAAACTAAAATTTATAGCAACTAAAAAAACTCCTAGACCACCAATATAAGCTTGACCTTCACCACCAATATTAAAAAGTCTACAATGAAATGCGACGGCAAACGCTAAACCAGTAAAAATAAAATTTGTTGTATAATAAAGAGTGTAAGCAAAACCTTCTATATAACCAAAGGAACCGTAGATTATTAAACTTACTGCTTCAAAAGGATTTTCACCTGCAATAAATATAAACAGGCCTGACACAAATAATGCTAATGTTAAATTAACGAGCGGAACAATGAGATTGGAAACCCACCACGGAACTCTGGATTTATCTACTGTTGCCATTACACAACTCCTGCCATTAATAATCCTAACTCACGATCAGTAACATTTGTATTTTCTTTTTCACCAACTATCTTTCCATCAAACATAACAACAATTCTATCAGATAATGAAAGCACTTCATCCAACTCAACAGATACTAAAAGTATTGCAGCGCCTTTATCTCTCATATCTATTAATCTTTGATGAATAAATTCAATAGCACCTATATCTACACCTCTCGTAGGTTGACCAACTAATAATACTTTTGGTTTTTCATTAAGTTCCCTACTTAAAATTATTTTTTGTTGATTACCGCCTGAGAAATTCGAAGTGATTAAATTTGGTGATTGTGGTCTTACATCATACTCTTCCATAATTTTTTTAGAATGGGAAATTATATCTTTATGATTTAAAATTGAAGACCTCGAAAACGGTTGTTGATCATGATAACCAAATATAAGATTTTCATAAGCTTTAAAATCTGTAACTAATCCCATTCTTTGTCTGTCTTCAGGAACATGAGCTAAACCTTGATCTTTCAATTCTCTTGGATCTAGAAAATTTTGACTATCTGATACTTTTTTTCCGTCTAAATATATTTGACCTGACTCAACTTTTCTAATGCCAGAAAGCGCTTCCAGTAATTCTGTTTGACCATTTCCCGTAACACCTGCTAAGCCTAAAATCTCTCCTGCACGAATTTCTAAATTTACATTCTTGACTCTAGTTACATCTAGATCATCTTTAACAGTAAGATCTTCAACTTTAAAAACGACATCGCCTGTATTAGCTTCTGTTTTATCAAGTCTTAATAATACACTTCTACCAACCATCATCTCAGCTAATTGTTCTTTATTAGTATCTTCAGTTTTAGTATTTCCAACCATTTCCCCTTGTCGCATTACAGAAACTTCACTTGTTAGATCCATGATTTCTATTAATTTATGGGTAATTAAAACAATTGTTTTACCCTCTTCATTGAGCGAGCGTAATATTTTAAACAATTCATCAACTTCTTGCGGTGTTAAAACACCTGTCGGTTCATCAAGTATAAGAATTTCTGCCCCTCTATAGAGCGACTTTAATATTTCAACTCTTTGACGAAACCCAACCGACAAATCTGATATTGTTGAATTAAGATCAATATTCAGTTTGTATGTATCACAAAGATTTTTTAAATCTTTTTTTGCTTTTTCTAAATTTTTTCCAAATACTAATTCGCCTTCAAATCCCAAAATTATATTTTCTAAAACAGTAAAATTTTCTACTAACATAAAATGTTGGTGCACCATGCCGATGCCATTAATTATAGAGTCCTTAGGAGATCTTAGATTTATCTCTTTTCCATTTATTTTTATTGTTCCTGAATTTGCTTGATAAAGACCAAACACGATACTCATTAGAGTAGATTTTCCAGCACCGTTTTCTCCAATTATTCCATGGATTGTTCCTTTGTTAATGGTAAGATTAATATTCTTATTGGCGTGTACATGGCCAAAAGATTTATTTATATTTTTTAATTCTAGGATAGGTGAGACCATAAAATTATTTAATCTCTTGGTCTCACCAAATTATTTATAAAAGTTCTATTACTCTTGTGACCAGTCAGCAACTTCCATTGAACCACTAACAATATCTGCTGCTGCTGCTGCAACTGCTGATTCCATTGCAGAAGTTACCATGCCGTCTTCAGTAGCATAGCCAACCATACCTTCAGCTAAACCAAGAATATGAATTCCTGACTCAAAAGTTCCTGCAGCTGTTTTTTCAGCTTGTTCAAAAATTGTTAAATCTAAACGCTTTAACATAGAAGTAAGCATGTTACCTGGGTGCATCCAGTTTTGATTTGTATCAACACCAATACCCATTATTCCTGCATCAGCTGCTGCTTGAAGAACACCTATACCTGTTCCACCTGCTGCTTGATATACGACATCTGCGCCACCATCAATTTGTGCTTTTGTTAATTCAGCACCTTTTGTTGGGTTGTTCCATGCCTCTGGTGTTGAGCCAGTCATGTTAGCTAAAATGTTAATATCAGGATTTACATAAAGTGCACCTTGCTCATAACCTCCTTGGAATTTTCTGATTAGTGGGATATCCATTCCACCAACAAAACCAATTGTTCCACTTTCAGAAGCCATAGCTGCAATCATACCAACAAGGAATGATCCTTCGTGCTCTTTGTAACAAGCTTGATAGATGTTGCTTGCTGGATCATCTACCCAACATACATCCACTGCAACAAAGTTTATATCTGGATAATCAGGAGCAACTGCTGCAACAGCATCAGCTTGAGCAAAACCCATTGCTACGATTAATGATGCGCCTCTGTCTGCAATTTTACGCATGCCTTGTTCTATTTGAGTGTTGTTTGAAGCTTCAAATTCAACCATGCCCCAACCAAGTTCGTTTTTAACTCTTTCAGCAGTTTTAAATGCTAATTCGTTAAATGATTTATCAAACTTTCCTCCAGAGTCATATACAACTCCAATCTTGTTTGCAAACGCACTTGAAGAGAAGACAAGAGCGAAAGAAACTGAAATAATACTTAAAATTTTCTTCATACTAAAAATCCCCCTTAAATATGAATTATAGATACCTCATTGATAACATTTTATTATTAAAAAAATGAATTAAAAAACGAGATAATGGATAAATAATAAGATTTTTTATGGATAACTTCAAGTTCCCATGTACCTATCACCTGCGTCACCTAAGCCTGGTACAATGAACTTATTTTTATTCAATTTAGCATCAATGTTGCAAGTAAATATATGAATGCCTTTTTGCTTTTTTTGAATATTTTTAATACCCTCAGGAGCAGCTAGTAAAGACACCAAAAATATATCTTTAATATTTACCCCTTTGTTTTTTATTAAATTGATTGCAGCAATTGAAGAATTACCTGTGGCCAACATTGGATCTAGAATTAACACTTTTTTATTTTTAACTCTAGGAAGTTTAAAAAGGTATTCTACAGGTTCATAAGTTTGCTCGTCGCGGTATAAACCTATGTGACCTTTTTCAGCTTCCGGTAAAAATTTTGCAAACCCCTCAAGTAACCCTAAACCGGCACGTAATATTGGGACCAAAATTATGGGTTGACCCAAGGCTGTACCATTAATTTTTTTTAGAGGTGTTTCAATTGTTTGTTTTTTAAATGGAACATATTTTAGAACATCTGAAGCAATGAGATAGCTTATCTCATTCATAGTTTGTCTAAAAACAGTATTTGACGTTTTTTTATTTCGCAAAATTGTTAATTTGTATTGAACGAACGGTGATTTAATTACTGTAATCATAAGAGATTACATATATAGAAATGCCACTAAGAGCAATGCGGTTATCAATTTATTTTTTAACACTAGTGTTTTTGTCTAGCTGTACAACTATTGAGGTTGGCAGAGAAGTTGTTAAGGTTGGAGCAGTTGTAAAAGATAAAGTTGAAGAAACTATTATAAAAAAAGAACCAGAAATTATTGAAGATAAAACTATTGTTGAGGAACAACAAATAATCACTGAAGAAAAAGAAGAGGAAAAGACTATAGTTAAAGAGCAACAAAAAATTTCAGAAATAAATTTTATGGGCAAACAACTTGCGGAAATAAAACAAAAACTAGGACAGCCTAATTTAGTGAGATCTGATGGCTCAGTACATATTATGCGATATGATAGCAGCTCATGCAGATTATTTATCTTTTTTAATTTAAACTCCAATATTAAGAGAGTAGAATATTTTGAATTTCGAGATTCTTCAGGTGAACTTATAAACACAAGAGGGTCGATAGAAGAGTGTTACAAAGAATACAACTTTGCTAGCTAATCACGACAATCAAGTCTTTTGTTTCCACATTATCACCAGATGCAACATTAATTGCTTTGATGGTTCCACTTTTATCCGCATTAATAGTAGTTTCCATTTTCATGGCTTCGATCACTAGTAACTTATCACCTTTTATTACTTTACTACCTGGTTGAACAAATATTTTAGCAACTTGACCTGGCAAAGGAGACCCAACATGATCCAAATTATTATCATCTGCTTTTGCTCTTTGTGTTATATTTTTTGAAAATTCTTTATTTTCTATATCTATTGTTCTTGGTTGTCCGTTAATTTCAAAAAAAACGGAGCACTTTCCATTACTATTAACTTCACTTTTCGCTAAGTATCTTAAGATAAGGTTTTTCCCTCTATCAATTTCTATCGTGTATTCTTTATCTTGTTGAGGACCATAGAAAAACAATTCTGTTGACAAAATTGATGTATCACTAAACTCCTTAAAATGATCAACATAATCTTTGAAAACTTTAGGATACATTAAGTATGACGATAGATGTGTTTGATTAACTTTCATCCCTATTTCATCTTCTAAATTTTTGGCTTCTTTATCTAAATCAACTGATTCTAAAATTTCCCCAGGTCTTCTTGTCAAAGGTTTAGTATCACCAAGAACTTTCTTTTGTAGTTCTTTTGGAAAGCCTCCTTGAGGTATACCAATCTCCCCTTTAAAAAATTCGATAACTGAAGCAGGAAAAGAAATTTCTTTTTTTGGATCTAATACATCTTCTTTGGATAAATCATTAGCGATCATATAGAGCGCCATATCACCTACAATTTTAGAAGAAGGTGTAACTTTAACAATATCACCAAAAAGTTGGTTTACCTCTGCATATTTATTAGCAACCATTCCCCACTTATCAGTTGTAATTCCCAATGATCTTGCTTGTTCTTTTAAATTTGTAAACTGACCACCAGGCATTTGGTGAAGATACACATCAGAACTACCACCTTTGAAATCGGTTTCAAATGCATGATAATTTTGACGAACTTGTTCCCAATATAAAGATAGTGTTCTTATAGCCTCTTCATCAAGTTTTGGGTCTTGATGATTTTGTTTCATTATAGATACGACAGAACCAAGTGCAGGTTGTGATGTTAATCCACTCATCGAGTCAATTGCAAGATCGACGATATCTACCTTTTCTTCAATAGCAGCAAGAACTGATGCTGATGAAGTACCGGATGTATCGTGAGTATGGAAATGAATTGGAAGAGCAGTTGTTTGTTTAATTTCGTTGACTAATTTTTTTATAGCATTAGGTTTTGCTAATCCTGCCATATCTTTAATGGCAATAATATGCGCTCCTGCTTTTTCTAAATCTCTTACAAGATCAATATAATATTTTAATGTATATTTTTTCTCATTTGGATCGGTTACATCATTTGTATAACAGATAGTTCCTTCACAAATTTTATTTTGATTACGTACTTCATCAATTGCAACACGCATATTATCAATTAGGTTTAATGAGTCAAAAACACGGAATACGTCAATCCCAGCTTGAGCTGATTGTTGAACAAAATGTTTAACCACGTTATCTGGATAATTTTTATATCCAACAGCATTAGATCCCCTAAAGAGCATTTGTTTAAGAAGGTTAGGGGCCCTTTTGTTTAATCTTGCTAATCTATCCCAAGGATCCTCTTTTAAAAAACGCATCGATGTATCGAAGGTTGCACCGCCCCAACATTCTAATGAGAACAAGTTGCTTAGATTTTCACTATAATATTCAGCAATATTAATAAGATCATCTGTTCTCATTCTTGTAGCAAGAAGCGATTGGTGTGCATCACGCATCGTTGTGTCAGTAATTAGGGTGTAAGGTGTTTCTTTTATTTTTTTTGCAAATTTTTCTGGACCTAAATTTTGTAAATCCTTTACATAATCATTTTTCTCACTTTTAATATTTGAAATAGGAATTTGAACTTCTACAGTCGAATTACTACTAACCCTTCCAGATATGTCATTGTGTCCATTTACAATTATGTTTCCAAGATAAGATACGATTTTTGACGCTCGATCTTTTTGCGGATTATATGCATAGAGCTCTTTTTTAGTATCAACAAAATTTGTATTGTAGTTTCCTTCAAGGAAATCTTTATTGTTAATAAGAGACTCAAGAAATACTAAATTTGTTTTAACGCCTCTAATTCTAAATTCTCGCAAAGCCCTATCCATTCTTTTAATACAGTCGTCTTGATGCTTTGCCCAAGTTGTTACTTTTACAAGTAAAGAATCATAATACGGTGTGATGATGGAACCAGCAGAAGCATTTGCTGCATCAAGTCTCACTCCAAAACCAGCTGCCGAGCGATAAGTCATTATCTTTCCATAATCGGGCATAAAATTATTAAGCGGATCTTCGGTAGTAACTCTACATTGAATAGCAAATCCGTTTAGATGAATGTCTTCTTGTTTAGGAAGTGCTGGGTGATCACCAATTTTTTCACCTTCTGCAATTTTAATTTGAGCTTTTACAATATCAATACCAGTTACTTCTTCTGTTACTGTATGCTCAACTTGAATTCTTGGGTTAACTTCGATAAAATAAAATTCACCAGACTTTTTATCAAACAAAAATTCAACAGTTCCTGCACCAAAGTATTTAACTTGTTTTGCAATTTTAATAGCAGCACTGCAAATTTCTTCTCGAGTTTTATTTTCAAGAAAATGTGCAGGTGCTCTTTCAATAATCTTTTGATGTCTTCTTTGAAGAGAACAATCTCTTTCAAAAAGATGTATGATATTCCCATGTCTGTCACCTAAAATTTGAACTTCTATGTGAGCAGCATCTTCTAAAAATTTTTCTATAAATACTTCATCTTTTCCAAAAGCTTTAAGTGACTCGCTTTGAGCAGTTGTAATTTGATCTATTAATTCGTTGCTTGATCTAACAACACGCATTCCTCGACCGCCACCACCCCAACTAGCTTTGACAATTACTGGGTAACCAATTTTCTCAACTTCTTTTTCAATACTTTTTAAATTTTCTTTTGTTACAAGAACAGATGGAACGGTGTCTACCTTTGCTTCTTCCGCAACTTTTTTAGCTTCAGTTTTATTTCCAAATCTTTTTAGTATTTCTTTACTGGGGCCAATAAATGTTATGTCATTTTTTTCACACTGCTCAGCTAGTTCAGGACTCTCAGATAAAAATCCATAACCTGGATGTATAGCATCAACCTTTGCATCTTTAGCAATTTTAATAATCGAGTCTATGTCTAAATATGCTTGAATTGGACCTTTGCCTTCACCAACTAAATAACTTTCATCCGTTTTAAATCGGTGAATAGCAAAACGGTCTTCTTTAGAATAAATAGCAGCTGTTTTAATACCAGACTCTTCAGCAGCTCTAAAAATTCGAATAGCAATTTCACTTCTGTTTGCTGCTAAAATTTTACCAATCTTTTTCATCAAGCCACCATTAAATAAGGATTATTACTTAATATTTTTTCGGGGATGCATCTATATGTTCCTTACTAAATTAGCAAGAGATCAAAGGAATTTAGCCATTTTTTAGGATTTGGAAGCAATTATAAATTGATAATAAAATGCAAATTATCGATTTAATATCTGTGCACATATGTCCCTTTATCAGAAAGGTTATTTTATATTAATGTCAAATTATGAATTCATTAAATGAAAATATAAGACCTTATCAAAGCTGTTCTAAATCAGTCTTTTTAGTTTTAGGAATTATTTTTATAAGTTGGATTTCATTGTTCTCTATTTTTCTTATTGTACAAGGTGCATGGCCTGTATCTATATTTCTTGGACTTGAATATCTGATAATTTTTTATTTGATCCGCCTTTATTTCAAAGAAAAAAATATTAAGGATGAAATTAAAATTAATCAAAAGGAAATATCTATAAGAAAATATAAAGGTGATAAACTTTTACATTCATCTAAATTCAGCACTTATTGGTCCAAAGTTTTTTTTACAAAATTTAAAAACACTTCCAAGTTATCAATAAGAGAATCTGATAAAGAAACTGAAGTTGCAACTTTCTTGCATGCCGATTTAAAGGAAAGTTTGTACTTAAGAATTAAAAGACAATTAAGCTATTATTAAAATAACAAATCATTCATATTGAAAAGACCTGTTTTCTTTTTAGAAATAAAGATAGCTGCTTCGATGGCCCCATCTACAAAAATTGATCGATTATTAGCTTTATGAACTAGATCAACTCTATCGTTGCTACCAATAAAACTTACTATATGTTCACCTGCAATTTCACCGCCTCTTGTAACAGAAAAGCCAATGTCACCTTTTTTTCTAGATGATAGTTTTTTTGTTCGATCTAAAACTTTTGATTTATTTAATTTAGTTTTTCTTCCCTCAGCTGCATATTCACCGAGAGATAATGCAGTTCCGGAAGGAGCATCTTTTTTATGTTTATGATGAGTCTCAGCAATTTCAATATCATAATCAGTATCTTTTAGAGCTGAAGCTGTTTGTTTCACTAAATTAAATAGTAAGTTAACGCCCAAGCTCATGTTAGAAGACATGAGTATAGGTATTTTTTTAGAATAACTTTTTACTTTCTTTTTTTGTGCGTCTGTCATTCCTGTTGTGCCAATAACAACTGCTGTTTTGTTTGTAGAAGCAATATTTAAATTATCTAATGTAGACTTAGGTGTTGTAAAATCAATTATAACATTTGAATCTTTGATTAACTGAGCTGCATTAGCTGTAACTAATTTTGTAGAGTTTATACTTGAAACTTTGTTTAAAGGCTTGTTTATATCTTTATGTTTTTTGTGTTCAAATCCACCGACAAATTCTAAATTTTTATTTTGTAAAATTTGTTTCGATATTTCCTGACCCATTCGGCCAAGACAACCTGCAACTGCTATTTTAATTTTTGCCATAAAAACTTCTTATACTTTGGTGATTGTAAGTTGAAAAGAAATTAAGTTAAATCTTCCCAGACTTCTTTTAATTTTGAGAAAAAACCTTGTGATTTTGGACTGTGTTTTTTTGATGTTCCACCTTCATTTTCAAACTCTCTCAAAATATCTTTTTGTTTACTATTTAGATTAACTGGTATTTCAACGTTTGCTTGCACATACATATCACCTCGTCTGCTTTGTCGAAGTATACTCATACCTTTGCCGCGTAGTCTAAATTGCGTTTCAGATTGAGTTCCTGCTGGAATGTTAAGCCTGGCTTTTTTTCCCTCTATAGTTGGTACTTCTATTTCACCACCTAAAATAGCAGTAGTGATTGAAATTGGTATTTCACAAAATAAATTTTCTTCTTCTCTTTCAAAGAGTTTGTCCTTTTGAACTTCAACAAAAATATATAGATCCCCATTTCCTGCACCTCTTTCACCAGGTTCACCTTCACCGGCTATTCGAATTCTTGTACCTGTATCAACACCAGCAGGAATAGTAACAGAAATTGTTTTTTGCTTTTTTATATTTCCAGTTCCAGAACATTTAAGACATGGATTTTTAATACTGGAACCTTCTCCTCCACATGTTGGGCATGGTCTCTCAATAGAGAAGAAGCCTTGTTGAGATCGAACTTTTCCTGCACCACCACAAGTAGAGCAAGTACTTGGTCCAGATTTATCTGCACTTCCTGTTGCTGCACACGTATCACAACCAACATATGTTGGTATTCTTATTTGTGGTTTTTTACCTGTGAAAGCTTCCTGCAAAGAAACAGACATGTTGTAACGAAGATCACTTCCTCTTTGGGGACCTCTTCTTCTTGAAGATTGTCCACCAAACCCTCCGCCAAAAAATTCTTCAAAAATATCAGAAAAACCTCCTGCAAAATCACCAAAACCTTGGGCTCCGCCCATGCCGCCTTGTTTGAAAGCATCATGTCCATATTGATCGTAAGCTGATCTTTTCTCTGAGTCTTTTAGAATTTCGTAAGCAGCCGCAGCTTCTTTGAATTTTCTTTCAGCAGTTTTGTCATCCTTGTTACGATCAGGATGATATTTCATGGCCTGTTTTCTATAAGCCTTTTTTATTTCATCATCACTGGCATTTCGTTGAACACCTAGTATCTCATAGAAATCTTTATCAGCCACATCTCCTCCTTATAAAAGTAATGGAGCGTTAATCTTTTTTATCTTCGTCTACTTCTTCAAATTCAGCGTCTACAACCTTTTCATCTTTTGTATTATCAGCTGATGGTTCAGCACCAGATGGATCAGGTTGAGGTCCGGCACCTTGAGGGTTTTGTTTATAAATTGCTTCACCCATTTTTAGAGATGACTGAACTAGTGCTTCAGTTTTAGATTTTATAGCTTCTAAATCCTCACCGTCTTTTACTTTCTTAAGCTCTTCAATATCCTCAGTGATCTTATTTCTATCAGCTTCTGGGATTTTATCTCCGTGCTCTTTTAAGTTCTTTTCAGTTTCATTAATTAAACTATCAGCATGGTTTCTGGTATCAACAGCTTCTCTTTTCTTCTTATCAGCCTCAGCATTTTCTTCTGCCTCTTTGACCATTTTTTCAATCTCTTCATCAGATAATCCCCCAGAAGCTTGAATTTTAATCTGTTGTTCTTTACCAGTTGATTTGTCTTTAGCCGAAACATTTACGATACCGTTTGCATCAATATCAAAAGTTACTTCAATTTGAGGCATTCCTCTTGCGGCAGGTGGAATGCCTACTAAGTCAAACTGACCTAATAATTTGTTATCAGCAGCCATCTCTCTTTCACCTTGAAACACTCTAATTGTTACTGCACTCTGATTATCTTCAGCTGTAGAAAATACCTGGCTCTTCTTTGTTGGGATAGTTGTGTTTTTATCAATTAGTTTTGTGAATACACCGCCGAGTGTTTCAATACCAAGTGATAAAGGTGTAACATCAAGTAATAAAACATCTTTCACATCGCCTTGTAATACGCCTGCTTGAATAGCAGCACCAGATGCTACTACTTCATCTGGGTTAACACCTTTGTTAGGCTCTTTACCAAAGAAGTTTTTTACTATCTCTGTTACTTTAGGCATTCTTGTCATACCACCAACTAAAATAACATCATCGATTTCAGCAGCTTGTAAACCGGCATCTTTAAGTGCCATTTCGCAAGGTTTTAAACTTTGGTTTAAAAGTTCGCCTACGATAGCTTCAAGTTTGGCTCTCGATAACTTAATCGTTAAATGTTTAGGGCCAGATTGATCAGCTGTTATGAATGGTAAGTTAACTTCTGTTTCAGTTGAACTTGATAATTCAATTTTTGCTTTCTCAGCAGACTCTTTCAAACGTTGAAGGGCAAGTTTATCTGAACGTAAATCAATACCATTATCTTTTTTGAATTCGTCAGCGAGATAATCAATGATTTTAAGATCAAAATCTTCACCACCAAGGTGCGTATCGCCATTGGTTGATTTAACTTCAAAAACACCGTCACCTATTTCTAAAATGGAAATATCAAATGTACCTCCACCAAGATCATAAACAGCAACAGTACCAGTTTTCTTTTTATCTAATCCATATGCTAACGCTGCAGCAGTAGGCTCGTTAATAATTCTTAAAACTTCTAGTCCAGCTATTTTTCCAGCATCTTTTGTTGCTTGTCTTTGAGCGTCATTAAAATATGCAGGAACTGTTATAACTGCTTGTGTAACAGTATCTCCTAAATAGGACTCTGCTGTCTCTTTCATTTTTTGTAAAATGAATGCACTAATTTGACTTGGACTATATTTATCTCCACGTGCTTCTACCCAAGCATCACCGTTATCACCTTTTACGATTTTATAAGGTACTAATCCGCTGTCAGACTTAACAGCTTCGTCCTCAAATGTTCTTCCAATTAATCTTTTTATGGCAAATAAAGTATTTTCAGAATTAGTTACAGCTTGTCTTTTAGCAGATTGTCCAACAAGTTTTTCTTTTGTGTCACTGAATGCTACCATTGACGGTGTTGTTCTTCCGCCTTCAGAGTTTTCAATTACTTTTGCTTCCTTACCGTCCATTACTGCAACGCAGGAGTTTGTAGTACCTAAATCAATACCAATTACTTTTGCCATATTTTATATCCTCTTTACTTAATTATTTACCAATCAACATTGGCTACATTAGATATGGGAAAAAAGTTTTAAAATACAAGGATGTTCCCGATTTATATTAAAAAAATCAAGTAATTTATGGCTTTTTATGACTTTTCTTTACTCTAATTTTCAGGATTATCTTCTTCTTTTTCTTCTGTAGGTTCTTCCGTTCTAGCGACTGGTTTTTTGGAAACACCAACCATCGCTGCTCTGAGTAATCGGTCATGCATTGTATAGCCAGATTGGACTTCTTGTACTACTGTTCCTTCTTCAAAATCATTATTTTCAACTTCCATCATTGCTTGATGAAAATTATGATCAAATTTTTGATTTAAAGTTTCAATTTTTTTGACTCCGTGTTTTTCAAGAGTACTTTTGTATTCTTTAAGCACCATTTTTAAACCATCGATAAGATTTTTTATACTTTCTGGATGATTTTCATCTTCTGGTAAAGCATCTAGCGCTCTTTCTAAATTATCTCCTGGCGATAGAATATCTCTTGCTAGATTAATACTACCAAATTTTATCGTTTCAACTTTTTCTCGTTCAAATCTTTTTCTAAGATTCTCCATTTCAGCCAGTAATCGAATTTTTTCTTCTTTCAGTGTTTCAATTTCCTTTTCTAAACTATCTTCTTCTGTATTTTCATCTTCACTTGTCTTTTCTGTATCTGTGTTTTCTTGAGCGTCATTATTATCTTCTTCGTTTTCAATATTCTCAGAATCAGGTTCTTTAATTTCTTCTTGTTGGTTATCTTCTTCTTTTTTCTCAACCATTAATCAATTACCTTTCCAATAATTTTTGATGTATAATCAACAAGAGGAACGATTTTGGAGTAGTTTAGTCTTGTTGGCCCAACCACACCTATAGCTCCTATAATTTCTTGATCATTATTTTTATATGGGGCCATTACCATAGAAAGACCAGAGTGTTTAAACAAAAAATTTTTAGATCCAATAAAAATTTGAACCCCTTTTGCTTTTCCTGCAGTTTCTAATATGTCTACAAAACTAGATTTTTTCTCAATTTCATCAAAAAGATTTCTTATTTGATCTAAGTCTTTTGATACTATTTCATCTTTCAGTAAATTTGATTGACCATGCAAAAAAATATAAGGATTTTTACTATTGGGTTGAGTTTCAATGATACCTTTTTGAATTAATTTTGAAGAAATTAATTCTAGCTCATTTTGTGAATTTCTTATTTCTGTTTGTATTAATCTTTTAATTTGCAAAATATTTCTATTGGTAAACTTTGATGTAAGATAATTGGAGGCCTGTATAAGTAACGAGCTATTATATTTTCCATTATCTTCAATTATGCGATTTTCCACTTCTCCATTCTCATAAGCAAGAATAAGCATCAATTGACTACTATTTAATCTAATAAACTCAACGTGTTTTATGTTTTTTTGAAATTTTGGTGCAATAACTATTCCTGCATAACTTGATAATCCTGAAATTGCCTTGGAAGCAACATCAAGCACCTCTTCATAAGATTTTCCCTTTGTTAAACACTGTTGTTTAATATTTTCTTTATCTGTTTTTGAAATTCTTCCAAACTCTAAAAGTCCGTCTACAAAAAACCTCATACCCTTTTCAGTGGGCATTCTGCCTGCTGATCTGTGAGGTGCGTATAAAAGTCCTTCTTTTTGTAAATTTGATAAAATAGATCTAATTGATGCTGACGAAAGATTTAAGCCTCCCATCTTCATAATTGTTTCTGATCCTGCTGGAGAACCAGTTTTAAGATATGACTCAACTAATTTTTTGAAAATTAATTTCGATCTATCATTAATTTGAGCATATAGATTATCAGACATAAGAATTTTATTTAAAAATTATTTTTATCTACTATTATTAAATTTATATGAGAAAAGATAGATCCTTCAATCAAATGCGTGAAATTTCATTTGAGAAAAACGTCAATATTCATGCAGATGGTTCATGTTTGGTAAAATTTGGAAACACACATGTCCTTTGCCTTGCAACAATTGATGAAAAAACTCCTCACTGGTTAAAGAATACTGGTAAAGGTTGGGTTACAGCAGAATACGGCATGCTGCCAAGGTCTACAAATACAAGAATGGATAGAGAGGCAGCAAAAGGAAAACAATCAGGTAGAACACAAGAAATACAAAGGTTGATTGGGCGTAGCTTAAGATCAATTGTAGATCTTTCAAATCTTGGAGAACGTCAAATAAAAATAGACTGTGATGTAATTCAAGCAGATGGTGGGACAAGAACTGCTTCTATCAGTGGCGGTTTTGTTTCTTTATTTCTGGCAATAGAAAAGTTGAAGAATAATTATAATCTTCAAAAACCAATTATAAAAAACTTTATAGGAGCAGTATCAACTGGAATAGTTGAAAATAAAGCATTATTAGATCTAGATTATAATGAAGACTCCGAGGCTCAAGTAGATGCAAATTTTGTAATTTGTGGTTCAGATGAAATATCTGAAATACAAGTTACTGGGGAGGAATTTTTTTTCAATGATGCTCAGTTTACAGAAATGTTTTCACTAGCAAAAATTGGAGTTAAAGAAATAATTTCTAAACAAAAAGAGGCTTTGAAATAAATTGAGGCAATTATTATTTTTTTCAAATAATAAAAATAAAATAATTGAAATTAAAAAAATCTTTGACAAATTTAATCTAGAACTTCTTTCATTAAATGATCTAAAGATAAGTGAAGAGCCAGAAGAAAGTGGGCAAACTTTCGAAGAAAATGCAAAAATTAAATCAGACTATGGATTTAATAAAACTGGCATTCCTTGTTTTGCTGATGACTCAGGAATATGCATTGAAAGCTTAAATTGGAAACCAGGCGTTCTTTCAAAAAGATTTTTAAATAGTTTCAAAAGTAATGAGGCTTGTTTTGAAAGTATTATTAAAAGTGTTAAAATGAAAAGTAAACAAAATGCTTACTTTAAAACTTCTATCAGCTTAACAGTTAAAGATAATCAAAGCGTAATTTTTAATGGCAAAATTGATGGAAAAATTTCTGAACAAGCTAAGGGCAGATTTGGATTTGGTTATGATCCAATTTTTATTTCTAAAAATTATAATAAAACATTGGCTGAATTACCCACAAAAGAAAAAAATGAAATTAGTCATAGATCTATAGCTGTAACAAAATTAATTAACTTTTTATCTAATTAATGACAACAGAATATCCATTGTTTATTTTTAATATGTTAAGATCTCTTTCAATCAAATTATCTTTAAAGTAAAAGTTTCCATCAATACCATCAAATTTTTTATTCGGATTGTTTAATAATTTGACTACATCACCAAGTTTATATTCCTTTGTATAGATGAAATTAATTAAACCTATTAAGTCATAAGGCAATGTTGAGATTCTCAAAAACTCATCATCATATATCTCCATATAATTATTAATTATATCTATTCTGCTTGTTTCAGGAACACCGGGAAATATGGCTCCTTGTAAAGAAGGTTCAAAGAAAAACGTTTTATCATCTACTACTCCAGTTCCCATAAACTGTACAATATTGGGGTCTATGTCATAGTAAGGGAGAAGAGGTGCAACCTGTAATAAATTCAAACCATAATCAGCAATCAATATGTGTGTAAAATCGTAGTCACTTGTAGTTTTAAATTTTTCCAATTTTTTTAATCTTTTTTTTGATTTTTCATCTTTTTTAGAAGATAGAATTTGTTTTTGTCTACTCAATTCATATTTTCTCAATTCATATTTTCCCAACTCTTTTATTGATTCTCTTACATTTGATAGTTCGTCTTTATATGAAGATCTGTTGACTAATATTGCTGAGCTTTCAAAAACAATGTCATCGATAAGACTGTTTATTAAATATCCATATTCATTTTCAGGATAAAGTAGCGCAACTTTTGCATCATCTTTTAAATATAACATAAGTTTTGAAAGTTCATTTTGTGGAAAAAAATTTATTAAATAAACACAATCTTTAGCTAATGAAGATTTAGAAGAGTATGAAAAAAATATTACTTCATGAGTGCAATAATTATTTAATAGCTTTGCATACTTAGATTGAATTGGTCCTAGAAAAATTTTTCCAGGTAGTAGGTTTTTTTCTATAATTTTTTTTAGATCATTTTCATTTTCAAAAAATTCTATTTGTATAACAATATCACTTATACCAAGATTAAAAATTCCCAACTCATAAGTATTCAAGAATTGTTTTGTGGTTTTTTTATCGTCATCTTTTGCAAATAAAGCAATAATTGTTTTATCTAAGACAATATCGTCTAAAATCTTATTCTGCTTATCTTGTTTGCTTTCTTTTTTTTCAATTACCTTATTTTCGCTTTTAGTTTTAATTGATTTTTCAGAAATAGTTATTTCTTGGGTATTTTTTGCGTCTTGTTTAGACAAATTTACTGGAGTACATGAAATTATAAATATAAATATACATAGAATGGATAGTATTTTTAATGGCCTCTCAATTGTAGCCACACCTATTGGCAATTTAGATGACATAACCTACAGAGCAGTAAAAGTACTTGAAGAATGTGATATCATTATTTGTGAAAATCCTAAACATTCACTTAAACTACTAAATAAATTAGACATTAAAAAGAAATTAATAGCTTTGCACGATTATAATGAACATAAAATTATAGATAAGATTAAAGTTTTATTAAAAAGTAAAAATTGTGTCCTAATTTCTGATGCGGGCTCACCACTTATTTCAGATCCTGGATATAATTTAGTACAATATTGTATTGCAAATAGTATTAAAGTTACATCTGTTCCTGGCCCCTCTTCAATTTTATCAGGTTTACAGTTATCTGGATTACCAATATCAGAATTTGCTTTTTTTGGTTTTGTTCCAAAATCAAAAAAAAAGATCGAGGATCTTGTTAAGAATATTTCTCAAGAAAAAAGGACTTGTGTATTTTTTGTCTCAAGTCATAAATTAATTATTTTTCTAGATTGCCTAGAAAATGTTATGGGTGATAGATCAATTTCAATATGTAAAGAACTTACAAAGGTAAATGAATTTGTCTTTAGGGGAAATCCAGGCAATGTGAAAAATAAAATACTAGAAGATAAAGAAAATATTAAAGGAGAGTTTGTAGCTGTTATTGATAGACAAACATCAAAAAATCAAGATTTTGACAATATTGATTTGTATAGTAAAGAATTAAAAAAGATGGCTTCAAAATTTTCTTTGACCGACATCGTCGAAATAGTACATAAATTTACAAAAATTAATAAAAACAAAATTTACAAATGGTTGTTAAAATTAAGAAAATAATTAAAATTTTATTTATTCCAATATTTTTAATCATAGCATCTGTAAATTATGGATGCTCACCAGCAAGTGTGCTTGCTACAGGTGGGGGTAGTGCAATGGTAGTTGCTGAAGGAGAAAGATCTTTTGGTACAGTGGTAGATGATGCGACCATTAAGGTAAATATTGCAGCAAAATTTTTAAATGCAGGAAACAATCTTTTTGTAAATATAAATACAAGTATTTTAGAGGGTAGGGTTTTATTAACTGGGCTTGTAGATAACCAAGAAATTAGAATTGATGCAGTAAGATTAGTTTGGGAAGTTGAAGGAGTTAAAGAAATTATAAATGAAATAGAAATTGGAAATAGAACAACACTTAAAGATTATGCTACTGATTTATGGATTAATACACAAGCAAGGGCTATAGCTGCTAAAACCGTTGGGATTAAAGCAATTACATTTAATTTTGAAACTATACAGGGTAAAATTTATATAGCGGGTATTACAGCGCGCCCGGATCTTTTGGATGAAATGATTCTTGCTCTTAAAAATATAAAGGGTGTTAATGAAATTGTTAATTATGTAATTATAAGAGATAAACTATAATTTACCTTAAGCTTCCTATTTTTTCACCTGCTAAAATATGAATATGAAAATGCGGAACTTCTTGTCCACCATCTTCTCCAGAGTTTGTTATCAACCTATAACCAGTATTTTCAATATTAATATTATTTATTACGAGTTGAACACTTTTAAAAAAAGATGTGATATTTTCATTATCTGCATTTTTTAAAAAATCAGAAAAGGTTGTACAAGGAAATTTTGGTATACCTAAAACATGTATTTTAGCTTGTGGATTAATATCATAAAAGAATAAGCTAAATTCGTCTTCATAAATTTTATCACAAGGAATTTCTTTTCTTAATATTTTGGCAAATATATTATTTTCATCATACATAATATTTTATTTTCTATTATCTAATTCTTTGTGAATTTCATTGATAGTAATTTTTTTTGACCTTAATAGAATGAGGAGGTGATAAATTACATCAACAGCTTCTTCTATTGTTCTTTTTTTAGATCCTTTTAAAAAATCAATAATTAACTCAGAGGACTCTTCTCCAAATTTTTGAGCTATTTTTTTTGGTCCTAAATTTAATAACTTATTGGTATACGAATTTTTTTTTCTTGTTTTTATTCTGTTATTTATGATTTCATTTAGTTCTTCGATTTTCATAAAATTTAATCTCTGATATTTATATTTTTATTTTTTAAATATTTCTTTACTTCTTTAATGCTTATTTCATTAAAATGAAAGACTGAGGCTGCTAATAATGCATCGGCCCTACCTTTAACTACACCATCATAAAAATGATCTAGGTTTCCAACTCCTCCACTAGCTATAACAGGTATCTTTAAAAATTCTGACACTTTACTAAGTAATTCATTATCAAAACCAGATTTTGTGCCATCCTTGTCCATTGATGTTAAAAGAATCTCGCCGGCTCCTAGCTTTTGAACTTTTTCAATCCAACTTAAAGCATTTAAATCAGTTTTCTTGGTCCCCCCATGAGAATAAACAAACCAATCATTATTGTGTTTTTTTGCATCAACAGCCACAACGATGCACTGGTTTCCAAAATATTCAGAAGCCTGTTTAATGATGTTTGGGTTTTTAATTGCTGCAGAATTTATAGAAACTTTGTCTGCACCAGCTTTAAGCAAGGCTTTTATATTTTCTATTGATGAAATTCCACCGCCAACTGTAAGTGGGATAAAAACCTCATTTGCTGTCTTTTTAACTACATTGACCATAGTATCTCTATTCTCTAATGATGCACTAATATCCAGGAAACATATTTCATCAGCTCCATTATCAGAATAGTGTTTTGCTTGTTCAACAGGATCTCCTGCATCAATTAAATTTAAAAAATTGATACCTTTTACAACTCTTCCATCTTTAACGTCCAAGCATGGGATGATTCTTATTTTTACCATTTTAGTTTAGAATTTTTTGCGCCTCTACTAAATCAATCTTTCCTTCATAGAAAGATTTACCCGAAATTATTCCTTCAATATTTTTTATATTAAGCTTCTTTAAATTTATTAGATCAGAGTAATCAGTTAAGCCACCCGCAATTATAATTTTTTTGTTAAATTTTTTAATTAATTTTATTTTATTTAGAAAATTATTAACAAAATCAAAATTTAAACCTTTTAGCATTCCATCATTTTGAATATCTGTAATTACATATCCTTTTATTTTTGAGTTAGTATAAATATCAAGAATATCTTGTATTTTCTTTCCAGAATTTTCATCCCAACCCTTTATCATTATGTTATCTTCAAGAATATCTAATGATATATATACTTTATCTGCGTACATATTTGATAAAATTATAACTTCATTTGGTTTTTCGATAGACATTGACCCAATAATCAAATTATCTATACCAGCTTCAAAATATTTTTTGGCTAAATCTAAATATCTAACACCGCCCCCCAATTGTATTGGTATTGAAATTGATTTTCTAATTTTTTTTATTGTTTCAAAATTAACATTTGATCTACCAAAAGCAGCATCTAGATCAACCAAGTGAAGTTTTTTACAACCTATTTGTTCAAAGTAGATAGCTTGTTTTTCTGGGTCTTCGTTGTAAACAACACTGGAGTTATCTTTACCTTTAGAAAGTCTAACGCATTTATTATCTTTTAAATCAATGGCTGGTATAATTTGCACTACAGATTTTTATAATAATAGTAACCCTTAATAAAACTTCCGTTAATGTAAGCATAGTATGGGTTTTCACCCCACTTGATATAATTTTTACTTGTAAAAAGTTTTATTGCTGCATCCTGTGTTTCTCTTACGGCTAACTGCAATGATTTAATATTATCTTCTTTGGCAATTTGTTCAGTGTGATCAATCATTGTTTTAGCCAAACCATAACCCCTTGCCCATGGAGCAACAAATTGTCTTCTTATACGTGCAATATTTTTCCTAGACTCAATATTAGGGGCTTCATATGCAAGTTGAAGGGTTCCAGCTATAACACCATTAAGTCTTCCAACAATAAGTTTAATATATTTATCATTTGTTCTTTTAGTCCAGTAATCAGTTAAAACATCTCTTGTGGGAACTCTTAACCAACCAAAACCTCCTCCAGCTTTAATTGCCTGTTCAGTAATGTTAGAAAGATCTGCCAAATCTACGTCTGTAAGTGTTTCAATGTTATCAACTGAAATATTAATCTTTTCTTTAAGTTGTGTAGACATGTTCATACTCTAATAAATTCTTTTAGTAAGCTTAATCCTTGGGAGGAACTTTTTTCAGGATGAAACTGAACGCCATATATATTTTCTTTTCCAACAATTGAAGCAAAATTTGTTCCATACTTAGTTTCTGCCAAAATATTATCTTTTTGAGCACAATCAAAATAATAAGAATGAACGAAGTAATAATCATTTTTATTAGAGATTAAGTTGTTGTATTTTGATTTTGTTGGTACAACCAAGTTCCATCCCATATGAGGAAGCTTTAAATTATCTTCAGGTAATGATTTAATTTGACCGTCTATCCAACCTAGACCTTCATGAACTCCATTTTCTTCACTCATGTTAGCTAACATTTGCATACCAACACATATTCCCAAAAATGGCTTCTTTTTAATTAATGCAAACTCACAAAGCTCATCAATTAAGCCATCAGTTTTTTTTAAACCATTCATGCATGTAGAAAATGCTCCTTGGCCAGGTAATACAATGTGAGTTGAGTTTTTTACATCAATTAGTTTTTTTGAAATTAAAACGTCAGCATCAATATTATTATTTTTTGCTATTTTAATAAAAGATTTTTGTGCAGACAAAACATTTCCTGAGCCGTAATCGACAATAGTGATCTTTTTCATTTAAAATTAAAGAGTACCTTTTGATGATGGTATATTATCTTTTCTTCTGTTATCAATTTCGACAGCAAATCTTAAACTTTTGGCAAAAGCCTTAAAGCATGATTCAATGATATGGTGATTGTTTTTTCCATACAAGTTTTCGATATGTAAATTACATTTAGATTCATTTGAAAATGCTTTGAAAAATTCATGGAATAACTCTGTGTCCATTTCACCAATTTTTTTTAGACCAAGATTAACATTCCACACAAGCTCAGGCCTTCCACTTAAATCAATAACACATCTTGATAAGCATTCATCCATTGGAACATATGAAAAACCATACCTATTTATTCCTTTCTTATCATCTAATGCTTTGTTTATAGCTAAAGCAATTGAGTAAGCGGTATCTTCAACTGAATGATGAAGGTCTACATTAGTATCTCCTTCACATTTTAAATCTATATCTATCAAACTGTGATGAGATAATAATTCCAGCATATGATCAAAAAAACCAATTTGTGTTGAAATTTTAGATTGGCCAGTACCATCTAAATTAACCTCACAGGTAATCTTGGTTTCTTTAGTGTTTCTATCAACTTTTCCTTTTCGCATTTTTGCCTAATATCAGTGAAATATGATTTATTCTAGGTAAATTACTTGATAAAAATAATTAAATAGCCATCTTATTTAAGAATGAAAAAAAACATTATTAAGTCAACAACTATCGTAGGTATTAGAAAAGATAATCTCGTTGTTATTGCTGGTGATGGTCAGGCCAGTCTTGGTAATACGGTAATGAAATCAAATGTTAAAAAAATTAGAAGACTCGGAGCAGAGGAATCAGTTATTTCTGGATTTGCAGGATCTACTGCTGATGCATTTGCTTTGTTTGAAAGATTAGAAGGCAAATTAGATCAATATAAAAACCAACTTAAGAGAGCTTGTGTAGAGCTAGCTAAAGATTGGAGAACAGATAGATATCTAAGAAGGTTAGAAGCAATGATGATTGTGGCTGACAAGGATGTAAGCTTGTTGTTGTCTGGTACTGGTGATGTAATTGAATCTGATGATGGAATACTTGCAATAGGTTCTGGTGGTCCATATGCAAATAGTGCTGCAAAAGCATTGATGAAAAATACAAAAATGGATGCAAAAGAAATTGCTTTAGAATCACTTAATATAGCTGCAGATATTTGTATTTATACAAACCATAATATCATTTCAGAAACAATTGAGCTTTAGATATGGAATCTAGTTTTAGCCCAAGGGAAATTGTTTCAGAGCTAGATAAATTTATTATTGGTCAAAATAATGCCAAAAAAGCAGTTGCTGTTGCATTAAGAAACAGATGGAGAAGAAAACAACTTGATGACTCTTTAAAAGAAGAAATTGTTCCAAAAAATATTTTAATGGTGGGCCCTACTGGTTGTGGAAAGACTGAAATATCAAGAAGGCTCGCTAAGTTGGCAAATGCTCCATTTATTAAAGTTGAAGCAACAAAGTTTACTGAAGTTGGATATGTTGGAAGAGATGTAGAACAAATTATCAGAGACTTAGTTGAAATAAGTATTACAAAAACGAAAATACAAATGGGTCAAGAAGTGAAAGCTAAAGCAGAGAAAAATGCAGAAGAAAGAATCTTAGATGTTTTGGTTTCAAAAAGCTCAACACCAGCAACACGTGATAATTTTAGAAAGAAACTTAGGTCAGGTGAATTGAATGATAAAGAAGTAGAAATACCAGTATCTTCAAATCCAAATCTTAGTTTACCTACTATGGATATACCTGGAATGCCTGGGTCTCAAATGGGAATGATTAACCTAGGAGATATTTTTGGCAAAGGAGTTGGTGGCCAAAAAAAGATGAAAAAAATGAGCATTAAAGATTCTCATGCTTATTTGTTAAGTGAAGAAACTGATAAGCTTTTAGATAAAGATAAAATTAACTCAAGAGCCTTAGAAGATGTTGAAGAAAATGGTATCGTCTTCATAGATGAAATAGATAAGATTACTTCTAGAGCAGAAAGAGGTGGTGCAGATGTATCTCGTGAAGGTGTTCAAAGAGACTTATTGCCTCTAATTGAAGGAACCTCAGTAACAACAAAGTATGGAGTTGTAAAAACGGATTATGTGTTATTTATTGCTTCTGGTGCTTTTCATTTATCAAAACCATCCGATATGCTTCCTGAGCTGCAAGGTAGATTACCAATAAGAGTCGAGCTTGATAGCCTTAGTAAAAAAGATTTTAAACTTATTCTTACAGAAACACAAAATAGTTTGATTAAGCAGTATCAAGGTCTTCTCGGAACAGAGAAGGTTGATTTAAAATTTGAAGAAAGTGGTATAGATACTATAGCGTCTCTCTCTACAGAGATAAACCAGAACGTAGAAAATATAGGGGCAAGAAGGCTACATACTGTAATGGAAAAATTGCTTGAAGAAGTTAGTTATACAGCATCAGATATAGGCCCTACAGAAATTATAATTAACAAAGAATACGTTGAAAATAGCCTGGGAGAACTTATTAAAAGTCAGGACTTATCCAAGTTTATATTGTAAAGCTCATTTAATTTTTTAATAATTGTGAAATGAGTATTTTTAAAAGCATCAAATTTGAATTACTTATTTTAGTATTAGTTACATTAAGTATTTTTGTTTCTTTTAATTTGGACCTTTGGTTTTATACTAACTTATTAAACTTAAATCAGTTGAGTAATGGTGTTTTTTTAAAAGAATTTTTTTCAGAAATAACAAAACTTGGGAGCTCATCTTGGTATTTTTCTATCTCAATAATAGGGTTTGTTGTTTTTTATATAAATAGCAAGCTTCAAATAATAAGAGTTAAATCAACAAACAGCCTTTCTAATTTTTTTATTTCTTCTTTTATTTATATTTTGACAGTTGGGGTAATTACTCAGATTATAAAACATGTGGTGGGAAGGCCCAGACCAAATCATGCTAATTTCGAAGATGTTTTTAGTTTTAAATATTTTAGCTTAGAATCAGATTTTCATTCTTTCCCTTCTGGACACTCTTCTACAATATTTATAGTTTGCTTTATTTTGGTTTCTGTTCTTCCAAAATTAAGATATTTTTTTTATTTTTTAGCGTCTTTTGTTGCTTTTAGTCGAGTTGTTGTTGGTGCACATTTTTTTACAGATATTGTTGCTGGGGCAATTTTAGCCTTAATATTATTTAAGATTTTAAATAAATTAATAGAAAATAAATATAATAATTACAAGTTGTCAAATTTAATTCCTGAGAAAAATTCTGAGATTTTTTATTATATTCTGATTTTGTTCTTTAGTTGTGTGTTTGTGACTGCTGGCCCATCCTTAGATTTATATGTATCAGCTTTGTTTTATAAGGGGGCAGCACAATTTGAATTACAAAGTTTTGATTTAGCTTCAATATTGTTTCGAGATATTTTATTACCACTAATACTTATTTATATTTTAATTTTACCAATAGTTGGTCACTTCTTTAAAATTGATAGAATTTTTTTTAATTTTAAATTTTCTATTAAGGAAATAGCTTTATTGTGGATTTCTCAAATTATCAGTGTTTTAATTTTTGTTAATCTTATACTAAAAAATTTTTGGGGTAGGGCAAGACCAAACGATGTAGTGGAGTTGGGTGGAAAAGAATCTTTTTCTCCATGGTTTGAAATAAGTAACGCTTGTGAAACAAATTGCTCCTTTGTTTCAGGTGATGCTTCAGTTGGATTTTCAGTTATAATTCTTTATTTTATTACAAGAAAAATAATTTTTCTCTATGCAAGTTTTGTTGCTGGTTTTGTATTTGGCTTAATAAGAATAATGGCTGGTGGTCATTTTTTAAGTGACATTTTTTTTGCTGGCTTTTTTATTGTAATTTTAAATATAATTTTGTTTGAATTGTATAAAAAATATTATGTTAAATAAAATTTTATTACCATCATTTATTGTTTTACTTTTATTAAAAATTGGTGCCTTAAAGTTTACTACCTTTAATTTGTTTGGTGATGAAGCACAGTATTGGTTATGGTCAAAAAATATTGACTTTGGTTATTTTTCGAAACCCCCTTTTTTGTCCTGGATAATAAGAGTTTATACAGAAATATTAGGCAGTAGTTTTGTTTCATTAAAGCTTCTCCCATTGTTTGTTTATTTATTGATTTCCTGGAGTATTTATAATCTTTTAATTAACGCTGGATTAAACAAAAAAGATTCATTCGCAGGTTGTTTAATTTTTTTATTTATACCCGCTGTTTCTTTTTCATCTTTTATAATTAGTACTGATCTTTTTTTATTATTATTTTGGACACTTTCACTTAATGAATTAGTGAAGATCAATGGTGAACATAGTTTAAAAAATTTTATATTATTAGGTATTTTTCTGGGGTTAGGTTTTTTATCAAAATACGCAGCTATATATTTTGTGATTTGTTTAGTTGTTTTAATTTTATTTGATAAAAGATTTAGAAAAATTTTTTTGGATAATTTATTTGGTTTTTGTCTTACCTTTTTATGTGTATTTGTAATTATCGTACCAAATATTATTTGGAACTTTAATAATGATTGGATAACACTTCAGCATACTTCGGATAATGCAAATTTTGGAAATATTGAAATAGATCTGATTAGAGGTTTAGAATTTTTATTAATTCAAGTTTTAATGTTAGGCCCGTTTATGGTTTTGGGTGGGATATTTGGATTTAATAAATGGAACTATATTCAAAAAATTTTTCTAATATTTTCTATGCCTATAATTTTAATTGTTTTAGTAGAAGCTATTATTGTCAGAGCTAATGCAAATTGGGCTGCTCCAGCTTTAATTTCTTTATTTGCTCTTTTATATATTAGAATTAATAATTCTTTTTTAAAGATAGCTAATTACATGTTTAATTTCATTGTCTGTTTAATTCTTTTTGTGATGATTGGAATGAGTTATCCGTCTAAAATTTTTGACCGAATAAGTGGTATAAATGATTATGCTCTAAAAATTTACAGTGGTTCTTCAGATGGTGTTGTAAAAAATATAGTGGTTTCAGATAGGCTTTTATTTTCAAGCCTTAATTTTGAATTAAGAGATAAGGATATTAATTTCTATATGCCACATAAAGAAGGTAGTGAAATAACAAACCACTTTAAAATAGTATCTCCTCTTAATAAAAATATAAATGAAAACTTTACTTTAATTGGGAGCCCTTCAGATATTAATTATTTAGAGAAAGAATATAAGGTGTTAAAAATAAATTCACCTGATCAGAAATTTACAAAAAGAAAACTTGATGTTTACGAGGTTGTGTTTGAATAAATTTCTAGTATTTTTTATTATATTTGTAATTAACACATCCTATGCAAAAAATTTTAGTGCAGAATATAAAGTCAGTACAACAGGAATAAAAATTGGTAATTTTAGTTGGTCATTAAATATTAATGATAATATTTATCAAACAGAAATTAATTTGAAAAATTCTGGCATTTTTTCACCTTTATATAAATTTGAGGGAAGCTATCTTTCAGCTGGGGTTATTGAAAACAACATATTTAAGACCCAGAATTATAAACAGTTTTGGAAAACTAATAAGAAAACAAAAATAGTAAAAATGTCTTTTGATGATTATTTAATTGAATTAAAACAAGAGCCTATAGAAGAAGAAATAGCCAGAGTAGACCTAGAAGAGTTATATTTATATTTTGACCCAATTACCTCTTTTATAAATATTTTAAATGGAGAAAATGAGGCAAAAACAATTGATGGGAGAAGAATTTACACACTTAAACAAAACAAAAGTGAGGATGGAAATATAATTTTAGAAATTGAAGACTATGTAAATATTTGGGCTGACCATAAAAGAAATGATTTAAAAAAAATTGAATTTTTAGTTAAAGATGATTTACTTCCATATGAAATTCTTATTCATTTTAAAAAAAGGGTATTTAAGTTAGAAAGAATTTAAAACTTTTTTTTTCTTAAATAGACAAAAAGAGCTCCGTCACCCCCATGTTCAAAACCTGCATCTTGATATGTTAGGATATATTTCTTAAGATTGTCTTCGTTTATCCAGTTTATTATTGAGTTTTTAATCTTTCCATAGAAAAGTTTAGGGTTTGTGTCTTGTTCATTTTGAATTTTTTTATGAACACCCTTGCCAGTAATTATAAGCAAACATCTTCTATTCTTGTTATAATTTTTTTTCACCTCACTTATAAATTTTTCATGCGCTTCGACTAAACCGTACCCGTGAAGATCAATTCTTCTGTCTATATTAATTTTTCCCCGCTTAAGCTCCTTATTAACCTCGCCAAATGATAATTTAAACTCTGAGCTACTAACTTTGTGTTCAGTTATTGTTTTTTTGCTAGTATTTTTAGTATTAGTTTTTTTATCTAATTTTACATTTTTTTTATTAGTTGTTTTTGTTTTAACTATAGAAGTATCTTTTTTAAAAGGTTTTACACCTTTCATGTTTTTTAGAAAAAAATCTTCTTCCATTATTTTTTTGTATAGTTTTTAATTAAATTTTTTACTCTTTCCGGTGTTTGCAAATACCACAAACTGTCTAACATCTCTAGTGATGCCATGAATTTTTGTTTTTTGTTTAGAAAATAAAGCATTTTCTTAAATTTAGAGACACCTTTTGCTCCAAGTTGAAAAATCATTTCTATTAATAATTCCTTCTCTGAAGTTGTGTGGTCTTTTTCAAAAAAATTTTTTTTGTATTGTTCGTGTGCTTTTTTAAAGTCTATCTCAAACAATTCTTCAAAATATTTTTTTTTAAATTTTTTAATGTAATATTTATTTTCTTTTTCTGTAATAAGGTGACCATAACCAATAGTATAAAACCCTAATTGATCTTGATAAGGCTTATCAGAATAACCCTCGTTTTTTTTAATTCGGTCTTTGAGTTCTTTAAAGGACAAATATTAAGTTTGAGTTAATATCCATATAGGACTAGAAGAGTTTATTGGTTTTTCAAAAGTCCAGGTGTCTTTATTTTTAACAATAGAACCCTCATCATTATTTAGCATCTGTTCACTAATAAAATTGACCGATATTGATATTGTGTCATTTTCTACTTTCGCGTCTGCGATGCCCTCTACAACAAGTGAATAAAATTGTGATTCTGGGTTGTTTGTTTTTTCATCAATCGCTTTTTCAAAAGCAGAATAAACATCTTTAGATACAAGGTTTTTCAGTGTTTTTTTATCTCCATTGTTGAAAGATGAAATTATAATCTCAAAAGCTTTCTTGGCACCATCAAGAAACTCTCGGTGATTAAAATTATTTACTTTTTTATATACGGCCTCAAGCTTTGTCTCATTATCCATTAAAGAAGGTATTTTTTGAACATCTTCTTGTTTTTTGGTTTCTTGAGGTTTTGGCTGTGATATATTTTTTTGAAATCCTGTTCTTTTTCCAAGAACACTCCTCAGTCTATAAATAATAAATCCAGCAATAGCTGCAAAAATCAAAATATCAAAAAATTGTAAGTCACCGTAAATCATCTGATTTTAATATAATAACTTTTTTAAATATTAATAGTTATATTTTTTCCAAAGAGGTTTTTTTAGTTTTTTTAACATTTCTTTGTGAGCTAAATAATCTTCTTCATTAACCTCTATGATTTTGGTTTTTGTTTCGTTTTTGTTGTTAATTTGTGTGTTTTTTTCATCACTGTTTGAGTTTAATTCCATAGAAAACTGCTTACCCCCTCTAAGCTCTAAATAAACTGCAGCTAAAAGCTGAGAGTCAAGCAGGGCTCCATGGAATGATCTGTCTGATAAATCAATATTAAACCTTCTGCACAAATAGTCGAGGTTAGCTATTCTTGTATTTAGAACTTCTCTTGCAAGGGAAACGGTATCAACTACAGGATTATCTAAATGAGGTAATCCTAAGATTGACAACTCATTATTTATAAAACCTAAATCAAATGATGCATTGTGAATTATCAATGTGTCGTTTTTCAAAAAATTTAAGAGCTCCTTGTGGTTTTCTTCAAATGGTTTTTGTTGATTAAGAAAATCATCTGAAAGACCCACAATGTTTTTTGCTCCTTCGCTTATACTTCTGTCTGGTTTGCAATAAAATTGGAGCGTGTTTCCTGTAGGAATATAGTTTTTGAGTTCCACACAACCAACTTCTATTATTCTGTCACCAGTCTTATAATCAAGGCCTGTGGTTTCTGTATCAATTACTATTTCTCTCATTATTAAACTAAAGTTTGCTTATTAGCTTATTAATCTTAATTTTATAATCTTTTAATGTCGAGTTGTTATAAATAACATAATCAGATTTCTTTTTTCTGATAACATCTGATGTTTGAGATCGGGTTATATTCTTAAATTGGTTTTCGGTCATTTTTCTTGTTTTTTTTAATCTTTTTAATCTTACTCGTTTCGTGGCTATTATCGATATTACTTTGTTGAACTGTTTCTCTAAATTGTTTTCAAACAATAGTGGTATATCAATAAAAATTAATTTTGTTTTTTTTTGTTTTTCTTTTTTTATAAAATCAGACCTCTTTTTTCTAACTATTTTAAATATGTATAACTCGAGCTTTTTTCTTATCTGTTTATTTTCAAAAATAATCTTTGATATAATTTTTTTATCTATGTTTTTTTTTGAAATGGACTTAGACAAACCTATGGTTTGTAAATAAGTAATAAATTTTTTTTCAGGGTTTTTATATATTTTGGCCACCTGCTCATCTGAGCTGTGAATTTTAAAACCACTTTCTTTTAATTTACTACAAAAGGTTGATTTACCCGACCCTATACCACCTGTTATTGCTATGGTTTTTGTCATTAAATTTTTTTATAAATAGCGTTAAGCATTTCTGCATCTACAGATGGGTTTTTACCAAACCACATTTTAAAACACGGTTTGGCCTGTTCTATCAACATTGATATTCCATAAATCTTTTTATTCTTCGGAAACTGCTTGAGAAATGAGGTGTTTTTTGGACTGTAAACAATGTCGCTTACAATTGTGGATTTGGCGATAAGTTTTAAGTGTTTTTTTAACATAGGGTTTATTGGTGTAGTGTTAATTATTAAAAAAACTCCTTCAAGGTGTGTTTCAAGATCGCTATATTTTTTTGTATACTCAGTGTTTTTTGAATACTTAATTTTTTTCTTAGATCTGTTGAAAATTAAAATGTCCTTAAAGCCCCTCTTCTTTAAAACATAGTGAATAGCATGTGATGCACCCCCATAACCTAAAATAATAACTTTTCTATTTTTAGTTTTTTTTATATTTGGTAGGGTTTTGTAGTATCCTGTCCAATCAGTATTGGTTCCGTTTATAGTTTTTTTATTTGTTACACAGTTTACAGCACCAATTTTTTTTGCATGAGCATCTATTTTGCCAAGGTGTTTTATAATTTTGTTTTTAAACGGGATGGTTACATTTAGACCAAGCGTATCTTTTTTTTCCAAAACCTCTTTTATTTTTTTATGAAAGTTTTTTTCTGTAAGCTCCAAATATCCATAATTTGCATTAATGTTATATTTTTTAAACCAATAGTTAAATATTGTTGGTGAAAGACTTTTAGATACCCTGTTTCCAACTACGTAAAGTTTTTTCATTTTTTTGAATATAAGTAATCTAGCAAATTAAATAAAGGCAATCCCATAACATTAAAATAATCTCCTTTTATGCTCTCAATAATATTGGGTCCCAGGCTCTCTATTTGATAACACCCAACAGAGCTTAGTATTTGTTTACCTGTTTTTTTTAAGTATGTTTTTATTTCGCTATTATTAAGCTTTCTTATTTTAACATGAGTTTTTTCGTAATTTTCCCAAACTTTAGAGCCATTTAAACAAATAGTTAAGCCAGATACTATTAAGTGTGTCTTTCCTGATAGAGACTTGATTTTTTTTTGGGCTTTCTCAATAGAGTTTGCTTTATCTAAAATTTTTCCATTGTGATAAATGACTGTATCACAGCCCAAAACAATCTTATTGGCATACAGTTTTTTTATACTTACACTTCTTGCTTTTTCATAAGAAAGTTTTTTTGCAAAAATCTCAGGCTTTGTATTTCTATTAATAGTTTGTTTAATGTCCTCTTCGTTGCAATTTGGTTTTTTTTGTGTGAAATCTAATCCTGCATTTTTTAATATTTTGTATCTAGATTTACTTGAACTAGCTAATATAAATTTTTGGTGCATAAGTGTGTTAATAAAAATTATAGTTATAAACACTATTAGATATAATTTGAATTTAAGAAATAGTTCTTTTGTTTTAAAAATGTGTTGTTAACAAGTTAATAAATTGTCTGAATATTATAGGGTGGGTGTTAATATAATTATTATACAAAATTAATAACAAGTTATTAAAAATCTATTACATTGCAAATTATTTAAAAATAATAATTTTTTTTAAATATTCTTTAAATTAACGTATTTATTAGTGTGGTTATTTATATGTTGGTAAATAATGAATAATACAACAATAAAGCTGTAATTAAGCTTTTTAACCTTACAACTAATACTACAATTAAATATATAAATTATATATTTATTATTATTTTGACATTAACTTCAATTTTGATTAATAAAATATTTCATTTCTAAACTACCCCAACAACATTATGAATTTACAGGAATTAAAAGGAAAAGAACCCCAAGAGCTTTTAAAACAAGCAGATAAGCTTGGAATAGAAAACCCATCATCTCTTAGAAAACAAGACTTAATGTTTTCAATTTTAAAAACAATTGCTGAAGAAGGTGAAATTATTACTGGTTTAGGTGTTATTGAAATTATGCAAGATGGTTTCGGTTTTTTAAGGTCTTCAGAATCAAATTATCTTCCGGGTCCAGATGATATCTATATTTCTCCATCACAAATTAAAAAATTTAGCTTAAGAACGGGTGATAGTGTTGAAGGTGAAATTAGATCTCCAAAGCAAGGAGAAAGATATTTTGCTATAACTAAAATTAACAAAATAAACGGTCAAGAAACTGATTTAGTTAAGAACAGGGTTAACTTTGAAGATTTAACACCATTGTATCCTGAAGCGAGGTTCAAACTTGAACAAGAAAAACCTATGCCGGATAACACAGAAAGAATAATTGATATTATTGCTCCTCTTGGAAAAGGACAAAGACAATTAATTGTTGCACAACCTTTTACTGGTAAAACAATAATTATGCAAAAAATTGCAAATGCTATTACTGCTAATAGTCCAGACGCTAAACTGATTGTCTTACTAATTGACGAAAGACCTGAAGAAGTAACTGATATGCAAAGATCAGTAAAAGGTGAGGTAATTAGCTCAACTTTTGATGAACCTGCTTCACGCCACGTTCAAGTTGCAGAAATGGTAATAGAAAAAGCTAAAAGACTGGTTGAATATAAACACGATGTTGTAATCCTTCTTGATTCAATCACAAGACTTGGAAGAGCTTATAATACAGTTGTTCCATCCAGTGGAAAGGTATTAACAGGTGGTGTTGATGCTAACGCTTTACAAAGACCAAAAAGATTTTTCGGAGCTGCAAGAAACGTTGAAAAAGGGGGATCACTTACAATTATTGCCACTGCTTTAATAGACACTGGAAGTAGAATGGATGAGGTTATATTTGAAGAATTTAAAGGTACTGGTAACAGTGAAATGGTTCTAGATAGAAAACTTAGCCAAAAAAGAACTTACCCAGCTTTTGATATTGGTAAGTCAGGAACAAGAAAAGAAGAATTATTACTTGATAAAGACGAGCTTGGGAAAATCTTTATTTTAAGAAAAATACTAGCCCCAATGGGAAGTACAGAAGCCATGGAGTTCTTGTTAGATAAAATGAAAAACACAAAAACTAACAGCGAATTCTTCCAAAGCATGGGAACCAAATAAATATAATTTTTTCTTTTTTTTTAATTTTTTTTTAATAATAGAGAGATGTGTTTTCCAAAAAAAATTTTGTTTTTTTATTAATATTCCTATTTCCAATAAACTTATTTGCCAATAATTATGAAAAAAACATAGAAAAACTCGGAATTACACTTTCTGGTCATTATATTGACGACACAATGAAAAATGAGAATGGCAAATATGTTTTGCCAAGCAACTCATGGTTTAGAAAACATATTAGTAATGATCTTCGGGTTTTTTATAAAACAGGATCTGGATATGGAGACTGGGACGGCAATGGAAAGCTTGATTACGTTGGTTTTGGGGCTGGTGTAGCTTGCCAAAGTGGAGGAAAATTAAAAGAAGGAAGAGTTGGTTGTGAAAACATTAACTCAATATACAACCCAATACTTCCCTTTTCAGTAAACGAAAATTTTAACTTTTCAAAAATGAGAACTGTTTTTGATTATAATAACACTGAAAAAAATGGGTTTGCATCAACTGTTCAAAGAATAATAATTGAAGATTTTAATAGTGACGGAATAGACGATATCTTTGTTCCTAATGCATCAGTTGCTATAAATAAAGGCAAGTTCACTTACAAAGCAATTAACCACGTATTCATATCAACTGGTCCAAATAAATGGAAACAATCAAAGCACACAGGACATTTAGTTGATAAAAAAACAGCAACCTATCAAGGCTTCTCTCACGGTTCCGATGCAGGTGATGTTGATAATGACGGAGATGTTGATGTAGTAACAACCGACTTTTCAGGAGCTATATGTCATTTTAATGATGGAAAAGGAAACTTCAAAGCGAAGAAATGTACAGGCAACACAACTTTCACTGTAACTTTAGGAGATTTTAATAATGACGGAAATTTAGATATGGTTACTGGAAACGCACACTACAATCAAGACTATAGAAAATATTCTCAACAAGGAAATGTTGTAAAAGAAACCACTAAATCACATAACATATCCCTTTATCATGGAAATGGAAAAGGAAAGTTTAAGAAAATACAAACATTAGAACCGGCTAAGGTAAAAAAATTTATTTTTTCAGAGGTACCAGAAATGACATCTTTTGACTTTGATAATGACGGAGACCTTGATGTTATTAGTTCGGTTGTAGGAATGTATTACTCAGGCTCGGCTTGGGTTGTATATGAAAACAAAAATGGCAAACTAGAGCTAGTCGATGTAAATATTATTTTACCACCACTTGATGAATGGCAAGACCCAAAAATTTGGGGTCAAATGGTCCAAACAGAGACAACTCAATGGAACACATATTGTAATAAAAGTATACTAATTGATGTTAATAGCGATGGCTTAATGGACGCATTATGCTCTAATGTTGCCCAAGATTTTAAAAGTGCTAATTTGTTTCTTCTCAATAAAGGAAATATGCAGTTCGATGTTTTAAACCCCGATCAAGTTAATATGTGGGTAGACTGGTTGGAATAAAAATTAAATTATAAAAGACACCAGCTTTAATATTTCTTATTTACATAATTCTGTCTTGGGTTTAATTCCCAAAAAATGAATGCTTCAAAGGACACAATTTTTGCTCTTGCTACGCAAAGAGGTAAATCAGGTATAGCCGTCTTTAGGGTTTCAGGAAAAGCCTCTCACAGATTAATAAAATCAATATCTTCAAAAAAAAAATTTAAAACAAACTTTGCCACATTAAATAATTTATTAGATGGAAAGAGTGTTGTAGATCAAACGCTAACAACTTTTTTTAAATCGCCAAAAAGCTACACAGGAGAAGATATGGTGGAAATATCTTGTCATGGAAGCGTTTCTGTAATTAACAAAATAACTAAAACCCTATTAAAAAAACAGATCAGACTTGCTGAACCTGGGGAGTTTACCAAAAGAGCTCTAATGAATGATAAGCTTAGTGTTTTACAAGCTGAAACAATTAATGATTTAGTTAATGCAGAAACTGAAAATCAAAGAAAGATTGCCATTGGTAATTTAAGTGGAAACTTAGATAGGTTTATAAATGAAATATCAAACAAACAAAAAAAACTTCTAGCGGATATAGAGGCCATAATTGATTTTGCTGATGAAGAACTTCCTAAAGAAATATATAGTAACATAAGAGAACAAAATAAGAACATATATAAACAAATTGAAAAAATTATCGAAAGATCAACCTTATCTAGACAAATCCATGACGGTTTTACAATAACTATTATTGGAAAGCCAAACACAGGAAAGTCTTCCTTTATTAATTATATTAATAATAAGGAGGTTTCTATAGTTACTAATATACCAGGAACCACAACAGATTTAGTAAGCTCTACACTAGACATACAAGGAGATAAATACACATTTATTGATACAGCTGGAATAAGAAAATATAAGAATTTAATTGAAAAAATAGGTATTGAAAGATCCTTAGAGAGCGCTGAAAAGTCTGATTTAAATATAGTTTTTCTCAAAAACAATGAAAAGAAAAACTACAGTAAAATTAAATCAAAAATATTTGTTAAATCAAAATATGATACAAATAAAAAGAAAATTAGCGGTGTGCATAGTATCTCATCAGTATCCGGTTATGGAATTGAGCCTCTTATTAAAACCATATCTTCACAATTAAAGAAAAAACCAATTTCTGGACCAACCTTTTCACGTGAAAGACATATGGAAAGCCTAAAGAAATCCTTTGTACTACTTAAAGGTTTAGATTTAAAAGAAATAGATATTGCTGCTGAAAATGTTAGAAGATCAATTATGTATATTGATGGAATTAATCAAAAAATTGATATTGAGAAAATTTTAGATATAATATTTAGTGATTTTTGTATAGGTAAGTAATTTCACGTGAAAAGAGACATGGACAATAAATTTGATGTAATTGTAATTGGTGGGGGGCATGCAGGCGTAGAAGCAGCATGCTCATCTGCAAGAACTGGGTCAAAAACAGCTTTAATTACTCACAAAGTTGATAAAATAGGAGAAATGTCATGCAATCCTGCAATTGGAGGTCTTGGAAAAGGACATCTTGTAAAGGAAATAGATGCTTTAGATGGAATTATGGCCAAAGCTACAGACAGATCCTGTATACAATTTAGAATGTTAAACTCCAGCAGAGGTGCTGCTGTAAGAGGTCCAAGGGCACAAACAGACCGTATTTTATATAAAAATGCCATAAACGAGCTTGTGTCTGAGCAAAAAAATCTTCAAATTATTGAGGGATCAGTTGAAGATTTAATTGTTTTAAATAATCAGGTAAATGGAGTTGTTTTGGGTGATAACAAAAAGATATCATCCAAATCTGTGGTTTTAACTACAGGTACTTTCTTACAAGGGTTAATAAGAATAGGCTCTGAGAAACAAGAAGCCGGAAGAGTTGGTGATAAGCCATCAATAAAGCTTGCAAAAAGGCTTAAAGAGCTAAAGTTTTCAATAGGCAGATTGAAAACAGGAACACCCCCAAGATTACTTAAAAAAACTATAAATTTCAATGATTTAGATGAACAACACCCAGATAAAAAGCCTGTTCCATTTTCTTTTATCAACAGAGATATCCACATTCCTCAAATATCATGTTTTATTACTCATACTAATAAAAATACCCATGAAATCATCGCACAGAACCTAAACCTATCACCAATGTATTCGGGAGAAATACAATCAATGGGAGCTAGGTATTGCCCATCTATTGAAGATAAAATTCATAAATTCAAAAATAAATCATCACACCAAATATTTTTGGAGCCAGAAGGACTAGATAGTGATTTAATATATCCAAACGGAATATCCTCTTCACTTCCAACTGAAATTCAAGAGCAATTTGTTAAAACGATTAAAGGTTTAGAGAGTGTTACAATTACACAACCTGCTTATGCAATTGAATATGATTTTGTTGACCCACAAGAACTAACACACACACTTGAAACAAAAAAAATTAAAAATTTATTCTTTGCAGGGCAGATAAATGGAACAACCGGATACGAAGAAGCAGCTGCACAAGGCATAATGGCTGGGATAAATGCATCACTTAAAACAACATCTAATAAAGAATTCATAATACCTAGGTCTTCCGGATATATAGGTGTTTTGATAGACGATTTGGTTACAAAAGGAACTAAAGAGCCATATAGAATGTTCACTTCAAGGTCCGAATATAGACTTTTACTTCGGGCTGATAATGCAGATTTAAGACTTACACCTCTTGGAATTGATATAGGTTGTGTTGATATAGATAGGCAAAGAGAATTTGAAAAAAAATCCACAAGGATAAAAGAAGGGTTTAAGTTTGTAAAAAATCACAAATTCTCACCAGACGCACTTCTTAAAAAGGGGATAAAAATAAACAAAGATGGAAAGAAAAGAAATATCATAGACCTTTTGTCGTTTTCTAATATTACAACCACCAAGCTCAAAAAAATACTTCCTGAATTAAGTGATTTAGAAGACGATGTAATAGAACAAATAGAAATTGAAGCTAAGTATTCAGGTTATCTTGATAGGCAAAGAATGGATATTCAAGATTTTGAAAAAGAAGAAAGTTTAACAATTCCAAAATCAACTAATTATAAACTAGTTGGCAGCTTATCTAATGAGATAATAGAAAAATTATCAAAAATTAAACCACCCACACTTGGTGCGGCTTCAAGAATATCAGGTGTAACACCAGCAGCCACTATAGCCTTGCTCAGATATATTAAAAAAAATAAAAATAAAAAAGCAGCATAATTTGGATAAAAGCTCTGTAATAAAAAAATATAATCTTAGTAGAAAGCAAATTGATTTAATAGATAACTACATACTGAAGTTAGAAAAAAGCAACCAAATACATAATTTAGTAGGGCCTTCCACAATTAATATTGCATGGGATAGACACATTAATGATTCATTACAATTATCTGAGTTTATTTTGAAAAAAAATGCATCAATAATAGATTTTGGCACTGGCGCAGGTTTACCAGGAGTGATCTTATATATTTTTGGGTATACAAACATATTGTTGATAGACTCTAAAATGAAAAAAATAAAATTTATAAAAGAATTTGCACACGAACAGAATTTAGAAATTAAAACTATTTGCACAAGGGTAGAGAAAATCAAAAATCAAAAATTTGACTTTATTGTCTGCCGAGCTTTTGCTCCACTATTAAAACTATTAGATTATTCACGGTTTTTTAACAAAAAAAATACATCACTACTTTTTCTAAAAGGAAGAAGTGTTAAGAAAGAAATACAAGATGCAAAAAAATCCTTTAGCTTTGAGTATGATCTTTATCCAAGTCAAAGTGAAGGCGACGGTTATGTGTTAAAAATAAACAAATATAAAAAACTGTGAAAAAAATTATCTCTATATCTAACCAAAAAGGTGGTGTTGGCAAAACCACAACTACAATAAACCTTGCCACTTCATTAGCTGCGGTGAAAAAAAATGTTTTAATCGTTGATGCTGACCCACAAGGTAATGCGAGTACAGGATTAGGACTTTCTTATGATGAAAGAAAACCATCAATCTATGAAATGATTCATGAAAAGAAACTTCTTACAGAAGGAATAAAGGAAACATTAATTCCTGGTCTCAAAATAATTGGAGCAAACACAGATTTGGCGGCAGCGGAGGTAGAGTTGACAAATTTTGAAAACCGAGAGTATGTATTTAAATCAATATTTGCTGAAATTGATAATTTTGATTTTATTTTTGTAGACTGTCCACCAGCACTTGGTTTGCTAACCATTAATTCATTAGTAGCATCCAATACTACACTAATTCCTCTTCAATCAGAGTTTTTTGCTCTAGAAGGCCTTTCAGCTTTGATGCAAACAATCAAATTAATTCAACAAAATTATAATAATAATCTTCAAATCGAAGGGATACTATTAACAATGCTGGATAAAAGAAACTCATTGAGTTCTTTAGTTGAGAAAGATGTAAGGCATCATTTTGGTGATCAAGTCTATAAAACAACAATTCCGAGAAATGTAAAAATATCTGAGGCTCCCAGTCATGGAAAACCAGCACTAATATATGATACACAAGCCGCAGGTTCTTTGGCTTATATAGAGCTTGCAAAAGAAGTAATTTTAAATCAAAATAAAAACCATGAATAAAGAAAACAAACTAGGAATGGGCCTAGGAGCTCTTTTATCATCTACAAATAATAATTCTGACAGCAACAATGGGATTCAAAAAATTAATATATCTCAAATAATACCCAATCCTTCTCAACCAAGAAAAAACTTTAAAGATGAAGATCTTAAAGAGCTTTCCTCTTCAATTAAAAATCAAGGATTAATCCAGCCTATAATCATTAAACCAATAAAAGATGATCAATACCAGATTATTGCGGGAGAAAGAAGATGGAGGGCTTGTCAATTAAATGGAATGCATGAAGTAGATTGTGTTATCAAAAATCTTGATGACACTAATGTTCTAGAAGCGGCCTTAATTGAAAACATCCAAAGAGAAGACCTAAATGTTATTGAGGAAGCTAATGCCTATAAAGGACTAATTGATATCAAAGGCATTAACAACGAAAATCTTGCTAAACTAATTGGTAAAAGCTCAAGCCATGTTTCAAATATTTTACGCCTTTTAGAGCTTGATATAAAAATACAACAAATGGTAATAAATGGCGATCTATCAATGGGTCACGCGAGAGCTCTTATTGGCGTTCCAGATGCTATTAATAAGGCTAAAGAAATTATTGAGAAAAAACTTAGTGTAAGACAAATAGAAAAAATAACATCTGAATTTAAAAAAAATAAAACAAAAAAAGTTTCTAAGGATCCAAACATAACCGATCTTGAAAAGGAGCTTTCAGATAAAATAGGTTTAAAAACATCAATCCAATTTAATGAGAGTGGCTCATCTGGCTCGCTAACTCTTTATTACTCTGATTTAAACCAATTAGACGATTTAATGAAAAGACTTAAGAAATAGTAATTTTTTTAATATTCAAAAGAAAACGAAGACCAGCTATCAATGATAAGCTACTATGCCTCCTCAAAAGGCTTTCTGTTGATAAAAGCAGCCTTAAAAGTAATTTTTTCTTTCTCGAATTATATTTTCTATAAATATCAATCAGGTATTTTTTTTCCCTAAATAAATAAACAGGAATTTTTTTTTTATATTCATTTTCATTTTTACTATCTATAATCATTTGGCAGTGAAATTTAATAAAATAGTAAAGATCATTAACGTCTGAGTTGGTTATTATTTTATTTTTATACAAATCAACAATTTCTTTGTTTTTTTTTAATAAATTAAAAAAGATTTTTTCTTTACCAGAGTCATCAACGGTTAATATTTTTTTAATATTTTTTAATATAATTTCTTGCTTGTCTAACTCCAAAATCTTAATCAAACAATTTTCGAAAAAAATATATTTAGTATCGAGTCTATCTATCAAAAACCAATAGACTTCTTGTGAAACTTCTAATTTATTTTTGTTTAAAAAATAATTCAAAATTTTTATTTTTGAGTCCCTGTCCAATTCATAACAATCAATCAAATAAGAATCTTTATCCAAGTCAAATATGTTTTTTAATTTTTTTATTTTTTGTGAATTTTCTTGAAAAAAAATAAAGTTATTTCGGGTTACCCTTATTTTTTTTAGATTATCTTCTGTAATTCCTTTATAATCACTGACAACATATAAGTTTTCTTTCTCAAAAAGACCGACCTCATCAACAAATCCACTTATTGTGTTAATATTTTTTATTTGAACATCTTTATCTTTTTGAATTTCCTCAATAATTTTTGAGCGCATTTTTTCCATAAGCGTTTTTTCATTACCACTAATAAAATAAAATTTTTTATCTGGCTTAAACTTATCACTTAAAAGTATGGCTAAAGGACTAATTTTCATCAGCAAGAATTTATATCTACGTTAGAAATTATAGATACAAATCTATTCAAATTTTCAGTTATTGCTAACTCATATTTTTTTTCTAAAGATGCATCTGTACCATAATTATATCCTGAAGATTTAGGTATAATAGAAAAACTAGATAACAATTCTTTATTAAATGTTACACAATTTTCTTTATTTAGAATTAAAGTGTAAATAAATCTTAACTCATATCTAAGCTTTGATGTTGCTTGATTGGTTTCGACTGATCTTTTAATTTTATTCTCTTCAATATTTATTAAAAGCTTGAAAATATCCTCTTTGTTTTCACCAAAAAACATTGGTATATATGAATTAATAAAATTTACATCAAGCCCAGAAGTATTTAAATCTGTTTTTTCATATAGCGGGTTTATAAGGTTTTTATTTTCCTTATAGACAAATTCGATGTTGCTACATGCTGTAATAAAAACAAATAATATAACAGTGAATGATTTTTTCATTTTACAACTAAATTTACTATTTTTCCAGGCACATAAATTTCTCTTAAAATATTTTTACCAAATAAATTCCTTTTAATTTTATCTATATTTTTTACACTCTCAAAAACTTTTTCTTTTGAGAGATTTTCATTAACCTCTATTACCTCTTTTGTTTTTCCATTTATTTGTATAGCAATTCTTATTTTTGTTCTTTTCACTATATCTTCTTGAGGCCAAAATTCGTTAATACATAAAGTTTTATTTCCAATCTTAGACCATATTTCTTCGCTTATATGAGGAACAAATGGTTGTAATATAATTGACAATTTTTCCAGTGACCATTGAAAATTTTTTTTTGAAAGTTTGTTTTTTAATAAAGCACCATTAAGAATGTTTACAAATTCATAAATTTTTGCCACTGATTTATTAAATTGAAAAGCCTCAATATATTTTGAAACCTCATTAACAATTGTTTTTAATTCATTCAAAATCTTCTCATCTTTGCTATAATCTGATTTATAATTTTTATATTTTTCTACAAATTCGTATAATTTATTTATAAATTTATAAGAAGCAGCTATTCCTGTATCTGTCCATTGCAAATCTCTTTCTGGCGGACTATCAGACAACATAAACCATCTAGCAGTATCTGCTCCATAAGAAGCAATTATATCATTTGGGTCAACTACATTTTTTTTAGATTTACTCATTTTTTCAATTTTACCAGTCTCAACATTTTGATTATTCCTATCCTTTAAATACCCATTAACTCTTTCAACATCCTTTGGTTCTATCCACTCTCCACTTTTGTTTTTATAAGTAACGTGTGTAACCATGCCTTGAGTAAATAAACCCTTGAAAGGCTCATCTAAATCAAAATAATTTAGATCTCTTAAGGCTTTGGTAAAAAACCTTGAGTATAAAAGATGTAATATAGCGTGTTCAATACCACCAATATATTGATCAACTGGCAACCAATAATCTATATCTTTTTTATCAAAAGGTTTGTCTAGCCTCGCATTACAATATCTGAAGTAATACCAAGAGGATTCAAAAAAAGTATCAAATGTATCAGTTTCTCTTAGAGCTTTCATTCCTGTTTCGGGACAACTAGTTTCTTTCCACCCTTCTATATTATTTAAAGCACTAGATGATTCAGTAAAGTTATCTATATCTGGAAGTTTGACAGGAAGCTGAGTATTTTCAACAGGCAACACCTCCCCATCTTCCCTATAAATAATAGGAATAGGACAACCCCAAAACCTTTGCCTTGAAATTCCCCAGTCTCTTAATTTGAAATTTATTTTACTTCTTCCTATATTTTTATTTTCTATTTCTTTAATTATTTTTTCTTTTGCTTCATTTACATCTAAACCATCTATAAGAGGAGAATTAATAATTATACCATCTTCTGTGTAAGCCTCTGTTTCAATTTTGAATTTATCTTCATTAATGTTACTTGGTTTAACTACTGGTATAATATCAAGCCCATACTCTCTTGCAAAATCTAAATCTCTTTGATCATGGGCAGGACAACCAAAAATTGCTCCCAGACCATATTCTTTAAGAACAAAATTAGCTACAAAGATTGGTAATTTTTTATTTTCAATGAATGGATGGTTGGCAAACAAACCTGTATTAAAACCTTTTTTGTTTTTTTCAGGATTTAAGCTTTCACACTGTTTAATAAATTTTTTTAAATTATCGTTATTTTTTGAAATTTTGGTAACTAGTTCATGCTCACTTGAAAGAGCTAAAAAAGTTGCTCCATAAATTGTATCTGGCCGTGTAGTAAATATTTTTATTTTTGTATTATTTTCTACAATCTGGAAATCTATTTCCGCACCTATTGATTTACCTATCCAATTAGATTGCATCACCTTAACTTTATTTGGCCAGTTTTCTAAACTTTCTAATTCATTTAAAAGTTCTTCTGAGTACTTACTAATTTTTAAAAACCATTGGGATAATTTTTTCTTTTCAACAACAGCTCCTGATCTCCAACCTTTGCCATCAATCACCTGTTCGTTTGCTAGCACAGTTTTATCTACTGGATCCCAATTGACCTCAGCCTCTTTTTTATACGCCAGTCCTGCCTTAAACATATCAATAAAAAACTTTTGTTCATGTTTATAATATTCAGGATGACAAGTGGCTATTTCTCTTTCCCAATCTAGAGACAAACCCATTTTCAAAAGCTGTTCTTTCATTGTATTAATATTTTGATAAGTCCAACTTTCAGGATGTTTTTTTTCAGTTAAAGCAGCATTTTCTGCGGGAAGACCGAAAGCATCCCACCCCATAGGATGTAATACATTATATCCCTTCATCCTCTTATATCTTGCTACTACATCTCCCAAAGTATAGTTTCTAACATGCCCCATATGGATTTTTCCTGAGGGATAAGGGAACATTTCTAAAACATAGAACTTTTTTTTACTTTCATCCCTTGAAGATTGGAAAATTTTATAGCTTGACCATGCATCCTGCCATTTTTTTTCAACTACTTTATGATTGTATCTTGATGACACTTTTAACTAGATTGAAGTTTTAATTTTTTTGCTTTGTTTAGTATAGCATTTTCTATTTTTATGTTGTTATCTTCATCTGTTTTCGTATTTACCCATAAAGGGTTCTTAAATTCTTGACAAAAAGAAGTTACTTTGAGATTTTCAGTCTTGAGCTTTAAACCTGTTATAAAAATATTCAGCTTGCACCTTTCTTGCTGGTTGTTTTCTGTTGAATACCAATCAGTTATAATTGTACCTCCTATTTGATCAGCAGAGTTGAGAGGCATAAAATCTATTGTTTCTAGTGCAGCTCTCCAAAGAAACGGATTTACTGACATAGCTATTGCAGAAGTCGACGTGTTATTTTCCTGTTCGTTATTTAATATTCCACTTATTGAAATACCACCTTTAAGCAACCCACCACCAGTTTGAAGCCTGGTTTCAGCATCTCTCATGGCAAGATCCATATCTATTGCAGAATTAAATTTTGTGCCTGATCTATCAATAATTGACTGTCTGGTTTGAGCTTGAGACCAAAGATCATCCATTTCTTCTTCACTCTTATTACTGTTACAAGCAAAAACAAATAATAGAATAAACACTATGGTTAATCTTATCAAAATCATCAACTATAATTATTGCATTGAGGCCTAAATGTAAAACATAAAAAAAACGGCACTCGTTAAAGTGCCGTTTTAAAAGATAAAAAATCTTTAATTAAAATGCCATGTTAGCACCGATGTACCATGCAGATCCATCAGTTGAAGAAGAACCTTCGTCACTTGCTTCTACAGAAGTATAACCAAGAATTGCAGTTACACCAGAAGCCACAGCGTATGATACACTTGCAGAAGTTACATCTTTAGAATCATCAGATCCAGTGATAGAACCAATAGTGCTATCTTTTGCATCACCACTAGCAACACCAACATTAAATGTTAGATCGCCAGATACATATTTAATACCAGCTTTTACAACATCAGCAGCATACTCGTTAGCAGATGACGCGCCTGAACCCACTACGTTACCATCAGCAAAACCAACAGCAACTGTTAAGTCACCAGTTACAGCACTTAAACCTATGTGGAAACCACCTGTGTCATTATTCGCAGCAGTACCAGTTTTTGCACCATCAACTTCAGACCAACCACCACCAACTGTTACAGCACTGTCACCAAGATCAGTTACATAAGTAGCACCGATTGCAACGTGACCGTCAATTCTGTAAGTTGCAGTAGCAGCAGAACCACTGTCTGTTGAAGCTGAGAAAGACATTTTTAGTCCATCAGCTAAGAAATCAGACGCAGTATGATACTCAATACCTTGTATAGTTGAGCCAGTCATAAAGTCTAATCCAGTTGGAGCTGCGTTAGTAGTTGCAGTAGCAACAGTTTCTGCACCAGCTGAACCTGGAACAGATACAGCATGTGAACCAGATGCGTTACCAGCATTTAGTACATCAAGCTTTGAGCCATCAGTGAATGCTAAAGAAAAACCAGCATCCATGTCAGAAGATCCAACACTTGAGCTTGCAGCTGCTTCATTTACAATTGAAAAGCTACTTGAGATAGTCATTCCACCATCAGTAGTTTCAGATAATGAAACACTAAAGTTGTTGTCGTTAACTTGGTTGTTTACGTCAGTTCCACCAGTTGGTGAATCAAACTCAAGACCAGTTTGGTGGTTACCACTCATAGTAGCAGTTACAGCTTCAGCAACTGAAGCGGCACCTAGCGTAGAAACTAGAGCAGTTCCCATTAATAGTTCTTTTTTCATAATTACTCCTTTTGAGTTAATGAATATTCATTAAATACAAGAAACAAACTTGTATTAGGTGAGTTTATTATTTAAAAATTGAATAAATTTCAAAAAAAGCATAATAAATTATTATATTTTTTTTAATTATGTTGTTTTTTTACAACATATAATATTATGTTTAACGTAGATAAATTCAATGAAATCAACAAAATTTTAAAAAAACACAGTAATTCTGGTAAAATTATTGCTATTTCAAAAAATCACTCGGTAGAAAGCGTCCTAGAGGCTATTAGGCAAGGTGTATATATTTTTGGAGAAAATAGAGTCCAAGAGGCGCAAACTAAATTTTTGAAAATTAAGCAAAATAATCCAAAAATAGAACTTCACCTTACCGGCCCTTTACAAACAAATAAGGTTAAAATGGCTCTGTCATTATTTGATGTGTTCCACACTATAGATAGGGAAAAAATTGCAAAAGAATTTTCTAAACACCAGGACTTACTCAAAGATAAAAAATTTTTTGTGCAAATAAATACTGGAAAAGAAAAAACAAAAAGCGGAGTTTATCCCGAAGATACAAAAGATTTCTTATTTTTTTTAAAAAATGAAATTAAACTTCCTATTAAAGGCCTAATGTGTATTCCTCCGATTGAAGATGATCCAAAAAAACATTTTATTGAACTTAAAAATTTGGCAAGTCAAAATAGTATTTCTGAGCTTAGCATAGGTATGAGTGGAGACTACAAGGAAGCACTCCCTTTTAAACCTGCATATATAAGGCTTGGAACAATTCTGTTTGGTGAAAGAAATTGATTAATAAAATAAATATATTTTCAGATAAAAAAATTAAATTTTTTTTTAATGATTTACTAGCTGATTATGAATTATTTTTTATGAACTATAATGAAATCGAAAAAGTATTAGACTATACTAGTGCTAATATTATTTTAATAAATGAGCTCAAAATCACTGAATTGATTAATTTTAAAGATCTGAATGATAATTTTCTAATATTGTCTACTTTTAAAAATACAAATTTTAAAGGAAAAAACTTATTTATAAAAACTCCAGCAACAATTAATTATATAAAAGCAAAAATAGAAAACTTTCTAGAAAATCTTAAAATTCAATTTCACGATATTAGCATTGTTAATGAAAAATTAACAAATAAAAGTAACAATTCTTACTGTTATCTAACAAAATTAGAATCAGATATTTTAACTCATTTAATTATTGAGAAAGAAAGTACCAAAAAGTATATTAAAGAAAATATTTTAAAAATTAAAAATACAATTCAAACAAACTCTCTTGATAGTCATCTTACTAGAATAAGAAAAAAATTGAATCAAATCAATGCGTCCGTAAAGATACAATCAAAAAGTGATAAACTTCTTATTAAAAGTTAGTTTAAAAGTTTAGGGTTTATTAATTTAAAAAATTTTTTATCAAAATCTTCGTTATAATTATGATTGAAAATTGATATTTGAAGAAATTCGTCATCAATAAACACCTCAATTTTCCTTAGTATTAGTGGTGTATTTTCAAAATAAACTTTAATTATATACTCCCCTTCATCATGGATATTAATTCCACTTTTTTCAAGTATTACTTCATCTTTTTTTACTATAATTTTTCCATCTTCAAAAAAAAATGGATTTCTAAAGATATCATAAAAAAACCACGCGTTCGTGTTTTTTGGATCAAAAAACTCATCCTCTTCTAGTTCATAATTATAATACATAGCTTTATCTTCATCTAAAACTATTAAAATTTTAGATGGATATAAATATTCAGCTCTTACTCTTTCTCTTCCAATATAAATTCTGCCTTCACTTAAATTTTCACTATCATTTTGAATAAACGATGCAGAAAAATTCTCTATCAAGTTTAAATGATTTAAAATCTTATATTTTAAATCCGTATTTCCATCAACTTTGTATGAAAAAATTAAAAAAATAATAACATAAAAACAACTCAAGTATTTTTCATTTTTTGAGAACATGTCTCTTACCCGCATTGTTTGCTTCACTTATGATGCCATCTTCTTCCATTTTTTCTATAATTCTAGCTGCTCTATTGTAGCCTATCTGAAGGTATCTTTGAACATAACTAGTAGAAACCTTTTGTTGTTTGATTACTATTTCTACCGCCTTACTGTATAACTCATCATTATTGCTTGAAACTAAATCTTCTTTGATTACAGAACTCAAATCTTCTTCAGATAATGAGATTTCATTTTTATAATCAAATACAGCCTGTTTCTTTATATGAGTAACGACTCTATCAACTTCAGTTTCTGAAACAAAGCCTCCATGAAGTCTTTTTATTACACCACCATTTTCTAAGAATAACATATCACCACTTCCCAGTAATTGTTCTGCACCCATTTCATTTAAGATTGTTCTACTATCAAATTTGCTTGATACTTTGTAACTAATACGACTTGGAAAATTTGCTTTTATAGTACCAGTTATAACATCAACACTAGGTCTTTGAGTTGCCGTTATTAAATGAATCCCTGAAGCTCTTGCCATTTGTGCTAATCTTTGAATCAATGATTCAACTTCTTTCCCAGCTACCATCATTAAATCTGCCATTTCATCAATTACAACAACAATATATGGCATTTTTTCAAGTTGTATTTCTTGCTTCTCAATTATTGGCATTCGTGAGTCATCATCTATTCCAGTTTGAACTTCTCTATAGAGTTTTCTACCAGACGAAATAGTTCTAAGAACTTTTCCATTATAGGAGTCTATATTTTTTACGTTCAAAGAACTCATTAGTTTATACCTATTTTCCATTTCTCTAACAACCCACTTAAGAGCAAAAACTGCTTTCTTTGGATCTGTAACAACAGGTGTTAACAAATGAGGTATATCTTCATAAATACTTAACTCTAACATTTTAGGATCTATCAAAATTAACTTACATTCATTAGGTTGAAATTTGTAAAGTATACTCAATATCATTGTATTAATACCTACTGATTTTCCTGAACCTGTTGTTCCAGCGATTAGTAAATGAGGCATACGTTCTAAATTTGCAAAGATACTTTTACCTGATATATCTTTACCAAGAGCTAACGTAAGAGACTCACTTTGTATTTTAAACTCTTCTTCCTCGATTAAATCACCAAACAAAACACTATCTCTTTTCATATTTGGAATCTCAATTCCCAAGCTCGTTTTTCCTGGTTGCGTTGAAATTCTTGCAGAAATAGATGACATTGCCCTAGCAATATCATCTGACAAACCTATTACTTTACTAGATTTGATACCAGCATTTGGTACAAATTCAAATAATGTTACAATTGGACCACTGCTAAAACCAATAATTTTACCATCAACACCATATTCAGAAAGTGTCTTCTCTAATTTTATTGCTGCACTCTCATTTATTTTATCCAACTCTTTGTTTTTATTATTTCTTAAATTTGATTTTGAAAGAAGATCTGTTGATGGGAGATTAAAACTGAAACTTTCTATCTCAAGCTGTTTCTCAGGTTTTGATTTTACGTTTTTTTCTATGTTTAAATTAACATAATTTCTTTTTCTTATCGTAGGCTCACTCCTTAAAGTTTTCTTAGCTGAACTTTTTTTAAACTGCACATATTTCAGCAACTTAAATATCGAAAACAAAAATTTTAAGTATTTTAAAAACTTTAAAAAAGAAGTAATTTTATTTATCCAGGATAAATTTATTTTAAAAGATAATAATACTAAAACTATACCAAATATTAAAAGTAAAATATTAATAGTAAAATAAATGACAATATTTTCTGCCAGATTTAAATTAATACTTGTAAATAAGTCGACCAGGAATTGAGAAATTAGACCTGTGTTTAAATATGTAATATCAACCGATCTTAGAGAAACATTTATAATAATTATACCTGTCAGATTTGATAAAAATTTTAAAACTACAAATCGATTAGCTATACCTAAAAATAACTTTCCACCCTCTGTTGTAATAAAAAATGCCAATAAATAGCTTAGTGTGCCAATAAAAATCAATGAATAACTTGAGAGATGTGCCCCAAAAAATCCCAAAAGATTGCCTACCTCAATGTTATTTACGTTGTACCTATATTGATTAAACCCAGGATCATTTGGAGAAAATGAATAAAGACTAGTAATATAAATTAGGCCGAATAAAAATAAAACTATTCCTACAAAAAACTTAATTACAAAATTTCTAAATGAACCATACTTGAACATATAGTTAGATTGTAATACATTTAGATTATGGTAATTCGAAGAAAATTATGAAAGAAATTCAATCTAACATCAATATAATAGGGGGAGGTCTCATAGGGGCTATTACAGCATATTCACTTTCTAAACTTGGTAATAAAGTAGTAGTTTTAGAGCAAAATACCAAATTTAATCATAAAAATATTTTAGACAAAAGAACTACAGCAATTTCAGAGGGTACGAAAAAATTTCTTGAAGAATTAAATATTTGGAATGAAATTGGTAATTATGCAGAACCAATAAAGAATATTCAGATAATTGACAGAAATCAATCAAACAAAATTTATTTTGACAACCAAAGAAGAAAATCCAATCTTGGTTATATAGTTAAAAACGAGTTTATACTTGATTGCTTGTATAAAAAATTACAAAAACAAGAAAATGTAGAAATTTTTAATAATGTTTCTATTAAAGATATTTTTTATCAAGGCGATAGGATCATAACCAAGCAAAATAACCTCTATGTTAATACAAATATCCTAATTGCATGTGATGGGAAAAACAGCTCTATAAGAAAAATTTTTAAAACACCAGTTTATAGAAAAGATTATAAAAAAAAGGCAATTGTTATAAATTTTTATCACTCAAAGAATCACAATAACACTGCTTACGAGTTCTTCTTTAAAAATGGACCTCTTGCAATTTTACCAATGCAAAAAAACAAAAATCAGTTTCAAAGTTCCATGGTTTGGACAAACACTAATAAATTTATTAACTCTTTACTTTCTTTAGATGATAATAATCTTATTTCTATTCTAAACGAAAAGACACAGGGAAGTGTAGGTGAGATAAAAAAAATAATCACTAAACAAACCTTTCCTTTAAAAGCTCATTTAAACTCTAAATTTTTTGAGAATAGAATAATTTATTTAGGTGACTCAGCTCACTCATTTCACCCAATTGCAGGACAAGGGTGGAATTTAGGCATGCAAGATGTAGAAAGTGTATATAATCTAGTAAAAAAATATAACTCTTTAGGTTTGGAATTGGGAGATGAAATATTTTGTAAAGAATTTCAGAAAGATAATTTTTTCAAAGCCTATAGGTTGTATCAAATTACCGATAAAGTTGATAGTGTCTTTAAATTAGACAATACATTTTTTAATTATGCAAGATTTTCAGCTATTAATTTAATAGAGAGAAGTAAAAAATTAAAAAATCAGATAAGTGATTTTGCTATGGGTATTAATTAATAGTTTTACTATTATTATCTTCAACTATCTCAAGTTCCAAAATCGAATGAAGTTTTTTATAAAAATCACTTAAATTTTTTGTTTCCAAAAGAACCTGTTTTTCAATATCACTAAAAGGGGATATCATTGCTATAAACTTTATAATTTGATTAAAATCAATATTTTGAATTTCTTCCAAGTTTAAGTTAATTTTTTTGACTTTAATATATTGGCTATACTTATCTAAAAGATTATTTTTTTGTTTTTCATTTATAATGTTTTTATTTTCCTCAAAATCCAACATTTCAGCCTCAACCAACCTAAACTTATATTTTTTTTCTAACTCTTTCTTAACTTTAAAACAATTAGTACCCTGTAGACTAATTAAATATCGCCCATCTGTTGTTTCACTAAAACTATGAATTTTTCCAATACAACCAATATTATAGAGTTTATTTTTTTCATCAGATTGTATCATGCCTATGTACCTTTCCTTTGAAAGAGCGTAGTCAACCATCTCAATATATCTTTTTTCAAATATATTCAGAGGCAAGCTTGTTCCTGGAAAAAGGACGGCACCGTTTAAAGGAAAAATAGGGATTTCCATGTTATGAAAACATTAATTGTGAAAGTTTTTTCCTATATTGAATAGTAATTTGATCAGTATTTCCAAGTACAGCAAAAAATTCTACCATCTTATTTTTTATACTATCCTTATTTTTTGGATAATTTTTTAGAAGCAAATCCATTCCATTTTCATATTGTTTCATTGAAAAATATTTATCCGATATTTCTAAAACTAAATCAATATTATTTGGCTCACTCTCAAGTTTGCCAAGCAACTCATTTATATTTGGTCCGGATGAATTATTTTTCACAATTTCCATTTTTTTTAAAACCTGTTTAACCTCATCCTTATTTTGTACATCTTTTTCTAACGAACTAATGAACATCTCAACTTCTTCAAATTGTTTAAGTTCAATCAAACACTCTAAATAAAAACAAATACCTTTGATCTCGTCTGAGTTTTTAGAAATAAATTCTAGAAGAGTGTCTTTAGTTTCTTCAAACTTATTTTCAGCCATAGCACTTTCTATTTCATTATAAAATTCAGTGAAGTCTTCATTAATTTTAGACCCTAAACACTTTTCAATAAATTCAATTATTTGGCCTTCAGGAATAACGCCCTGAAATGCATTAACAATTTGTTTATCTTTGAAAGCGTAGACAGTAGGAATTGATTGAATTCTTAATTGCGCAGCAATTTGTTGATTTTCATCAATATTTATTTTTACTAAAGTGATTTTATCCCCTGATTTTGATATTATTTTTTCTAAAATTGGTGTTAATTGTTTACAAGGACCACACCAAGGAGCCCAAAAATCAACAACAATTAATTTTCTCTCACTTGCCTCAATAACCTGATCATTAAACTCTGCTTCAGTAACATCGATTATATTTGTATTTTCACTCATAAAGATTTGACTATACTATAACTATCCAAAGAAAAAATATGAATTTTTTTATTATTTTCAAGGAGGAAGTTAATAAACTCTGAAGTCTTTATACTTATAGTTGTTGTGTTAATTAGGGGGTGGAAGTTAATTAATTCACTGTTAAAAAGTTTTTCATCTAAGTAAAATTCAACAACATTATGCTTGTCGTTAAGAAGGGCAAATGGGGAGACTGATCCTGGCTTTATACCTAAAAACTGCTCTAAATATTCAGCATTTGCAAATGATAAATTCTTAGCATCGATTGATTTAGAAAATAGCTTTAAATCAACCTTTGCATTTTCTTCACAACTAAAAAGAAAAAAATTATTTTTTTTATTTTTTAAAAATAAATTTTTTGTATGTGCCCCTTTAATCTCACCTCTTAAATTTTCAGAATCTTCAACTGTAAATAAAGGATCATGATCATGTATTTGAAAATCTATATTTTTTATACTAAGTAATTCAAATAAATCTGTCTTTGTAAGCATAAATAATATTATATTTATTAAGAAATAAGGTATTTAAATACAATTACAAAATTAACAATGGGAAAAAAAGCAGTAGTTATAGGAAGTGGTTTTGGAGGTATTGCGATTAGTCTAAGACTAAAAAAATTAGGCTATGATACAACAATTATTGAAAAACTAGACCAGCTTGGAGGAAGAGCAAGAGTTTTTGAAGTGAATGGTTTTAAACATGATGCTGGACCAACAGTTATAACAGCACCATTTCTTTTTGATGAATTATTTAGTCTATTTGGAAAAAAAAGAGAAGATTATTTGAGTTTTGTTCCTCTTGAGCCCTGGTATAGATATTATTTTCATGATGGTAAAACTTTTGATTATTGTTCTACTATCGAAAAGACTAATAACGAAATAAGCAAATATGATAATAGAGACATCAAAGGATATTCTAAACTTTTAAATCAATCAAAAAAAATTTTTGATGTAGGGTTCACACAATTAGCTGACAAACCATTTATTTCTTTTTTTAAAATGTTAGGCGTTATTCCTAATTTAATTATTTTAAAAAGTTATCTCACAGTATCTCAACTTGTAAATAGTTATCTAAAAAATCCATATCTTAGAAAAGCATTTTCAATTCACCCACTTTTAGTTGGAGGTGATCCTCACACAACAACATCTATTTACGCTTTGATTCATTATTTAGAGAGAAAATGGGGTGTATTTTTTTGTATGGGTGGAACTGGTAAAATCGTATCTGAACTAAAACAATTAATGATTGATTGTGGTATTAAAATAAAAACAAATACAGAGGCAAAAGAATTTATTGTTGAAAATAATAGGATAACAAAAATATTAACAAACAATGAAGAGATTTCCAATATAGATCTGGTTGTTTGTAATGCTGATCCACCCATGGTTTACTCCAAACTTTTAAAAAAACAAAATTTAACAAGACCTGTATTAAAAGAAAAAAACTTATTGTATTCAATGGGGCTCTTTGTTCTTTTCTTTGGTACGAAAAAACAATACCATAAAGTTGCTCATCATACTATTTGGATGACTGAAAGATTTAAATCTTTACTTCATGATATATTTAAAAATAAAATATTATCTGAAGATTTTTCTTTATATATTCATAGACCTACCGCAACTGATAAGTCGTTTGCTCCGGAAGGATGTGATAGTTTTTATGTTCTATGCCCAGTACCCAATTTACAAGGCAAAATTGATTGGGATATTGAATCAGAAAACCTTAAAAATAAGATAGTTAAAGAATTATCACAAACAATTATGCCAGATTTAGAAAAGAGTATTACAGATGTTTTTTGGATGAACCCTAAAGATTTTAAAAACGATTATAATTCTATGCACGGAGCAGGATTTTCTATAGCCCCAATTTTTACACAGTCAGCTTGGTTTAGATATCACAACAAAGACAAAAAAATTAAAAATTTATATTTTTCTGCAGCAGGTTCTCATCCAGGGGCTGGAATACCAGGTGTTCTTTCCTCAGCTAAAGTTGTTGAAAATATCATCAAATCTGAATTAAAATAACAATGATTGATTTAGAACTAAATTCGTCAACCGACCTTAAAAGAGAAGGTAAAAGTTTTTATTGGGCAAGTTTTTTTTTACCAAACAGTTCGAAAAAAAATGCTGGTATTCTATATTCGATTTGTAGATATTTTGATGATATTGCTGATAAGCATAGCCAAGACCAATCTAACTATCTTAAAAACTCAATTGAGGAAATTAAAAATAATAAAAACAATAAGGTAAATGTTTTTTTAAAAAAAAATAACATTAATAATGCTATTCTTATCGATTTAATTGACGGATTAATTTTGGATCAGAAGAATATTAGAATTCAAAATAAGGAGGAGCTTATAAAATACTCTTACCATGTTGCTGGGACTGTTGGTTTAATGATGTCTAAAATTATAGGAGTAAAACATAAAGAAGCATCAAAATCTGCAATTGATTTAGGAATTGGTATGCAATTAACAAATATAGCACGCGATGTTTATGAAGATTCAAAAATTAAAAGAATATATTTACCAGCTAGTTGGATACCTAATATTTCTTTAAAAGACTTAAACAATCTAAATAAATTTACTTCAGAAAATGATGAAAAAATATCAAATGCAATTCATAAAGTAATAACTTTATCAGAAAAGTTTTATGAAAATGGTTTTGCTGGTTTGAAATATATACCCCTCTCTACTAGACTAGGAATATTCATTGCGGCTAATGTTTATAGAGGTATTGGTATAAAAATAAAATCTAATAAAAAAAAATATTTGAGAGAAAGAATATATTTAAACTCATTAGAAAAATCTTTTATTACAATTAAATCACTTTTCCTTTTTATCTTTATCCCTTTGATGAATTATAAATATGAAACAATAAGAGATATTCTTCCAAATGAAAATTTATAAAGCTGCTATAATCGGTTTAGGCCCTAGTGGTTTAGCAGTAAATAAAATTCTTTACGGAAATGGCTTTAATGAAATTATTGCATTTGAAAGTGAAAACATAAATAAAAGAGATAATTTTTTTGGTTTTTGGTTAACAGATTGGATGAGGCCTTTTGAAAATATTATTGAAAAAAAATGGCATAAGTGGACTATTGGAAACAAAAATCTTGATATAACACATACAAGTTTAGACAAACCTTATTGTGTCATAAGTTTTAAAACTTGGAAAAATTTCTGTTTAGAAACAAAAAATAACTTAGAAATAGTAAATAAACAAGTTGTTCAATATTTTCCTGAACAAAATTATTTTAAAATAATTACTGCTGATAACAAAATATATTACGCTCAAAACATATATGATTCACGATCAACAAAAGAAAAAAAAGGTGAATTGTTACAACATTTTTTTGGAATTAATATTACGGTAGCAGATAATACTTTTAATGAAAATAAATTAACCTTAATGCACTTTACAGAAGAAAAAAATGTTTTACACTTTATGTACATCCTGCCATTTAGTCATAATAAAGCGCTTGTTGAATCGACGGTCTTTTCAAAAGAAGTTTTTCAGAGCTCTTGGTATAGACAAAAAATAAATGATTATTTGAAGAGAAATAATATTAATACATTTAAAGAACAGAGTTCAGAAAAAGGAGTAATCCCAATGTTTTTTGCAGAGGAGAAAAGATCAGTTAATTCTAATATCTTCAATATTGGTATTAGAGGAGGTGCCTGCAAGCCTTCTACTGGATATGCCTTTTCATTTCTTATAAAACAAATCCAATTGTTAAAAAGTTCAAAGAAAAACTATGTAAATATCCATAATTTTTTAGAAAGAAAAATGGATAAAGTTTTTATTAATTTTTTAAAAAATAACAGAGAAGATGGAAGGTCATTTATAAAGCTCGCATCTAATCTAAATGGAAATGAATTCCAAAGTTTTATGATGGGTGAATCAAATTTACTAACTAAGTTAAAAATTATAAACAGTATGCCCAAGCTTCCTTTTATAAAAGAATTATTTAAATAATATGTTAGCCGACCTTACAATTTTAAATATTATTTCTTTTTTACTAATTTTTTTCATTGGTCTTCCACATGGCTCATTTGATGGTGCAGTTGCTTCCTTAGTAGGTTTTAGAAACAGAATTCAATTTCTAAAATTTATATTTTACTACCTATTTTTATTTTTTCTAGTCATTTTATTTTGGTTATATTTTCCTATTATTGCGCTAACAATTTTTATTATAATGACTATTGTCCATTTTGGATTATGTGATTGGACAAATTTTAAAATAAACAAATATAAGTATACAATAAGCTTTACTTATGGAATGACTATTATTTTCGGAATAATATTTTTCAACGAAGATCAATCTTTTTTGATATTTGAATATTTGACAAATAATAATATTTATTCAATCCAAAAATATTTTTTTATCCCATATTTTCTAACATTATTATCTATAATATATTTTATTTATCTCTCCTTTTTCGAAAAGAAATTACGAAAAGGAATTATTGAGATTCTATTTCTATTATTAATTTTTTATTTTTTTGATCCATTACTAAGCTTTGCAATATATTTCTGTTTTTTTCACACTTACAAACATTTGAAACATCTTATTAAAAATATTTACTTAAATTTAAAAAACAAATACTTCGTTATTTACTCCACAATAATTTTTACAGTAATTTCTTGGATTGGAGGTTTAGGAATTGTTTACTATTTATTTCAAAATTTATCATTGTATGAGTCGATATTAAAAGTGATTTTTATTGGACTAGCTGCATTAACACTTCCTCATATGTTACTTGTTGATCTTATTTACAGAAGAAGATTTAAATAAATAATTTTCTCAAATATTGACTTATAGATTCAAAGTGATAATTGTGTAATTTAAGCGGGCGTAGCTCAGGGGTAGAGCGCAACCTTGCCAAGGTTGAAGTCGAGGGTTCGAATCCCTTCGCCCGCTCCAACAAAACTCCCAAAAACTGTAAAGTATATAAAAACAAGGGACACTAGCGGGACACTTAAAGTTAAATTTACTTAATTTTAAATTGATTAATGTTACAATTATAAAATGAAATTTTTACTTGGTTTTGTGATTATAATATTGTCACTTAGCCTTAATGCTAATGACTCAAAACTTTGTTCAATTAATGATGGAGAAAAGTATCGAGTATCACCTTCTTGTGGTCAGTCAACTGGAGAAAAAATTGCTAATATTAGTGAGGCATATTGTATAAGTGCTCCTTTAAATTTTAGAAAAAGAAGTCCAGTACAAATAAAAGCAAATCAATTAAAAAAATATAAGGATTCATTTACAAGCAATTGGACCGATAATGAAACGTTACGGGGTTTGAATTTTGATAATATCAAAATGAAGTGTGATTATTTAATAACCTTAAAACAAAAAAATGATTATGTAGTTTGCTCAAACAAATCAACAAAAAATGGTAGAGAGAAATGTTTCAACAACAATGGCCTTTATATAAATAATTTTGTTTCTTTGCGTGTAGCTGAAATGCTTAACATTCAAAATAATAAATTCATTACACTTAAAGCTTCAAATAAAACTGAAAACGAAAATGAGGAAACAACTTATATTACTGAAGTAAACCAAAATAAAAAAACAATCAAAACTGATACTAATTTGAATCCAAGCTCACAAATAGTAACTCAAGTTTTAAGTAAAGATAAAATAAAAGAAGAGTTAAAATATTATAAAGAACTATTTGACGAAGAATTAATTGAAAAATCCGAATATGATGAGTTAAGAAAAGCACTTCTTGCTGGAATAAAAGAAGGATCGGTTACAAAAACAATAATAATGAATAAACCACAAGATGTTTTTATAAATTCTCAAAGTGACATAACTAAACTCGAAGAGCAACTTAAACTGGAACAAAGAAAAGTTAAAGCAATGGAAGATCAAGCAGCTGCAACCAAAAACAACAATGCAATTATAAAAAAACAACAAAGTAATAAAGCTTGGGGTGCAATTATGGGTTTGGGGTTAAATATGATGACTGGTAATATTGGACCGGGATCAAACCAAAGGCAAACTAATTGTTATGGTACTGGTAGTGGCTTTAATTGCACGTCTTACGACTGGTAGACTTAAGTAATTTGTGAGTTGCCCCATTGCCGGTTTTCAAGACCGGTGCTTTCAACCGCTCAGCCATCTCTCTTTGCGGGACAGTAGCGGGACACTTAGTTTACAAAATATTTAATTATGCTATTTAAAAACTAAGAAAAGGCGCTTCTCCATGGTAACGGGCAACCTTGCCAAGGTTGAAGTCGAGGGTTCGAATCCCTTCGCCCGCTCCAATAAACCTTACAAACTCTCTCTTTTTTCTGTTAAGCTTTTTTAAAGCTTTCTAATTTTAAATTCTTGTTATGACATCAGTGTGACAGAAAAAAATAGTCTTTTACAGACTTCTAACTAATTTCCTGACTTTTAACATATGCTTATCAAATATTTTTTTATCCATATTAGGCAAAACTGAATAAAATCGAATATATTTTGTTTTTAAACCACCTAATTTAAATACTACTTTCTTAATTCTTCTAAATGGTATGTTATCAAAAATTGAAAAATTTTGGTAACTAATCATTGGGCCCCCATAAGTAATCGAAATAATTCCAAGTTTACCCCTCATTGCTCCTGGAACAGGGTAACCATAGTTCTTAAAATATTTATTACCTGGTATTAGAGATTTATAAGAAAAAAACCATTTTGGATGAAGTACCCAATCTACCCAATTTTCTAGAATTGCATTAAGCCTCAAATTATGACAACTTCCAATTAACATCATAACAGAACATCTTTCTAATCTTTTTCTGTATTCAAGAACAAGTTTTGGAGGAGGGTTAATATTTTGATTATAAAATGGAAGCCGCTCCTTTTCCTCAAAGAGATTAACCAAGTCAATTTCATGACCAAGTCTCTTTGCTTCATCTATAAACGTATCTCTAATTGCTGAATTAAAAGAGTCTTTATAATTGTGATGACCGAAAGCAATAAAAATTTTTTTCATTAAAATTTTATAATATTTTTGTAAACCCTTCAAATTCTGGATGACCTAAATAAAGATGTTTATTACTACCTGCATTTTTATGGGAGAGACGAAATTTTTCTGATTTTGTCCAGTTAACGAAATCTTCTTCAGAATTCCATATGCTATGAGAGGCATACAGGGTATATTCATCTGTAGTTTTACCTTTAATCAAGTTAAAGTTTTTAAACCCTGGAACTTTATCTAAGTGTGCTTCTCTATTTTCCCAAACCTTTTCAAAATCATTTTCTTTACCAATAACAATCTTAAATCTATTCATAGCGATAAACATTATATATATCTAACCAATAAAAATATTTTTTTTTCATACATCATATGAAATATTTGTTATGTTTATATTTATTATTAATTTAGAATTAACTAATTTTTTTTTATTTAAAATAAAAATTTTTACTAAATTAATAATTCCATCAAAAACAATAATCTAATCTTGTCCTTGCCAATGTCGAAGTGGAGGGTTAGAATCCCTTAGCTGATTACAATTAATAGAAGTTAAAATCTAATAAAACCTATCTAGTTCTTCAGCAAAAAGTGTTAATTTCACCAAAGTATGTTTTATTTTCCTTTATACATCTGAGGTTTGAAACGTCTACTCACTTAAATAAAATATACAAACCTTCTCAAATGTATGTTAATTTTCTAAAATTCTATTAAAAACTATTGCTACCACCAGCTAATTGTTTTTTTAAATTTTTTTTTCTAAAAAATTTAATTTTTTAATTTTAGATGATGAAATGCTCTTAGTATAAGGAATATCTATAACTTTTCCTCTCCATTTTTTGATTAAATTGATTAATTTTTGCCTTTCTTTTTTTTGAGGTCCTTTTTTCCAATCACTTCCATGAACGAAAAAATCAACTTTTAATTTTTCAGCAATTTTACAATATATTAAACCATTCAAAGGAATAATATAATCTACATTTTTTATTTGTGAGATTATTTCCTTTCTTTGTCTAAAATTTAAAACTGGATCTCCTTTATAAGATTTTAATCCACTATCTGTCATTAATCCAACAATTATAGAACCATATCTACTTGCTTTCTTGATTATTCTAATGTGCCCATGATGTAAAAAATCTACAGCCATTGGTAAAAAAACAATTGGTCTTTTAATTTTTTTAATATTTTTTAAATTTTTTTTTGAAATCATTTATTCCTTTAAACTTAGTAAACAAAAACCATTAGTTTATATAAATGCTTTATATTTTTTAAATTTAAAATTTAGCATAATCATTTACATGTGATTTAAAACAAAAATTTACAGAAATATTTTAATTAGTATTTATCAAAACTCATTTCTAGAAATTTTGCCAAGATTGAAATCAAGCTTTCTAATCATTTTGACCACTACAAGAACCTCCAGAAGTTCCACTTTATATTTAATAAGTTTTAAATTTTTGTTTTAGTCTTTATGTATAATATTTACTAAAAAACTACTTTATTATTTAAAAAATAATTTAAAATATTTTTGAATTCTTACTTTCAGTTTTTCTTTAAATCTAAAATTTTTTTTACTATAAATTTTGAATATATTTCTGATTTAAACTGTTCTGCTTCTTTTGAGTTTAAAAAATTTTTAATATTTTCTAAGTAATTTTCGTACTTTTTTTCATTAATTGATTTTAAATATGCAACTAATTCTGTATAATTTTTATACTTATTTTTATCAATATAACAGTTACTTGGAATGTATTTATCAATATTATCTGCGCCTAAATATATCGGAACTACATTTGCAAAAAAACAATGAAAAATTTTTTCAGTAATATAACCATTGTAATTAATAGCATTTTCATAACAAATACTAAATTTATACATAGATAAAGTTTGAATTTTATCAAAAATATCACCCTTGTAAGATTTTGACTTAATGTTAAAAAAAGATATTGGATGAAGTAGTTTTGAATATAAAAAATTTAATAATTTATTAGAACTTATTAATTTATTCCAATTTCTTCCATATAAGTCAAATTCATCGGGAATAATTTTTTCCAACCATTTAATAGCATTGTATCTTTCAGAATATAATTCATTCTCATCATTAATTTTTTTATTCTCACTTATTAAAGTCAAAAATTTTTTTTTATTAAAAGGGGTTTTTAATGTTTTCTGAGGAAATTTATATGTAAGTTGAAATTTAAAATATTTTTTATTATCAACATAATTATCATTCCATGTAAATATTATATCAAATAAATCATGATATGATTCAATCCAGTTTTTTTTATGTATAGTAGGGTTCTCAGCTATAATTAAAGCTGAGACTGCTCTGCTGTTAATCTTAAGTTTTTTTGGAATATCCACATATATATTTATTTCGCTTTTACTAATTTTATTAATATCTGGTGTAGCTATATTTATATTATTATTAGAGAGTTCACGTTTTAGGCATAAATATTTGTATCTATATCCATCTGGATCATTAGATTTTTCTACATTAAATATTTCATTACTAGTATTGGCAAAATTAGTTATTAGTGTTGCTTGTAACATAGAATATAATTGTTATACTAACAATACATCAATATTTATTTTATAATAACAAAGTTTTAATTTCAAAATTTAAATAATCTGTGTTTATATTAATCGTTAAAGTAAACATATTGATTTATATTAGGATACTTTTTCTTTAAATCTAAAAATATTTCATTCCAGTCACTCTGAGTTTTCAAGCATAGGTGTATATTTTTTCCATCATCAAAATATTTTGAAGCTGGAATTGTTGCAATTACAAAAAAAATAAACTTGTTTGACAATTTAAATAGTTCATCAATAAAATTCATAACATCCTTTTCAGGAATATGCTCTATAACGTCTGTGCAAATTATACCATCAAATCTTTTATTTGGATAAGTTGAAAATTTTTCTACTCCAGGATCATACAAGAAGATATTTTCGATACCCCAAAAATCTGATAAATTTTTGAATTCGTTATCTCCAATTTTAAATTTATTACTATATAAAAAGGCTTTTCCACAACCAAAATCTACTATTGAATTAGCATTATTAATTTTTATAATTTCTTTAATTTTAACAATCCATTTGGTCAGAGAATATCCAAGAAACGTACTTTCTCCAGGCAGGTTTTTAATGCCATTTTTATGAAAAATTTTATACTTTTCAATAACTTTATAATAATAATCTGAGTAATTTTCCATTTCTGTTTACTTTACTATATCAACTTAATTATAAACATAAATATAATTAAAAATATTACAAAATAAAATATATGACATTTAATCCTATAGCCGCTATAAACGTTCTTGAGTGTAGAAATATAATAAAAAATGAAAATCCTGAAGCAATTGATTTAGGTTCGCAAACATCTTCTATAAGTAGTACTTTTATATCTAGCTTAATTCATCAAAACTCTAAATTAAAAGATTCACAAAAAAAAAATTTAGAAAATCTGAAAAATAAAAATGGTTTTAGTACTAAAGATTACTTTCAATCTATTGGTTTCAGTAATTACAAGTCTATAGATATAAATGGTGTATATGAAAGCTATCAATTTGATCTAAATAAAAATATTTCAAAAACTTATAATTTTAATCAAAAATATGATCTTGTTATTAATAACGGAACAGGTGAACATGTATTTAATCAATATGCATTATATTTGAATTTTCACAACTTAACTAAAACTGATGGTATAATGTTAAATATACTACCTTTTATCGATTGGATTAATCATGGTTTTTATAACTTTAATCCCATTTTTTTTGCTGATTTAGCAGCATCAAATAAATATAAAATTGAAAAAATATCATTAGCAAATAGAGATGGTGCTGAGTTGAAGTTAGATGCTAGTGATTATGAAATAATGTTTGAACAAATTAAACCTCGTATAAATGATTCTAAATTTAATAAAATGATTGAAATAGCTAAAACTAAGATTGGCAAAAATATTCTTCTTGTTGTGGTGTTAAAAAAACTCTTCGATAATAAATTTAAAACACCACTTCAAGGAAAGTATTTAAGTGATGTTTCATCATTTAAAACAGATTACAATTATCAAGGGAAGGGTAGTGCAAATGCTAAAAATCAAATTTCTGATAATAACAAAAGAAAATGAAAAATTACTCTTCTAGAAAATTTCTATAATTGAATAATTCAAAGTTAAATTCACCAATTATATTTATATACTTCCTGTAGAATTTAGTTTTACTTCTTTTACTTACACCGTGAATAGAAAAAGGAGAGTTTAAAAACATTACTAGCCTATTTTGTTTATACTCTATTTCTTCAATCAAATTTACTTTTTCTTCTCTAACTCTAGATTTACCATAAAAACTTGGCTTATCTTTAAAATCATATGTCATTAAATTTCCACCTTCAGAGTTATCTTTTTCATCTTTCATATATAAAAGAGCAGCATAAAATTCAACTGGGTTATCCAAATGTGGTTCAATGACTTTAGTATCGCCACTAGTAGGCGTATTAATTACAAATTGACAATCTAGATTAAAGTAGTTTTTACTTTCAAACCTAACTCCAATATTATTTTTATTAAATAATCTTTCTCTTTCTACTTTATAAATTTTTTTAATTGACTCTCCAAAAATTTCATAAAAATCTTCTAAGAACTCATAACTTGTATGAAATTTTATAAATTCTTTCCACTCGCTACTAATTTCATTATCTCTAAGTGAATTATATGCATTATATCTGTAAGCAAAATTTTCTTTATATTCATTATTACCTATTATTTTTTCATATTTTGGAAAATCCGCATTTAATTTATTATAAATATCTTCAGGCAGAGCATCATCAATTATTAAATATGGAAATTTATCAAACTTAAATTTTATTTTTTGTTTATTTTGTAAAACACTGTACATAAAAATTAGATAAAGTTTAAGATTAGATATCAGAAATGAATTTATTTATAAAGTAAGTAATTAGTTTATAATGTTATTAAATGGAAAAACCGGTTGTTATTTACACTGATCATATAGTTAATAAAACATTATGTTATAATTTTGCAAAAGGATCAGGTTCGCTTATGTGTCATGTTAGTAAATTTAGAGATTATAACAAAGCAATTGCAACTTATGGTATTTTAAGAGGTACGCTTGAAATAATTAAAAAGGTTAGAAATTTTTACTATATGGACCATGGTTATTTTAATCAGTCGAAAAGATCTTTTGAAAATAATCGTACAAATATAATCAATTTAGACGGTTATTTTAGAATAGTTTACAACAACTTTATACATAATGGCAAAGGTAACTATCCTGATGATAGACTAAAAAAATTAAATCTTAAAATTCACGATCAAAGAAAATCTGGTAATCATATAATTCTTTCTGAACCATCGAATGCTATGAAAAAATTATATAATGTACCAAATTGGACTGAAGATACATTAAAATTAGTAAGAAAATATACAGATAGAAAACTTGTGGTACATAATAAATTTTCAAATAAACCATTAAATGTATTATTTAAAGATGCTTGGGCATTTGTGAGTTTGCAATCAACTGCTGGTTTTATTGCAATGTCCGAAGGAATTCCCTCATATTTTACTGAAAATACTTTATGTAATATAGGACAAATCCGGAATATTGAAAAGCCAAGTATAGATTATGAGATTTTTAACAACTTAGCATATGGTCAGTGGACACTTAAAGAAATTGAAACTGGAGAGGCATGGGAATATATTTCGAGAAATTTTTTTTGATTTAGCTAAGCCTGTATTGTAACATTAAAACTTATTACAATTCTCTCATCATTAGACAGATTTTCGTTAACAGAATGATCAACATAGCTAGGAAATAATATTAGAGCCCCTTCTTTAGGTGTAATGCTATTAATATGAGCATTAAGTAAATTAGAGCCTACAGCCTCTGGATAATAAAAGACTGGTGCAGGTCTAGGATCATAAAAGACAATATCACCACAGTTTTTTGGTGCACGTATATAGTAGGCTCCACTTATGGTGCTATTACCATGTTGGTGTCTTGAATTTGTTGAACCTCCAGTATTAATTATGGCCCACATATTGCTTATTTTAATAGATTGTTTTTCCTTTTCCCAATTCATATCTATCATTACTTTCTCAATAGACGGTGAAATATTTTTAATAAAGTTTTTAGGCTCTGTTTCTTGCATGTTAAAATCTTTTGAATGCCAACCTTTATTATTACTTTTTTTTATTCCTGTTTTATCTTTAATTTGAGATTCTTTAATGTAAGTATACATTTCTGCATTAATACTTTCAAAATTTTCAAGTTGTATTGTCCAAACAGGAGTAGGAAAGAGAAGATTTGGTTTGTTCATATTTTATATTTATATCAATTTGCTGAATCAGTAAACAAAACTTAGTTAAATGTAATCGTGTTAAGTTTTTAATCTAGTCTTTTAGTCTAAAATATTTTTTAATTATTTCGATAGTATTTTTAATTCTATAGTCATGCTGTTTAAAATTCTTCCTACCTGAGGTAATTTCGTGATGATTTTTAATTAACATTTTAAGATATTTTGGAATTTTATTTTTTTTAATCAATGTTTAAATAGTCTATTTTTTGAAAAGTATAATGAAATTTTATTCTTTATTGAAAATGCTATTACCTTTTTATCATTTATTGATCCACTCGGTTGAACTACCACATTACAACCATTTTTATAAAGTAGCTTGATACTATCTGTAAAAGGAAAAAATCCATCTGATGCACAAACAAAAATTCCTTTTCTAAAATATTTATTCATATTTTTAATAGCTTCTTTTAATGCATCCACTCTATTAGTTTGTCCATGTCCTAATCCTAAAGTTTGTTTATTTCTGGATAGTACAATAGCATTTGACTTTAAATGCTTTACAACTTTTAGTGAGAAAATTAAGTCATCAATTGATTTTACAGAACCTCTTTTTTTTGAGACCAATTTAAGAAAATTTTTATTGATTGGTGTCAAATCTGTTGTTTGATACAGATCTCCAAATAGAGTTGATTTATACTCAATAGGCATTTTTTTAATATTAGGCATTTTCAATAAAATTAAATTCTTCTTCTTTTCTAATATCTTAAGAGCATCTTGATCATAATCTGAGGCGACAATCATTTCATAAAAGTTTTTAAATATTTTTTTTGCAAGGCTATAAGAAACTCTACGATTAAGCAAAATTATCCCTCCAAAAGCGCTTATAGGATCACTTTCATAAGATTTATTAAAAGCTACCTCGATATTTTTTGCCGAAGCAATACCACAAGGATTTGTATGTTTCAGAATTATTGATGTAGGTTCACGAAATTCTTTTAAGCATTTTAATCCACTATCAAGATCAATAAGATTATTATAACTCATTTTTTTTCCATTAATCTTGTATTTTAAAACAGAGGTTTTTGTATTGCTATGTAAATAACTGTTTTGATTTGGGTTTTCACCGTATCTTAATTTAATTTTTTTGTTTTTATTATTCATTCAACCAATTAGAAATAACTTTATCATATTTAGAAGTCTCATTAAAAACTTTTAATGCCATTTTTTTTCTGAAAAAAATATCAGTTGTTCCACTATTTTTATTTAAATTTGTAATTAATTTTTTATAATCCATAATATCTATTATTGGAGTAATATATCTGAAATTTTTTCCTGCTGCCCTTAACAGAGCTGGTCCCCCTATATCAATCATTTCTATTATTTTATCGCTATTATGTTTTCCTAAATATTTCTTAAATGGATATAGATTTACAACAACGATATCTATTTTAGGGAAATTTAATAATTGAAACTGTTTTAGATGAGTTTTGTTATCTCTTTTGTAGAGCAAAGAGCTGTATATTAGTGGGTTTAAAGTTTTAACCCTACCATCAAACATTTCTTTAAATTTAGTTAGTTTTGAAATATCTTTACATTTAAAACCCAAACTACGTATTTTTGCTCCCGTAGAGCCACTTGAAATAAAATTATAATTATATCTATTTAAATTATCACAGAGATATCTTAAATTTTTTTTTTCGAATACAGAGATTAAAGCAAATTTTTTGTTTAGATTTTTTCTAAGGACCATTTTTCCATAACCTTTTTATCTGATAATATACCTTTAATTACAATTTGTTTAGTAGGTTTGGTGATATTATTATCCACTGATATACTATCTTCTATAATTAATTCAGCATCACTTTTAAAAAGCCAAATATTTTTTAATTTCGTTTTTATAATTATATTTTTTTTATTATTAGTAAAATTCAAAATCATTTCGTCTGCTAAGTGAAACCTAATATGATATATTAATCTATCATTTTTATTTTTATAAGAAATTAAACTATCTTCTCCACTTAATTTATTTTCATTTTTTGAAATAATTATTTTTCTTTTAATTATTTTATTAAATTTCTTTAAATACCCATTATGTGATGCCTCTAATACCTCTTTTTGTTGATCAGTTTCCTTTCTAAAGACTACTGATTGAGGAAATTTTGTATGTGGATGATTTTCTTTTATCTCACTGATATTGGTATTTTGTAAAACAATAGTTGAGTGAGCAGCACTATATCTTAGATATTCTGGATTTTTACCAAAACTTTCTGAAGCGCCACAATTAGTAATTATTTTCTCACCAAATCCACTTAGTTCAAACGACAAAGTTCCTGCGCTCAGGTTAGAACTTATCATATCTGAGCTAGGTTGAACTACGTCAAAAAAAATTTTTTTATATTTATCTGAATAAAATGCTATTCCATTATTTATATTAGAAAATTCTCTTTTTTTTAAATAACTTTCTTTATTTAAAGATTTGTAAATACTTTTTGTATAAATATTATTTGATCCATTAAACAGCGGTAATGTACCATCGTAATGAAAGTATTCGTTCAATATAGATGTCATTTTAAGAATTATTTTATCAAATATGTTTGATTGCTCTAATTTAAAAAAAAGAAGTATATTTTTTATTTCATTCAGATTGTTAATAAATTTAGAATGTTCTAACAAATTATAACTCTTGTGCATACCTAACTTATCTACCTGATTATCAACAATAAATTTTACATATTTTATTTTATTTTCATTTGTTCTATTTAAAATAGAACAAGATAACAAATATGCCACAAGATCAAACGAAGTTAATTCAGTTATTTTTTTGTAATTAAAATCGAACAATATTCTTTGAATATGAAAATAAATTATAGAATCTAGCTTCTTTTTATCATTCACTTTTGACGAGGAGTTTATATAGTCATAATTATATAAAAGATTTATTAATCTTTTTGACGGTGAATCATCTAGCCAGGGAAAGCCCAACTTTTTTTTATTTACCCTATACCAACCAAAAATAGCTTTTTTTGATAAATTTATTCCAATTTTACCTCCAAGTTTATTTGAAAAATTTAAGAAATCAAAATTATGAATATTTTTATTGTTATAAAAATCTTTTTTAAAAATAAATGATTTTATTTTTTTGTGATTTGTAAAATCAATTTTTCTAAAATTAAGATCTAAATAAGATAAGTTTTTGTTAGTATTAAATTTTGATGTTATGTTAAGAAATATTATTTTTTTTAAAGTTAAAATCATTTTATTTTTTTTAGATATGATGCAAAATATCCATCTATATTACAATTTAAAATCATATTAGGCATAGTAATCATACAATTATTCTTAATTAATTTTAAGTAATTATCTTCATTTTCTACAAGCTTGAAATCAGCTTTTAAAAAATTTGAATTTGTTTTGAGAAACTTATCGACTTGATCAACTGTTTCGATCTTTAAAAAAGAACAAACCATATAAATTATATATCCATTTTTGTTCAATAAAGTTGAAGCTTTACCTAACATATTCTCTTGCAATGAAATTAGTTCATTAAAATTTGGACCATTTTTTTTGAATAAAATCTCAGGATTTTTTCTAATTGTTCCAACAGCAGAACATGGGGCATCAATTATGATTATGTCATATTTTTCTTTATCATCAAATTTAGTAAAATCTCTATTTAGTATTCGAGCACTTAATTGTAGACGTTTTAAATTATCTTTAAGGGTTTTAATTCTAGTTTTATTAATATCATTTAGAACAACATCGTGTTTCTTAGATAATATTTGAAAAGATTTTCCTCCTGGGGCCGCACATGCATCTAAAAATTTTTTATTATTTTTCTCTTGAAAATTATGCAGTGGAAGAAATGAGCTAAAATCTTGAACCCACCAATCACCATTAATGAAAGATTTCTTATTTTGGATATCCTTTTTATTTAATAAAAAACCTGAAATTTTTGACGTTCTAATTAAATTATCTTCGAATTTGCTCAACTTATCTTCATTTTTAAAAACAATATGAATATCTGGTTCCTTATAAAAATAATTTAAAAATTGTTTTTTTTCAAAATAAGATAAAGAATAGGTTTTTTTTTGAAACCAAGATTGAAAATCACTAAAGTTAATTTTTATTTCCTTTAAATCATTTTTATTTTTAGCTATTTTTTTTAAACTAGCATTAATTAAGCCTGGATAAAGCCTCAATTTTTTTGCTATTTCAACTGAACAATTTATTACAGCATATTCTTTAAAGTCCAAAAATACAATTTGAGTTATTGCGCTTATTAATAAAATCTTTTCCTGATCTCTTAATTTTTTTTTTATATATTTTTTAATTATTTTAATACAATGTAAATGAAACCTCATTGAGTTTAGTGTTACATTATACAAAAAGGAAATATCTTCTGTTTTTTGTTTATTAATTTTTTTTTTGATTGAAGAATTATTTAGTGTTTTATTAAATTTATAAACTGAAAATAGTATATTATGAATTTCAAATCTAATTTTTAAACCTTTTACCATTACAACAAATAATTTCTATTTATTTAAAATAATTATATAATAAAGAATAAAAATAAAATATATTGAGTTATGCGAGGGAATCTTGAGACAATTGTTGGTGCTATGTTTGCTGGTAAAACGAGTGAACTATTAAAAAGAATTCTTTGGGCAAAACACCAAAATAAAAAAATTATAGTAATCAAACCAAGCATAGATGATAGATATTCAAACGAAAAAATAATTACTCATAATGATCTAAGCCACCAATGTTACGCAATGACTGATTGGGCAACAACTCTTAAAAAATTCATTTTCGAAAAAAAAGAAGTTGATATGGTTTTTCTAGACGAGATTCAGTTTATGAATACGAATGACACACTTAGTAATGTTGAGATAATTTTGAGTAAGGGTATAGACGTAGTTTGTGCTGGTCTTGATCAAGACTCTAGAGGAAAACCATGGGAAACTTCATCAATGCTTCTTGGATTATCTGACAAGATTGTCAAAATTTATGGATTTTGTAATGTGTGCGGTTTAGAAGCTACTAAAACATTTCGAAAAACAGAAGGCGGTCAAAGAACCCAGGTTGGTGCAGCTAATATATATGAGCCAAGGTGTTTGAAACATTGGGAGCCTAGATAACTAAATATTTTTTCTATTATCTATCAAATCATTTACAACAGAGGGATCAGCAAGAGTCGATGTGTCTCCTAAATTCTCAAAATCATTACATGCAATTTTTCTCAGAATCCTTCTCATTATTTTCCCTGAACGTGTTTTAGGCAGACCAGACGTAATATGGATAAAATCGGGTGTTGCAATTGGTCCAATCCTCTCTCTTATTGTTTTTTTTAAATCATTCACCAAATCATCAGATGTATCAACACCAACTTTTAGAGAAACATAGCAATATAGACCATTACCTTTAATTTCATGGGGATAGCCAACAACTGCAGCCTCAGATACATCTTTGTGAGACACAAATGCACTTTCTATTTCAGCAGACCCTAAATTATGTCCTGATACAATTATTACATCATCAACTCTTCCAGTAATCCAGTAGTAGCCGTCTTTATCCCTTCTACACCCATCGCCAGTAAAGTATTTTCCATCAAACTGTGAAAAATATGTATCAATAAATCTTTTATGATCACCATAAACAGTTCTCATTTGACCAGGCCATGATCTTTTCATACAAAGCATTCCTTCGCATTCACCCTCTAATTCTTCTCCTTCTTTATTTACTATACAGGGCTCAACTCCAAAAAAAGGTTTTGATGCAGATCCTGGTTTTAGTTCCATCGCTCCAGTTTGAGGAGATATTAGAATACCACCAGTCTCAGTTTGCCACCACGTATCTACAATAGGACATTTTGAATTCCCAGGAACTTCAAAATACCATTTCCATGCTTCTGGATTAATTGGCTCACCTACACTTCCTAAAAGTTTTAATGATGATCTATTAGTTTTTTTGACATATTCATCTCCTTCTCGCATTAGAGCTCTAATCGCAGTAGGGGCAGTATAAAATATGTTAACTTTGTGCTTATCCACTATTTGCCAAAATCTAGAAAAATCAGGATAATTTGGAACACCCTCAAACATTAATGTTGTGGCACCATTAGCAAGCGGCCCATAGATAATGTAGCTATGACCCGTAATCCAACCAATATCAGCTGTACACCAATAAATATCGTCTGGCTTATAATTAAATATGTATTCATGGGTCATTGATGCATAAACCAAATACCCACCACTTGTGTGCATTACTCCTTTAGGTTTTCCTGTAGAGCCTGAGGTATACAAAATAAATAATGGATCTTCTGCATTTAAAACCTCAGGTTCGCAAATATCCTCAACCTCATTAACTAGATCTTCATAAAAAATATCTCTATTTAATTTTAGTTCTATCTCTTTATTTGTCCTTTTGACTATTAAACATTTTTTAACTTCAGGACAAGATTCTAGCGCTTGATCAACTGTTAGTTTTAACGGAATTTTTTTACCACCTCTTACACCTTCATCAGCAGTTATAATATACTCAGATCCACAATCTTGTATTCTTCCTGCTATTGACTCTGCTGAAAAACCACCAAAGATTATAGAATGGACAGCACCAATTCTAGCGCATGCTAACATAGTGTAAGCTAACTCAGGTATCATTGTTAAATATATTGTAACTCTGTCACCTTTTTTTATTCCAATTTTTTTTAATACGTTTGCTGCTTTAGAAACATTTATTAAAAGTTCTTTATAGGTTATTTTTTTTGTATCTCCAGGTTCATCTCCTTCCCAAATTATTGCGACTCTATCAGGATTCTCTTTCGCGTGTCTATCTATACAGTTATATGAAACATTCAGTTTTCCATCTTCATACCATTTTATACTTACGTCCTTATTAGAATATCTTGTATTTCTTATCTTAGTATATTTTTCATACCAATCTATTCTACTGCCATGTTTATTCCAGAATTCGTCACCATTCTCTATGGATTCCTGGTATAGAGAAATATATCTTTCTGAATTTACTTTACTTTCCTTTATCCATTCTTCTTTAATTTTCATTATCTAATAAGAATATTTGTAAAAATATAAAAATTCAACTTATTTATAATTAAATTTATTCATAATTTTTTTAAATTTATCTTCTATTTTAATAATTTGTTCTTTGCTCAATTTATTCTTCCATTGATTTTTTGTACCTGATTTAAAAAACCGCCTTCCAACTTGTGCTTCTTCGAAACCATCATTTAATTCTATTTCCTTTAATTTTTGAAAGTCTGTTGTTTTCAAAATATTAACAATTTTACTATCTAAATTCTGAAATTTAAAACCAAATCTATCAATAAAAAAATTTGCTATAGCTTTGATCGTTTCTTCCTTTTTATAAACAAGGTCCTCAAACCTCAGTATTAAAAGAGGACAATCCCAATTAATTGAAGTCCATGAGACAACATGTTTATCCCATCTTGAAAGAAAGGATGAAGGTTTATTTTCAATGTCAAAAATTTTATTTTCTCTTTCAATCCATGATAGTGTTGCTAAATCATTAGTCATGAATTCAATACTTTCATTAAATGTTTTACTAGTATGATTAGCCCAAGAAATACATACATCTCTTGGATCTCTGATAATATAAATTATTCCCCTTGTATTTTCTTCTGAAGTAAAAAAATTATTATTAATACTAAAGTTACCTGAATGAGTTTTAAAAAATTTAAAATCCTCATTAAATCCTAGATTCCTTTTTTCCTGTATTTTAAGCAAATATTTATAAAAAATTGTTGTACTTTTTAATTTATTTAAATCATTTCCTATTAATTTTTTTATTTTAGATACAAAATATGTGTCTTCAAAAGTAGTAATAGTTTCAAGAAGTTTGAAATTAAAAACTCCATTTTCAGTAAAAAAAAGAGAAGAGAGGATTGCTCTAAGAAGTGTGTTCCCGCTTTTAGGATAGGATGCTAGCCAAAAAATATGTTTAGTCATACCGATTAATTATATGACATTGATGACAATTTTATTATCTCTTTCCACTCAATTTTATTTATGGGCATAACAGAAAGCCTACTTTGTTTAACAAGAGCAATATTTTTGAGTTTTTTATTTTCTTTTATCTGATCGAGAGAGACTGGGTTTTTTAATTTTTTTGTTGCTTTAACATCAACCACAACAAAACGTTCTGTTTTATCAGTAGGATCTGGGTAATATTCTTTTACAACCTTAACAATACCAACAATACTTCTTTCTGTTACTGAATGATAAAAAAAACATAAGTCATTTTTTTTCATTTCTTTTAAATTATTTCTAGCTTGATAATTTCGGACCCCATCCCACATCGATGCCCCTTCTTTGACTTGATTATCCCAAGACCAGGCACTAGGTTCAGATTTCAACAACCAATATTTCATTTTAATATTCTATAGTTCAAATTTATTACAAGATTAATTTTATAATACACTTCTTACTCCTAATCTAGGCATTGGTTTAAAAAATAAATCATTTCTGTCTTTTTTATAAAATTTCATACATGCCCAAGCAATCATTGCCGCATTGTCTCCCATCATTTCTTTTATAGGATAATAAATTTCAATATTTCTCTCGACGAAAAAATTTTCTATTTTACTTCGAATATATTTGTTGTTTGATACTCCTCCTACTACCGAAATTGATCTTATATTTTTATTTTCATAACTTAATCTTTTTAATCCTCTTTCTAACTTTTCAATAAGAATTTCAGTAATATTTTTTTGAAATGATGCTGATAAATCTTCTACAAAATTTTTATCAATTTTATTTTTTTTTGTTAAAAGATTTATATTCGTTTTAATACCTGAAAATGAAAAATTAAAATTTTTTTCTTTAACTAATGGTTTTGGTAAATCAAATTTGTCCTCATTCCCTTTAAGTGCTTGATATTCAATTTCACTACCACCAGGATATGATAGACCAATCAATTTTGCTGTTTTGTCAAAAGCTTCTCCTATTGCATCATCAACACTTTGACCCAATAGCTCTATTTCATTCTCACTTTCCATCAAATAAACTTGAGTATGACCTCCAGTTAAAAGCAAGATGAGATTTGGAAATTTAATATTGTTATTAAAACTCGTAGACAATATATGTCCTTCAAGATGATTAGTTGGAATGAATGGTTTGTTAAAAGAAATTGCTAAAGATTTGGTAAAAGTTGAGCCAACCAATAAACTCCCTATAAGTCCGGGCCCACAAGTAGCAGTAAAAACATCTATTCCTTTTGGTTCTATTTTTTTATTACTAAATAAATCATTTGTTATACTTTGTATTTTTTCCAAATGTGATCTTGAAGCTAACTCTGGAACAACCCCACCATGTTTTTTATGAATTTCCTGAGAAAAAGTAATATGCTCTACAATAGATCTGTTTTCCATTAAGCATATTGATGTTTCGTCGCACGAAGTTTCTGCTGCAAATACAAGCATATTTTTTTGGTACAGCATTTTACACTGTTAAACAACAAACTAATAATGCTAAAAAAACACCATGAAAAAAGTTTTTGATAGTTTTTATGTTTTTTCTAAATTTTCATTAAGTTTCATTCTTTTATTATGTGTTTTTTTCTTAATTTATCTTCTCTATACAAATTATCAAAATGAAGATGAGTTGTCCAAACTTCAGACTGAATTAGAAAATGAACTTAGGGAAAATATTAACGAAAATTCTGAATTTATAAAAAATATATCTAAAGAAATATTAGAAACAAAAACAGCTTTAACAAATATCGAAAAACTTATTAAAGCAAATTCAAATAAAGAATCAAAAGTTGATTTGACGTCAATTAATGAAAGTATAAAAAAGTTAAATAATAATTTCAATTCTCTAAGTTATGAGATTTCTTCTATTAAAAATAAAAATATTGAAGATCAGCCTAATAATAATCCTGAGTTAGTAAATCAATCCATCAAAGAAGTAGTTGAGTTAATAAAAATCAAATACGAAAATAACAAGGATTTTGATAGAGAACTCAAATATCTTGAAACAATTTTAGAAAATAACAAAAATCCTATTTTGGAAAAATTATCAATTCTAAAAAGAAATAAATACAAAGGGCATTTATATTTAGAAAATCAATTTAATAATGAAGTTAATTTATATTTGAAGAATATTGTGAATGAAAACGATAGTTTATTTAACAAAATCTTTTTACCGTACATAAACCTTTCTCCATCTTCAGAAAATATTATTTCTGATGAAAAAATATTAATATTAGAGGAAACTAAATTTTTTATTAAAAATAGAAATATAATAAAAGCTTATGACAGCATAAGTAGGATAAGTAATTATAAAGTTTTTTTTAAAGTATCTTTAAATGAAATGAATAATTTTAATAATTTTATAACAGAAATATCAAAATTAAATAATGTATAGACTTTCAATTTTTGTATTGCAGCTTTTATTATTAATCATAGCGCTCACTTTTATTTTTACCAATCCATTTATTGTATCCTTAGATATAGGAAATTTAAAATATTCTTTTTCTTCAAATTTATTTTTCGTTGTTTTTTTATCATTTATTTTTCTATTATATTCTGTGATTTATCTATTTTTCCGATCAAGACTTTCACTTGGTAAATATTTTCTAAAAAAAAAATATAATAAAATTGAAAAAGGCTACTTACACTTTGTTGATGCAATGATTGCTGTAGCTAATAAAGACAATAAATCTGCAATAAGATTTCATAAAAAAATGACTACCTATTTAAAGGATGACCCCTCTTTATCTCTTTTATTAAAATCTGAGGTTTTAAAGATAGAGAAAAAATTTCCAGAATTAAATAATGTCTATGAAGATATGATTAAATCAAAAAAAACAGAAGCACTAGGTTACAGGGGGTTAATGGAACAAAATTTAAAAAATCATGATTATCATCATGCTTTTTTATATGGAGAAAAATTATTTTCTTTAAACCCTAATATTGAAAAGCTTTATGAAACATTAATATTTATTGCCGCCAAAACAAAGAATTGGAATCAATTAATTACATTATCAGAAAAAGCATTTTCAAATAAAATTATAAACAAAAATGATCTTAGTGAAAATAAATCAATTGGGTATTACGAGATAGCAAAAATAAAATCTGACAGTGATATAAAAGATGCTTTAAAAAATATTCTTAAAGCAATTGAGTTAAAGAAAAACTTTCCTCCATATATAAAATTACATTTAGAAATTCTTTCTAACTTAAATGATAAAAGAAATTTAAGTAAACAAATCAAGAAGTATTGGAATTTAAACCAAAGTTCTTTACTTAGATCTATTTTAACAAAAATATTAATTGAGAATGATTTAAGTGAAATGAAATTCATAAATGATTTAGTTAAAAATAATCTAAATTCAGAAGAATCAAAAAAAATTTTAGTGTATTTTGCTATAAAAAATTTAAACTGGGACTTAGCTAGAGAAAATATTTCAGGCATGATTGGTGCTAATCCAACAAAAGAAATCTGTTACTTTATGTCAGATATAGAACTAGGAGAAAATAGTGATAAACAGAAAAGTGATGCTTGGATTATGAGAGCTGAAAATGCCAGTATGGAAAATACATGGATTTGTAGAATTACAAATCAAACCCAAGATGAGTGGAGCAGTTTATCAAATTCTGGAAATTATAATTCTCTTGTTTGGACATCTCATAAAATGTTAAGACAAAATAATATATAATATGAAACTTCATTTCTTTATAGGTTATGACTCTAAAGAGGACATAGCTTACAGAGTATGTAAACATTCATTATTAAAACACTCTAGCATTGATATAAATATCACTTCTCTAAAATTAGATGAACTTGTTGCTAAAAATCTTTATACGAGAGATGTCGATCCATTAGCTTCTACTCAATTTACGTATTCAAGATTTTTAGTTCCTAAACTTATGAATTTTCAAGGCTGGGCAGTTTTTTGTGATTGTGATTTTATTTTTTTAGATGATGTTTCAAATTTGTTAAATAATTTAGATGAATCTAAAGCAGTTTACTGTGTTCAACATGATTATACTCCCAAAGAAAGGCACAAGATGGATGGTCAGAAACAAACGATATATCCAAGAAAAAATTGGTCCAGTTTTATTTTATATAATTGTGCTCATCCAAGTACTAAAAGCCTTACTGTTGAAAAAGTAAATAATGAAACTGGCGCATATCTCCACCAATTTAAATGGTGTAAAAATAATGAAATTGGATCACTAGATGAAAGATGGAATTGGTTAGAGGGTTGGACTTCAGGTCATAATAATCAAAAGCCTTTTGCCGTTCATTATACTCGAGGTGGTCCATGGTTTTCTGAATGGCAAGATGTCGAATATGCAAAAGAGTGGCTTGAAGAAAGAGATGATTATCTTTCAAAAAAATTTAATCTTTAGATCGAAAAAAAATTTAAAAATTTTAATTATTTGAAAAGTCAAATTTATTTTTTCCTTTTACAATTTTGTTAATATATTCAATAGTTTCACTTACTGAAATTTCTATTCCTAAAACCTTTACATTTTTATACCATATTGACGATCCATTATTAGTATTCCAATAATAATATGTAGATGATTTTTTAGGACAAATGAGTATAGTAGGTATTCCGAGAGCTCCTGCAAAATGTGCTGTCGAATTACTTACGGTTATAAATAAATCTAAGTTTTTTAACAAACCCATACAAGATTCAATATCATTGAATAAATCTAAATCATCAAATGTTTTTAGATATTTTTTTTGACTCGAAATATATTTTTTATCTTCTTCAATACTTCCATATTGTAAGTTTATAATCACCCTATCATCAGCAAATAAAGGCTCGAAATCTCTTATAGATAATGATTTTAAACTTCCATAGATATTTACAATACTTTTCCATGAAATACCTACTTTAAGCTTTTCATTATAACTAGATAATATTTTTTTATACTTATCTATTAAATCTTTTCTGGCTAATAAAAATTTTTTATTTTTAAAGTCAACTTTTCTTTTTCTAAAAAACTTGACCATACTTCCTGCATATACCACACTTTCAAACTTTGATATTTTAGAACTATTTGAATAGTATCCATCTTCTACAAAAATATTTTTTTCAAAAGAACGACTAAATATCGAAACGAGTCTTTTATCAGCCTCAATTTTAATATTTTCAAATCTTTCAATAATATCTTGATAAACTGAACTAAAAAGTATTTCTTCACCAATTCCTTGTTCTCTTAAAATTAGCAAGTTCTCCTTTGGTCCTATTTTCAAATTATCGAAAAGCTTATTTTTAACTAATTCGAAACTAGTCAATTTAATTTTATTTTTTTCTATTAATAACCTTGAATCAAACAAGTTCCATGAGTTGGAAAATTTATTTAATTTCAATTGAAGAGTGCAATATGCATATTGTAATTTATAGTCGTGAGGATTTATTTCAATAGCCCTGTCATAGTAAATTTTTGCCTCTTCCAATCTACCTTCTCTGCAATAACATATTGCTATATTTGATAAAATTTCTTGATTATTTGGATCTATATTTAACCCTTGATTATAAATTTTTATTGCTTCCAATATCTTATCCTGAAGACTTAAAACATTACCAAGATTTATTAAAGTTTTAATATTTTTAGTGTCAATATTATATCCATCTAAAAATACTTCATATGCTTCATTCAATTTTTCTAGTTCAAGTAAACAGACACCCAAATTGTTATAACTATCAACATATTGTTTGTTTATTTTGATTGCATTCTCAAAGTAATCTTTAGCTATATCTAATTTATTATTTTTGAGGGATATTAAGCCTTTAATATTATATCCAAAGTAGTCGTCATTTTTTAATTTTGAAATGTTTTCTATACATTTTGTTGCTTCAGCATATTCATTTTTTAATAAATGAATATAAGCTTTATCACGTGTTGCCTCATAATTATTTTTTTCTATCTTAAGAATTATATTAATATTTTCTAACGCTTCATTTAATGATGATTTGATTAAAAATAATTTATAAATGTTAGTAAGAAGATCGATATTATTATTTTCGATTAATAAAATTTTTTTTAAAGAGTTTATTGTCGTATCTATATCGCCCATCTTTTGGGATATTTGTGATAATACATTTAGAACTTTTATATTCTTCTTATATTTCTCAGATAATTTTTTTATATCTCTATAACCATCTTCCTTATTAATATTATTAAAAGTGTTGATTATTTTCTTAAGTTTATTTTCTAAGTTAGACATAAAAAAACCCAGTCTTTTAAAGACTGGGTATAATAAAAAGATATTTTAGATTTAAAAGAGTTATCTTCTTTGACCAAATAATTGTAGCAATAAAATAAATAGATTAATGAAATCCAGGTATAATTTTAAGGCACCCATTAAAGCCTTTTTAGAACCTATTTCTTCACTATCACCACCGTAATACATATTTTTGATATTTTGTGTATCATAAGCTGTCAAGCCAACAAAAACTAAAACTCCAATAACCGAGATTGCAAATTGTAAGGCTGTAGACCCAACGAAAATATTTACTACACTAGCAATAATAATCCCAATCAGTCCCATAAATAGAAAACCGCCAAGTTTTGTTAAATCTCTTTTAGTTGTATAACCATACAAACTCATTGCTCCAAAAGTACTTGCTGTAATAAAAAATACTCTTGCTATAGATGTTTGAGTAAATTCGATAAATACTGATGCAAGTGATAAACCCATAATACTAGCAAATAGCCAGAAAGTTATTTGAGCAGCTGATACCGACATTCTATTAATTCTCGCACTTAAATAAAATACAAAACCTAAAGGCGCTAGCATAACAACCCATTTTAGAGGAGACCCAAAAAGTAATGCACCTACCTGTGTTACACCTACAATTTGCCCTATATCATTTGTAACTATTGATGCTTTTCCAAAAAAGTAAGCAATGAAACCAGTAAGTAATAAGCCAATTGTCATATAATTGTAGACTTTAAGCATGTAAGCTCTTAAGCCTTCATCAATTGCTGTCTGATCTACTGATTTACTATAAGATCGTTGATTAAAGTCTAAAGCCATAATTTCTCCTTTATATAACTACTAATATCGCTATAAATCCAATAATTTCAAGGCATTTTATAAAAATAGTATGAAATATAGAAAACTAGGAAATACAGATATCGATGTAAGTGTAATTTGTTTAGGCACTATGACTTTTGGTGAGCAGAATAACCAACAGGATGGTTTTGATCAAATGAATTATGCTGTTGAAAGAGGTGTGAATTTTTTTGATACAGCGGAGCTTTACGCAGTAATGCCAAGAAAAGAAACTTATGGAAAAACTGAGGAAATAGTTGGTAATTGGTTCCAAGAAAGAAAAAATAGAGATAAGATAATTTTAGCATCAAAAATAGCATCAAAATCAGATGATCTTGAGTGGATAAGAGGAGGATCAAAGAATCTTGGTTTTGATAAAAAAAATATGAATGCTGCAATAGATGAAAGTCTTAAGAGATTAAAAACTGATTATATTGATTTATATCAACTCCACTGGCCAGAGAGAAAAGTACCAAAGTTTGGAGTTTTAGACTTTGAATATGATGCAAGTGATAATGATTGGACTACAGTAGAAGAGGTTTTATTTAATCTAGAGCAGCTTGTTAAGGCAGGTAAGATTAGATACGCTGGCTTATCAAATGAAACGCCTTGGGGTGTGATGAAATATCTCCAAATTTCTAAAGAAAAAAATCTTCCCCGTATGATGTCAATACAGAATGTTTACAATTTGGTAAACCGTGTTTTTGATATTCATAATTCTGAAGTTTCTATCAGAGAAAGTTGTGGTTTGCTTGCTTACTCACCTTTAGCAGGCGGTAGATTAAGTGGTAAATATATTGGTGGAAAAAATCCCAAAAAGGCTAGATATACTATATGGCCACGTCGATTCTCTAGACATCATACTGATAGAGGAGAAAGAGCAATCGAAAAATACTTTAAACTTGCTCAAAAACACAACATTGCTCCATCCACTTTTGCTAATGCTTTTGTGAATGATCGTCCATTTGTTACTAGTAATATAATTGGAGCTACAACAATGGATCAACTTAAAGAGAATATAGACAGCATCGATATTTCACTGTCAAAAGAATTATTAAAAGAAATTGAAGATATACACTTATCTGATCCAAATCCCTGTGTTTAATTTCTTATATTTTAATTTTGTCTAACAACTCCCGAACATTCTCAATATAGCTTCTATCCCATAAATAGACGTTTAATAATGAATAATACAATTGATAAATTGGTTCATAATTTATGTAATACTTATCAATACTAATATGATCATTATATTTATCTAAAAATTTCCTATCAATAAATCTAGGCTCAAACCATCTCAAATAGGATACTTCCAATTCATTATGACCATAAAAAGATCCTGGATCAATAAAACCTGAAAACTTTTTATTTTTGAAAAGTATATTTCCCTCCCATAAATCACCGTGTAGCAGTGATGGTTTTGGTTTATTGGGAATTAAATTATCCATTTTTTTTAACAATTGTTCAATTTTAGTGTTTATAGCCTTATCCATTGGATGATTTTTATTAATTAAGTCAAATATATAACTCAATCTTTTCTCTCTGTAGAATTCTACCCAATTTTTTGATTTAGAATTTGACTGCTTCAATCCACCAATTTGAGTATCAAAACTAAACCCATAATTATTACTCTTTTTAGAATGGAGTGAAATTATTGCGTCTAATAAATCACCATTAGTCTTATTTGGTTGATAATTATTGTTATCTATGAATGACATTATAAGAAATTTATTATTATTATTAATGATTTTTGGAAAAAAATTGAACTTTTGACTATTTAAAAAAAGAAGATTATCAGATTCAGATTTTATTGCATTAAACCTACCTTCCTTTTTGAAATAATATTTTACAATATATCTTTGTTTATCTTCTGTCGTAACTTTCAAACAATTTATTCCAAAAGACTCAGATAATATGTTGTATTCTAAAATTTTTTTATTATCTAGAAGTTTTTCTATTTCTAAAATGATATTATTTTTAATCATAGCTAATGTTCAAAAAAATTAATATACAATTCTTAATTTCATATTTTGGGCTAATACCATATGCCGTAGTATTTTTAGATAAATATTATTTTTTAAAAATTAAAGAAGAGATTTTATTTAATTTTATTACTTATTACAGTTTAATAATTATTGTTTTCATAGGATCAATTAACTGGAATTTAAAAGATAATCCGCCTACACATATTGTAGTATATGGCTTTCTGCCAAGCTTATTCTCTGTTATTATTATAATGTTAAATCTTTACGGTATTAATATATTAATAACATTTATTTTAATAATCTTGTTGTTGATAACACAATTATTCTTTGACTACATTATTATATTTTCTAATGAATTAAATAAAAGTGCCTTTTATTTTCTAAGATTACCATTAACAATATTAATTACTATTTTTTTGTTATCTATATTATCTTAGAATTTATATACCCAATCTTTTTTTCTGCATGATTCTTAAGATAAAATTCTTCCATTCTCTGTAAATTTATTAATTCAGTTTTATTCATTAGTTTTAATTTTTTAAAAATATTTATTATGGTGATTGGTATTGCTCTTTCATTACCATCTGCTACTTTAACTACTCCACTTATTCCCTTCTTCAAATGAGCAAACAAAAAAACACCCTCAGCCCCATGTTTACAAAATATTTTATTTTTTGAGGAATCAATTACTTTTGTATCAAAGCTTTTTGTTCCTCCAATATAATTTGGATATTTTAAAGTTGAATTAATCAGTTTTCTCACTGCTATTGAATATTCAAAACTACTATTATAACATTTAATTAAATTATTTAAGGCTTTAGATACTGACTTTATACGGAATGAATATTGTGGGGCGCTACAACCATCTAAAGAAAAATTTTTTTTTGATAATTTTGTTTCTGTGAATTTATTGAAAATTTTTCTTATATTTTTTTGATGTGGATGATTGAAATCTAAATAATTTGCAATGTTATGATTATTAAACAAACAGCTTGTTAACATAGCTAAGTGTTTGCCAGCACAATTGTTATGTAGCTCGTTAAATTTTTTTCTAGAATATATTATTTTTTCTGAGGCTGTTTTGTCTAATGGTCCATGAATACCGCATTGTAAATTTTTTGTTTTTAATTTTATTTTCGAAATCCATTTTTTTAGTTCACTTATATGAAACTCCTCTCCTTTGTGAGAAGCACAAGCTAAAGCTATCTGTTTACTGTTCAATTTATATTTTTTGACTGCACCTGACATTGCGAAAGGAATAGCTTGAAATACTTTGATTGAAGATCTAGGAAAAAAAAAATCATTATCATTATTTGTAGATAACAAAATTTTACCATCGGCATCTGTTACCAATGCTTTTATTTGATGGGTACTTTCAATTCTTTTACCTCTAATAAAATCAACGCGAATTTGGGTCACGCATAGAATTATATAATAATTGATTTATTTTGGCTTAAAAAAAGATTTAATAAATGTAAATAAATTTAAGAAAGATCCGTACTTTCCAAAGAAAATCACATCTTTTTCAGTAATGCTTAGACATACACAGCCAGTATCTTTTGATGCAATTGGGGTATGTTTTATTTTTTGGTCATTAATCTGAATATCTCCCTTAGAGTAATCACCATATTCATCGCAGAAACTACCTTCCAAAACTAATATATACTCTTTTCCACCATGGGAGTGCAGTGGTACAGAGACACCAGGGTCCATTTTTATTAATTTTAGTTCGTCTTTATCGTCAATGGTTGCAGTATACTCTTTAAAACCTTTATAAACTTGTTTCCAATCTAAATTGTCAAGGTTTCCAAAGAAGCTAGTTACTGGATCTTTGGCATTTGTAATAGATTTGGTATTTTCACTATTGCTATTGATGCAATCTGTATACTTTAAGTTTTTAGGGTGAATGTTTTCATTATTAATTAGATTTTCACCCAAAATATTTTCAAATGTAGTACTAATTCTAGATGCATTTGAATTTATCTGTAAATACGTTGAAGCAAATAGCGACTTTGCTGGGCCTAATATCCCTGATGCGAAATCAAATATAAGCTGGTTTTTTACTACTGTTCCGTTCATCTTAAATATCTCTGCATTTTAGTTAAAATATGCCTTATTCTAGATTTAACTGTACCTAAAGGAATTTCAAGCTCATCTGCAATTTTTTTATGACTTTTATTTTCAAAAAAGTTCATTTTTATCATTATTTTTTGCTCTTCATCTAGCTCATTATTTATTATTTCTATTTGTTTTTTTGCTTCATTTTCTTCAATGAGGTCAACCTCTCTATCTTGGTATAAAAACTCTCTTATGTCCTCTTCTTTAAAATTTATTTTGGAATTTTTTCTGAAAAAGTCTACTTTTTTGTTTCTGGCAATAGTAAATATCCAAGTTGAAAGAGCTGATTTTTTTGAGTCATAAAGGTTTGATTTTAACCAAACAGTGCTTAAAACCTCCTGAGTTAATTCTTCAGAACTCTCACTTTTGATTCTATTTTGGATAAAATAAGCATTTATTTTTGGGGCAAAAAAATCGAAGATTTCCGAAAAAGCCATTTCGTCGCGGTCTTCTTGAATCATTTGCATTAAATTATTTAGGTTTGATTTTTCCATATATCAAAAAGACTCTAACATTGATTAAACACTCTTAACTAATTGCCTAAGATATACTAAAAGAAGCAATTGATGAAAATTTTTCTGAAATTATTACTTGTGCTATATGTAGCACTCCCTAGTACACTAATTGCTTTGGAAGTAGGTAAATGGTCTTTTGAGAAGGCTGATGAGTATTGCTATATTGGCAGTTTAGCAACAGAAACAGATTTACCAAGTGATAAGAAAAGAGGAGATTTCTACGTTTTAGTTTACAAAAATATAGGAAACCCAGACATTGTAGTTCAAATAGAGGCTGGTTATAGCTACAAGGTTCCTTCTGATATTATTATAAGTATAGATCAAGGAGAATACAAATTTTATACAACAGAAGATTTGCCAACTGCTGCTTGGACAGAGGAAGATGCAAAAGTTATTTTTGCTATGAAAAAAGGATTAGAGCTTAAGGTTACAGGCGAGTCTTCAAGGGGCACTATTACTAATGACTCCTATACACTTAATGGATTTACTGCTGCTTATAATCAGTTAATTAACGATTGTTAAATGCCTAAGAAAATTGTTTTAGCTTATTCAGGTGGATTAGACACAAGTGTAATTCTCAAGTGGCTCCAAAATAAATATGATTGCCCAGTAGTTACATTCACAGCTGATATAGGTCAAGGAGATGAGCTTTCACCAATTGAGGCTAAAGCAAAAAATTTAGGTGTAGAAGAAATATTCATTGAAGATTTACAAGAAGAATTCGTTAGGGATTATGTTTTTCCAATGTTTAGAGCAAATACTCTTTACGAAGGAACATATTTATTGGGTACAGCTATAGCAAGACCCTTGATAGCAAAAAGACAAATTGAAATTGCAAAAATCGTTGGAGCTGATGCTGTAGCTCATGGTGCTACTGGCAAAGGTAATGATCAAGTTAGATTTGAATTAGGTTATTATGCAAATAATCCTAAAATTGAAGTCATAGCACCTTGGAGGGATTGGGAATTCCAAAGCAGAAATGATCTAATTGAATATGCAGAAAAAAATCAGATTACAGTTCCTAAAGATAAGATGGGCGAACCTCCATTCAGTACAGATGCAAATCTTTTACATACTTCCTCAGAAGGTAAGCTTCTTGAGGATCCTTGGATTGAGCCACCCGAGTATGTTTTTTCAAGAACAAGTAGTATTGAAGATTCTCCAGATAAAGCAGAAGAACTTATAATTGAATTTAAAAATGGCGATCCTGTATCAATAAATAATGATAATTTAAAGCCACACAAGCTTTTAGCACAATTAAATTCTTTAGCTGGCAAGCATGGTGTCGGAAGAGTGGACCTTGTGGAAAATAGATTTGTTGGAATGAAATCAAGGGGAATTTATGAAACTCCTGGAGGAACAATATTAATTAATGCAAGAAAAGCAATTGAGAGCATAACATTAGATAAAGGAGAGGCTCATCTTAAAGATGAGATAATGCCTAAATATGCAGAAACAATTTATAATGGATTTTGGTTTTCCTCAGAAAGAATAGCAATGCAAAGCCTGATTGATACAACTCAAAAAAAAGTAAATGGGGAAGTTAAACTTAGGGTATTTAAGGGTAACGTGATTATTTTAGGAAGAAAATCTAATAACAGTTTGTATGATAATTCCCTTGTTTCATTTGATGAGGTTGGAGATTACAATCAGAAAGATGCAGAAGGATTTATAAAAGTAAATTCAGTTAGACTTAAAAAAAACAATAGTTAGTAAATGGGTTACGGAGATGATTTACTAATAACAAAATTAGCGTCAAAAATTAAAAAACAATTTCCAGATAGACAAATTGTAATCGGTGAAGCAAAAAACCAAAGCGCGCATCATTCTATAGTATACGATAATAATCCAAATATATCTGATTGTAGAAATCTTGAGAAAAGTAAACCAACACATATTATTGATTATCATCCATACAATAGACCTTATATTGATTATGAAAAAAGTACTTATACAAATTATGTTTGGAAAAAATTTAAACCTAATCCTGGAGAAATTTATTTTACAAAGAAAGAAAAAGTTGATGCAAAGAAAATAATTTTAGAAGCGATAAAATTTTGGAGAAAGTCAAATAAAAAGAATTATAAAAAAATTATTTTTTTAGAAACTTCATCTACAAAAATTCATGATAGGCAATTTAGTATCAAGCATCAAAATAAAGATTGGGGAGAAAAAAATTGGCAAAAACTAATTGATGTACTAACAAAAGATTTTTTAGTAATTCAATCGGTTCACAAAGAAAGTAAAAAAAACTTATCAGTCTTTTCTCCGAATGAAATGGATTTTCGTCTAGCATGTGCTGTTTTAAATGAAGCAGATTTTTATGTTGGTCCTGAAGGAGGATTTGGGCACGTAGCAGCAGCTTTAAATAAAAAAGCAGTTTTATATTTTGGAGGTTGGATAACCCCTGAAGCAATTGGTTATGATTTCCATGAGAATATATATTATGATCATAATTTATCTCCATGTGGAGAGTATAAAAAATTATGTGGTCATTGTGAGGAAGCTAGAAAAGCAATCTCAGTAGATGTATTTTTGAAATATATTAATAAGATTAGTTAATTAATTAATCTATTTTTGCATGAAATAGTTGTATTTCTTAAAAGGCATGCAATTGTCATCGGTCCTACACCCCCAGGTACCGGAGATATTGCACTCACCCTATTTTGTACGTCGCTAAATAAAACATCTCCAACTAGCTTTGATTTTTCGTCATTTATTTTGACTCTATTTATACCAACATCAATAATAATTGCCCCTTCCTTTACCCAATCTTTGTTTACAAATTCAGGTTTTCCTATAGCAGCAATTAGAATGTCTGCTTTTTTGCAAATGTCTTCAATATTCTGAGTTTTAGAATGTACTGTTGTAACAGTACAAGATTCTTTTAATAATAATTGAGCCATAGGTTTCCCTACAATATTAGATCTTCCTATTACAATGGCATTTTTACCAGCTAACTCTATATCAAGCTCTCTTAGAAGTAGCAGACAACCATAAGGGGTACAAGGTATCATTAAATTTTCATCATTCTTAAGGCTAATTGAGAGCTTTCCAACATTTAAAGGATGAAAACCATCAGCATCTTTTTCTGGTGCTATGCTGTTTAATACAATTTCCTCATTTATTTCTTTGGGCAAAGGTAGCTGAACAAGAATACCATCAACATCTTCATTATTATTTAAATGATTAATTAGATTAATTAAATCATCTTGTTTAGCTGTTTCCTCTAAATGATGATCATAAACGTTAATTCCTACCTCCTTTGCTGCTTTAGTTTTAGCTTTAACATAGACACTACTTGCAGCAACATTTCCTACTTGAACTACAGCCAATCCTGGAACACGATTAGATTTTATTTTTATATTTTCAATTTCAATTTTTAATTGATCTTTTAAGTTTTGTGCTATCTTTTTTCCATCTAATATATGGGGCATAATTATCTAGGCCAATACTCAATTAATAAACTTTTTATAAACCACAAACCAAGATAAACAACAATTGGAGATAAATCTATTGCACCAAAAGTAGGTAAGTATCTTCTTACAAAATTTAAACTTGGCTCACATAATCTATACAAAGCATCAAGGATGCTGTAAACAAATCTATTACTTGTATTAATTATATTAAAGTTCACGAGCCAAGTTAGAATTATATAAATTATAAGAACAAATTGAAATAAATTTATAATTTGAATAATTAAATACAAAAGTGAGTTCATTATTAGTTTTTATTTAATATCTATTATGCATTATGGTTGTAATTTAATCAAAAAAAAAGCGGTCTGAAGGACCGCTTTTATTAAAATAAAATTTGATTTACATTGAGATATCCCTACCAAACCACTCTTTAGTTATTTCAGCAGTAGTTCCATCTTTAGACATTTCTGCAATTGCAGCATTCCACATCTCTAAGATATCTGTATCTTCTTTTCTAACTGCTCCGCCAACACCATCACCGAAGACACCACCAGAAAAAGTTGGACCAGTAAATGCAACATCAACACCACCATCAGATTCCATAAAATCAATAATTGATCCTACATCAGCTAGAACAGCATCACATCTTCCAGCGGCTAAATCTAAGTTGTGATCGTCAACTGCTTGATACAGTTTAACATCAACAGCACCTGACATATGTTTTTCTAAGAAATTTTGGTGAATTGTTGAAGATTGAACACAAACAGTTTTACCATCCATTGCAGCAATTAATTGACCTATTGCAGCTTGTTCTTTTCCACCTGCATTATTAAGATTAACTTTAGCCATACCTGCAATATTTAAATTTGCTAAACCACTATTTTTTAAAACAGCAAATCTTGCACCATCAGTCATATATCCAGTAGTAAAATTAACTTTTTCTTTTCTTTCTTCAGTAATAGACATTCCAGCAATAATAATGTCATATTTGCCTTGAAGAAGAGCAGGTATTATACCATCCCAATCCTGAGTTACCCATTCACAAGTAACTCCCATACGCTTACAAGCTTCATTACCAAAATCTATTTCAGCACCTTCCAGTTCACCAGCAGAATTAAGATTGTTCCATGGCGGGTAAGCACCTTCTGTACCAATTCTGATTGTTTGTGAATTTGCAATTGAAGCAACTCCAAAAGTACCAATTGATAACAAGTATATTAAAATTTTTTTCACGTTTCCTCCTTGAAGAAGTATTTCTAAATTATAGGTGAACCATATAAGCTAAATAAAAAAAAACAAAATAAATTGTTTCAGACCTTGTTTCCTTTACTCCTAATTAATACAAAAAATAAGCCAATTATTAGTAATATAAAAGGAAAACTCCAAAGAAAGATATTATTATAATTCATTAATGGTCTAAAAAGAATGTATTCACCATATCTTTCAACTAAAAATTTCTTAATATCTTGCTCACTTTCTCCAGCTTTCAACTTATTTTTAACTATTTTTTTAATATCATTTGAGAATTCTGCATCTGAGTCATAAATACTTTGATTTTGACACGTCATGCATCGCAGCTCTAATGTTAATTTTTTTACTCTTTCATCAATATTTTCAATTGCAAATATTTTAAAAGTAAAAAACACAAAACTAAAAATTATTATATATAAAAATTTATAGAAGTGGTTCAATTTCATTTTTTAAAATATCAATTGTTATCGGACCCATAAATTTATAGATAATTTTACCATCCTCATTAATTAAATATGTTTCTGGTAGACCAAAAACACCAAATTCTAATGCAATTAAACCATCAGAGTCTACACCAACAAAATCGTATGGGTTTCCATCATCCTTCAAATATTTTTTTGCATCAGAAGGTGGATCTTTGTGGTTAAATCCCAACAAATATAGTTCAGGATATTTTTTACGTATTTCAAAAAAAAGTGGATGCTCTATTTTACAAGGACTACACCAAGAAGCAAAAAAATTAATTAATGTCTTCTTATTTTTTATATCTTTTGTTTTGATTATATCCTTTGCATTGTACAAAGAACTACTTTCAAAAATAGGAACATCTTTATTTAAGAGTGCACTTGGTGGTTTATTAGGATCTTTACCACTTAATAAATAAACTAGTGAAAAAATACATATGACAAAAAGTACTATTAATGGTGTTAAAATAAATATCCTATTCATCTTCTAGAAACTGCTATTAAACCTGAATACATCATTATTATCACCCCAAGCCATATAAAGCTAACAAATGGATTAATTAAAACTTTTACAAACCACTCATTATTTTTTTGATCACCAAGGATAAAATATATATCCTTATTCCACTGATGTAAAATACCAGCTTCAGATGTAATCATCTTTGATACTGGATAATAATTTTTTCCAGCCTCTATTTCTTTTGACCGATTTTTTTCAATATCAAACAAAAATTTTCCTCTTAAAGATTGAAAATTAATTTCATTTGTTGTTTCTATTTTTTCAAACAAAACTGTTTTTCCATTTACAATAAACTTATCTCCCTCATTAAGGTTAAAATCTAGCTCATTTTGAAAAATACTAGAACAAGTTATACCGATTATAGCAATACCAACACCAATATGCGCTACATGAGGATTAATTATTTTGAAAAACTTAATGTTAATTTTAATTTTATACGAAGAAAATATAGCAATAATTGAAGCCAATATTATCCAAAAACCTAAAAGTAACCCAACAAAACCCCATGTATTAAAATCCAAAAAATATGATTGAATTAGAACTAAAACACTTAAGACAATAAAAGCTAGAACATATTTTTTTGAATTATTTATCTTATTTGTTTGCCATGATAAAATTGGTGCAACACTCATTAATAAAAAACCAGGTATCATTATAGGAATTACTGTTGAATTAAAATAAGGACCTCCAACTGATATTCTCTTATTATACAAAACTTCAATTATAATTGGGTATATTGTTCCTAAAAGAATAGTTAACGTTGCTATAATCATTAAAATATTATTTATTACAAGTGCTGAAACCTTATTGATAAATAACAAGTTTAAAGCATTTGATTTTTTTGGTTCTTTTAACAAGAAAACTAAAAAACCAAATCCAGTTACAATAAAAAAAATTAGTAATATAAATATGCCTCTGGATGCATCTGCTGCAAATGAATGTACACTTGTTAAGATTCCAGATCTTACTAAAAATGTTCCAAAAACACTTAATGAAAAGCAAAGAATTGATAAAAAAACTATCCATTTTTTAATGGCTTGCTCACCTCTTACCATCATGAGTGAATGAACTAATGCTAGTCCAGCAATCCAAGGCATAAGTGAAATATTTTCGACTGGATCCCAAAACCACCATCCACCCCATCCTAATTCATAATATGCCCAATATGAACCTAGAGCTATTCCACCAGTTAAAAAAGTCCAACTAATCAATGACCATTTTTTAGCAACATATAGCCATTCATCATCTGTATTTTGAAATAAACCAGCTATTGCAATACTGAAAACTATAGAATAGCCAACATAACCTGCATATAAAATTGGAGGATGAACAGCCAAACCAGGATCTTGTAAAATAGGATTCAAACCCAAACCCTCGTTTACTAATATTGAATTAACAAGAAAAGGATTAGAGGTAAAAACTATAAATAGACCAAACAAAATATGAAGTAAAGATTGGATAATTAATGTTAATCTTTGAAAGCTTTCGTCTATATTTTTTGTAAAAGAAAAAAAGAAACTAAAAATAGATAATATACTTAGCCACAAAAGCATTGAACCTTCATGATTCCCCCAAGTGCCTGAAATTTTATATATTAATGGTTTATTTGAGTGAGAGTTTTGAAATACATTATAATTTGAGAAATCAGATACTACGTAGGCATACATTAATGAAAAAAAAGATAACAAAGTCAATAATGATGATAGGCGGATAAATAAATTAAATTTCTGTTTTTTAAATTTAAATATGTATCTCGATAAAAATAAGTAAAAATTAATACCTATCGCAAAAACTAAGCTTAAAAAACCAACTAATGAACTCATTTATATTTTTTATTCCAATTACCTGTATTTTGCAGATCTTCTTTTATTGATGCTGGCATATAATTTTCATCATGTTTTGCAAAAACATTAGTTGCATTAAAAATGTTTTTATCAACAAAAGCACCTTCTATCACTGCACCTTGCCCTTCTCTAAATAAATCAGGAAGAATACCTTCGAAAGTAACAAGTATAGATGCTTTTTCATCAGTAATTTTAAATTTAAATGAACCAGAAGAAATTTTATTAAAGCTATCATTTTCTACAAAACCACCTATTCTTATTATTTTATTTACTATGATATCTGATTTATCAATTTCAGATGGTGTATAAAAATACGACACATTTTCTCTCGTATTATATAAGATAAGTAACACTGCACTTAGTATAATTACCAAAGTAAGCAAAATTAATAGCAATCTTTGAAATCTTAGACTCATTTATTTTTTATTCTTCTAAGTTTTAGGTAACTAAAAAATAATAACAAAAAAATTAAAAGAAAAGCAGTGATATAGGATCCTAAAATATACCAAAAATACATAATTTCTAATAACAAAAATACTTAGGAATGATACTTAATCTAATGGACTAAAAGTCACAAATTAACTTAAATAAGATTTTCTTGAAATTATCTCTGTTTTTATTCTTAAAATGGCTATTGCTATTCCCATCATTATAAATGCAAATGTCATAATAATTAAAGGCGTCATCATTGAAGGATCAATACTGGGTTTTGACAATTTACTTATTGTTGCTGGTTGATGTAGTGTATTCCACCAATCCACAGAAAATTTGACTATTGGTAGGTTTACTGACCCAACAAGAATAAATATAGCAACAACCTTTTCTCTTACAATCCTATTCTCAAAAGATAAATTTATAAAAATAATAATAACATAAATAATAAAAAGAATTGCCACTGAGGTTAAACGTGCATCCCATACCCACCAAGTACCCCACATTGGTTTACCCCACAAAGATCCACTTATAATACATATTAGAGTAAAGACTGCTCCAATGGGAGCTACTGCCGTGTTAATAATGAACCCAAACGGTATTCTAAAGGCTAATCCAGCAATACTATATAATGACATTATAACATATGTAAGCAATGCTAACCAAGCACTAGGCACATGAACATACATTATACGTACAGTTGATCCTTGTTGATAGTCATCAGGAGATAAATAAAATGCAAATATTAATCCAATAGAAAATAATATAATTGATAAAATCAACACTGGTAGAAATACATAATCTGCAACCTTATTAAATTTACTAGGATTAACTAAAAATATCATATCAATTATTCTCTAATGAAAGTTTAAGACACAAACCACTTGCCCAAGGATTTATAGCAAAAACTATTAATAGTATTCCAAATAATATACTTATAAGAGAATTAAAGTTTTCTTCAAGATTAACAATACTCACGGAAAAAATAATTACTGGAACACTAAATATCATAACTATAATACTTCCTAACAGGAAGTTTCGCTGGTTCATTAGGTTCATAGAAGATGAAATAGAACCTAGGCATGATAGAATGAATGATCCTAATGCAAAACTGTAAAACAGATAGATAAGTTTATCACTTTCAATATTTAACAATATGCATGCAATTGGTATAGATAATAAAAAAGGCATCTGAACAAAGATAAAATGTGAAAAAGTTTTTAAAATTGCGATAAAACCAAAGCTAAGTCCATTTAAATGCATAATTAATAAATTACCATTCTCAAAATCATCTTGATAAAATTTCCTTAACGATAATGTTGAACTCAACAATAATAATGTCCATACAATTCCAATTCCTATACTAGAAATTGTTTCCTTGTCTGGCCCAATAGAGAAAATAAATATAAAAATTGAAACAAAGAAAAAAATAATATTTGTCAAAATATCTTGAAAGCCACTTAGATTTAATTTGTACTCTCTATAATAAAAAGAAATTATTTTTTTTAAAATTATCATTTTATTTATAGCAGAACTTCCTCTGACACATTTATATCTGATATTTGATGCGAGCTAAATATTATTGATCCTTCCTTAGAACGATGATCTTCAAAAGTCTGCGCCATAACATCGATTGACTCATTATCTAAATTGGACAAAGGTTCGTCTAAAATCCAAATTTTTTTGTTTTCTATAATTAATCGCAAAAACTCTAATTTTTTTGTTTCTCCAAATGATAACGAATTAACTTTTTGATCTAAATAAATATCTAATTTTAAAGTTTCTAAAATATTATCAACTTGAGAATTACTAATACTTGATAAAAAAAATTTTTTCCAAATTTTAATATTTTCTTGAACTGATAAATTACTTAAACTTGATGTTCTGTCGGCTATATATGTAACATGATTAAAAAAATTATATAAATTTTTTTTTAATAATTTTCCTTTCCAATATATAGCACCAGAAGAGGGTTCTATTAGGTTAAGTAATGCTTTTAATAATGTAGTTTTCCCTGAACCATTTTTCCCTTTTAATAATATTATTTTTCCAGATCCAAGAGATAGATTAACATTTTCAAATATTTTTTTATTAGATCTTTCGATTGATAAATCTTTAACGAGTATCATTATTTAGATCTAATTAATTTTTGATTTAAAACAATAAAAAAAACGGGGCAGAACCCCGTTTTATCTTTTTGAAAAAGATAAGAAAAAGAAAACTTTAAATTAAAGTTTTCCTGAAAAATCGAAGTATTACTATCTTCTCTTCTTCTTCTTTTTAGCAGCTTTCTTCTTCTTCTTTTTAGGAGCTGCTTTTTTCTTTTTCTTAGGAGCAGCTTTTTTCTTTTTCTTTTTAGGAGCTGCTTTTTTCTTTTTCTTAGGAGCTGCTTTTTTCTTTTTCTTTGGAGCAGCTTTCTTTTTCTTCTTAGCCATAAAATACTCCTTGTATTTTGTTACCCCGGAGGAACCTCCCTCCATTATCACTTACATGATAATTATAAAAGGCTAAGCTTTTATTCCCAAAACTTACGCTTAAAGTCAACAATATACCAATATTTAAAATTATATGAATTTTTATATAAAAAAAATTTTAAAAAAAATTCTTAATAAAAAAAAATTCACTAAGTTATTTTTATATTTTTTCGCAGAAATCTAATAATAAATTAACATTTTTCTATACAAAAAATGAACTACATATTAATGACACTTATTTAATTAAATCTTTTAAAAGTTATGAATAGCAAAAATTCTTTTAAGTCTGAAAAGGCTCTAGATATCGATAATAATACTTATAAGTATTTTGATATAAATGAAGTTGCTAAGCAGTTTAATCTTAACCTTTTACAAGTTCCTATTTCATTAAAAATTCTATTAGAAAACCTATTAAGAAACGAAGATGGGGAAAGTATTAACAAAGACATGATTTCCTCTGTTTTTAGATCGCTGAATAATAATGATGATGAAAAAAAAGAGATTTCCTTTTTTCCAACAAGAGTATTAATGCAAGACTTCACAGGTGTGCCAGCTGTTGCAGATTTAGCGGCAATGAGAAATGCTCTAAAAAATAGAGGGTTGAAACCAACTATAATAAATCCTTTATCTAGAGTTGATTTAGTTATTGATCACTCGGTGATGGTAGATAAATATAAAATTCATGATGCTTTAGAACAAAATGTTAAAAAAGAATTTGAAAGAAATAAAGAAAGATATGAATTTTTAAAATGGGGCCAAGAGTCATTCAACAACTTTTACTTAGTTCCACCAGGTGCAGGAATATGTCACCAAGTGAATTTAGAAAACATAGCTAAAACCATATGGATTAAAGAAATTAATAATCAAAAATATTTATTCCCAGATTCTGTAGTTGGAACAGATAGTCATACTACTATGGTCAACTCTCTTTCAGTTTTAGGTTGGGGTGTAGGTGGTATAGAAGCTGAAGCTGCAATGCTTGGGCAACCTATTTCTATGAACATCCCAGAGGTTGTAGGTTTTGAATTAACTGGCTCATTGAAAGATGGTATTACTGCAACCGATCTAGTTCTTACAATAACCCAAATTTTAAGAAAAAGTGGAGTAGTGGGTAAATTTGTAGAATTTTATGGGAAAGGTCTTCACAATTTATCACTTGCGGATAGAGCAACAATTTCAAACATGGCTCCAGAGTATGGTGCCACGTGTGGTTTTTTTCCAACTGATAATGAGACACTGAACTATTTAAAATTGACAGGAAAAAATGATCATCATTTAAAAATAGTCAAAGAGTACGTAAAGAAACAATATATGTGGGCAGATGAAAGTTATAATCCTATCTACAGTAAAAAAATAGTTTTAGACTTAAGTATTATTGAACCATCTTTAGCAGGACCCAAACGCCCACAAGACAAGATATTATTAAAAGATGTTCCAAGTGAGTTTAAAAAAATAGAAACAAAATATGAATATAGTAATAATCAAAAAATTAATAATGGAGATATAGTAATTGCTGCAATTACAAGTTGTACTAATACTTCAAACCCCAATGTTATGGTCGCAGCTGGTTTAGTTGCAAAAAAAGCAGTACAATGTAATTTAGAAGTTAAACCATGGGTTAAAACTAGTTTAGCTCCAGGTAGTAAAGTTGTAAGTGATTATCTAGACAAGGCAGGCTTAACTTCTTACCTAGATAAAATAGGTTTCAAGACAGTAGGTTATGGTTGTACAACCTGTATAGGAAATTCAGGACCCTTAGATAGTTGGGTATCAGATGAAATTAAATCAAGAGATCTTACAGTTTGTTCAGTATTATCTGGCAATAGAAATTTTGAGGGAAGAGTTCATCAATATGTTAAGGCAAATTTTCTTGCATCTCCACCATTAGTTGTTGCATATGCTTTGGCAGGAAACATTAATATAAATCTTACTGATGAACCAATTGGCAAATCAAAAGATGGTAAAGAATATTTTCTCAAAGATCTTTGGCCAACTAATGAGGAAATTAATAATCTATTAAATTCTTCATTAACTCCTGAAATGTTTAGAAAAAGATACGAAGAAATTTATGAAGGTGATGATAATTGGAAGTCTATTGAAAGTTCAAAAAACACAACCTTTAACTGGAATGAAACAAGCACTTATATAAAACATCCACCTTTTTTTGATACTAAAAATAATATTGAATTAAAAGATATTGAGAATGCTAGAATTTTAGCATTGCTTGGAGATAGTGTAACAACAGATCATATATCACCAGCGGGTAGTATAAAAGAGGAAAGCCCAGCTGGTTCCTACTTACTCGATAGACAGATAAATTTTAATAATTTTAACTCATATGGTTCTAGAAGGGGAAATCATGAAATTATGATGAGAGGTACTTTTGCCAATATAAGAATTAAGAATGAGATATTAGATAATGTAGAGGGTGGCTACACCAAATCTTTTGTTTCTAATAAACAAATGTCAATTTATGATGCTTCACAAGAATATATTAGTAATAAAATAGATACTATAATTATAGCTGGAAAAGAGTATGGAACAGGATCTTCGCGTGATTGGGCAGCTAAAGGAACAAAATTACTTGGAATAAAAGCTGTCATTGCAGAAAGCTTTGAAAGAATTCATAGATCTAATCTTATAGGTATGGGAGTTTTGCCACTAGAATTTGTTGATAGTCAAAATAAAAAGAACCTTAAAATGACAGGTGAAGAAAAGATTTCAATTTTAGGCATAGAAGGTTTAGAGCCTGGCTGCATACTTAATTGTAATATTGTTTCCCAAGAAACAAAAAAAATCAAACTTAAATGCAGAATAGATACAAATAAGGAGTTAGCTTATTACAAAGCAGGAGGTATTTTAAACTACGTATTAAATGATATTATTTCAAAAGCTGCTTAGTTTATAATGTCAAACGAAGAAGGAAATTTATTAGCTATACTTGGGCCTACTAATACAGGTAAAACCTATGCAGCATTTGAAAAATTACTCTCTTACTCTTCTGGAATATTTGGTTTTCCGTTAAGACTACTTGCAAGGGAAAATTACGATAAAGCAGTAAAAAGAATTGGGCTTAGTAAAGTAGCCTTAGTTACTGGTGAGGAAAAAATATTACCTAAAGAAGCAAAATACTTTTTCTGTACTGTTGAATCAATGCCAAATAATATTTCCGTAGATTGTGTTATTATAGATGAAATTCAATTAGCTGCTGATTATGAAAGAGGGCATATTTTTACAGATAGGATTCTAAATTTAAAAGGTAATTTTCAAACTATTTTTTTAGGATCAATAAATGTTGAAAATATTTTAAAAAAAATCTACCCAAACATTACTATTGAAAAAAAAAATAGATTTTCTCAACTTACATTTTTAAGGAAACAAAATTTTTCAAAACTTGAACCTAGATCTGCAATAATAGCATTTAATATTAACAAAGTTTATGAAATTGCTGAAAATATTAGAACCTATAAGGGTGGAACTGCAGTTGTATTAGGATCACTTAGTCCAAGAACTAGAAATGCCCAAGTTGAGGTATATGAAAACAAAAATGTTGATTATCTTGTAGCTACGGATGCTATTGGTATGGGTTTAAATTTAAATATTAATCATGTAAGTTTTTCTTCTCTAGAGAAATTTGACGGCAGATATAATCGAAATCTTTCTCCTAATGAATTGGGTCAAATTGCTGGAAGAGCTGGTAGATATAAACAAGATGGCACATTTAGCCATACAAAAGATGCAGGTGATTTAGATCCTTTGATAATTCAACAAATAGAAAAACATAATTTTGATAAAATTCAAAAATTTTATTGGCGAAATAGCGATTTAGATTTCAATTCTACGGAAACACTATTATCTTCATTAAAAAAATATCCTATTAATAATTATTTCATTCATAAAAAAAATGCTTTGGATGAGGTAAATTTTCGTAATTTAATTAATGACAATGATATACAAAAATTTCTTAAATCAAAAAAAAATTTAAAGCTATTATGGGATATTTGCCAAATTCCAGATTTTGAAAAACTATTTAATGATAATTACTTACTACTCTTAAAAGATATATACTTAGTCTTAATCGAAAATAATTATTATATACCTGAAGAATGGATCAATACTAAAATAAGTAAGCTTGATAACTTTGGAGGGGGTATACCTGAACTCTCAATCAAAATATCCCAAATTAGAACTTGGACATATATTTCAAATAATCATAATTGGTTAAAAAATACATATTATTGGAAAGAAAAAACTCAGCAAATTGAAAATGAATTATCAGATCAATTACATAATAGTCTGACAAATAAATTTATAGATTATTCCTCTAAATTTTTTATGGGAGAAAAAAAATCTTTTAATACTGAAGATATTTTCTTAAAAAATAACAATGAAATATTTCTAGACAAGGATAAATATGGAATTATCAAAGGTTTTGATCTAATTGAAGATAAAAAAATATTTTCACAATCTCTTTTTTCGATTAGTAATATAAAAAAATCAATAAGAAATATGATTAATAAAAAAGTAGAAAATTTTCTTAACTCACCAACTGACTCTATAAATTTTGGTGATATTGGTAAATCCAAAATCAATGATGACACATTTATTTATTGGGGTGATGAACCAATTGGTAAATTAAAAAAAGGTAAATCGATATATAAGCCAATTGCCGATGCCTTAAATTCTGAATATTTATCATCTGAAAATAAATTATTGGTTTCTGCAAAACTTCAAAAATGGTTAGATAATGAAATAAATGAAACACTTCATCCTCTTAATACAAGTTTAGATGATAATATTAATTCAGAAATTAGAGCAATTGCTTTTAACTGCCTTGAAAATTTTGGAAATTATCCAATTGAGAGATTTAAAGACACCTTAAAGACAATTTCTCAAGAAAGTAGAAATCAACTTTCTAAGTTAGGGATTAGAGTTGGAGCAAAATATTTCTTTATACCAAGTTTATTAAAGAAAAAACCTTTGGAATTCTGTGCAATTTTATGGAAAACATTTTATCAAATTAGAATTAATGATTATTTACCATTACCACTAAATGGCAGGGTGTCTTTTATATCAGAGATCAAAATGCCTGATAATTATTGGCAATCCATTGGCTATATAAAAATAAATAATTTTCTATTCAGAATAGATGTTTTTGAAAAAATTTTTTTCATCGCAAGACAGAAGTTAAAGAATGGCCCTTTTTTAGAGTCATCTGATCTTATGAATCCAATAGGATGTAATAGCAATCAATTAAAAGATATAATGACTTTCTGTGGTTATGAATATTTAATTATTTCTGACGAAAAGAAACTTTTCTTTCTTTCCAGCAATAAAAAAACAACAAAAAAAGAAGTGAAAAATAAATCTATAAAAAAAATAAATAAAGCAAAACACAAAGATAAAATCAAAAAAGATCCGAATTCTCCTTTTGCAGTTTTAGAAAAACTTCTTTAAAGGTATATTATAGGTATAAATTGATAAACTTATTAAAAAATATATTAAAAAGTCAAAATTCTCAAGATGATAACAATAATAACAAAGACTTAGAATTACTCTGTGGATTGATGATTGAGGCTGCGTATACAGATGGTAAAGTAGATGCAACCGAAATAAACAATATAAAATTAAGTTTAATCAATATATTTTCTGAGGATCCAAAAGAAGTTAATTTAGTTCTTGAAAAGGCAGAGATAAATAAAAATAATCCTAAATCTCTTCACCATTATACTTCATTAATAAATAAAAGTTTTGATGATAAAAAGAAAATTCTACTGATTGAGGCTTTATGGGAAATTGTATTATCTGATGGAGAAATACATGATTTTGAGTCAAATCTTATAAGAAGACTTTCTGGATTGCTCTATATTTCTGATGTAGACTCTGGAAATGCTAGAAAAAGAGCTCTAGATAAAAAACAAAAATAATATGACATATGTTGTTGATGAAAAATGTATAAAATGCAAGCATATGGATTGTGTAGAAGTGTGTCCGGTGGATTGCTTTTATGAAGGTGAAAATATGTTGGTCATTCATCCAGATGAATGTATAGACTGTGGTGTGTGTGAACCAGAGTGTCCTGCTGAGGCAATTCTATCTGATACAGAAGATGGAATTGAAAAGTGGGCTGAATTAAATAGAAAATACTCTGAGATATGGCCCAATATTAGTGAAAAAAAGGAACCGCCTGATGATGCAGAAAAATGGCAAAATGTTGAAGACAAATTCAATAAACACTTTAGTGAAAAACCCGGAAGATAAATGAAAACAAAAAAAAACTCAGAATTTAAAATAGGTGAAACGGTAGTTTATCCAAAACATGGAGTTGGTGAAATTACAAAAATAGAAAATATGGAAATATCAAATATTAAAACAATTTTTTATGTAGTCAAAATGGAACAATCTAAGCTAGTAATTAGAGTACCAATAGATAAAAAAGATGAAGTTGGTTTGAGAAGGATCTCCTCAAAAAAAACTATAGAAGAAGTTTATTCCACATTAAAGTTAAAACCAAAAATAAGAAGAATCATGTGGAGTAGAAGAGCACAAGAGTATGAAACAAAGATTTTTTCAGGTGATCCAATAAAAATTTCAGAAGTAGTAAGGGACTTATTTAGAAAAAGTAGTCAAGCAGAACAATCCTACAGTGAAAGACAAATGTTTCAAGTTGCAATCGAACGTTTAGCAAGAGAAGTTGCGGCTGTGGAAAAAACTGATTATTTCCAATCAACAGAAAAAATAGAACAAATTTTGAGTAAAAAATAATATTTTGGAAAACATTAGTAATTTTGTAGAATTAAAAAAATCAGATAAAATATGGGCTATAGGCTCAATACATTCAAACTTAAAATCATTTACTTCTATAAAGGAATTTCTTCTAAAAAATTTTGAAGAAAATGACAAATTAATATTTCTTGGTAATGTTATAGGACTTGGAAACAATTCAAAAGAAACTCTAAGTAGTGTCATAGACTTAAGGTTTAGCTTAATGTCAAAATTTACATTAAAACCAGACTCGATTGTCTTTTTAAGAGGAGCACAAGAAGAAATGTTTAGTAAATTGCTACAACTACAACTTGCCCCTAATCCTAATGAGGTAATTGAATGGATGTTCGATCACGGTGTAAATGAAACAATCAAATCTTATGGATTTTTAGAAAAAGAAGTCAAAAACATAGCCTCTTCAGGAACAATAAATATTACAAAATGGACAACAACTTTAAATAAGGTTTTAAATAAAAATCCTGGTCATACACAATATTTTTTAAATTTGAAACACGCTGCATACTCAAATACAAAAAAAATATTATTTGTAAATAGAGGTGTTGATATAACTAGACCGCTTTCTGCACAAAATGATTGTTTTTGGTGGGGTTTTCAAAATTTTTCTTCAATAAATAGACCATACAAAACATTCTTAAGAATTGTTAGAGGCTATGAATCTGAGCACTTTAATAAAAAAGAAATTTCAAAAAATAATGTTGTTTGTACTTTATTCAAACAACCTTTATCTAATAAAAGTGTATTATGTGGTATTTTCTCTGAAAATGGAGAAATTTTAGATTTATTTGAAAATAAATGATCCAATTCAAATATACTACGTATAATACAGTATGGTCGCAAAAAACTTTTTCTTTTCTAATAATCTTATTGAGCTATCAAAAAAAGCAGCAATTCTTGAAAAAGATGAAGAATTCTATCTAATTAATGATTGGAGAGACAATAAAACGCCTAAATCACTTCAAAAAATTCTTAACTCTTATTTACGATTAGCTGTTTCATATGCAAGAAAATACTCTAGTTACGGTTTACCTATTGATGATTTAATACACGAAGGTGTTTTGGGAATTATGCATGCTCTTGAAAAATTTGATACATCCAAAGATTTTAGACTTTCAACTTATGCTTCATGGTGGATCAGGGCTTCTATTCAAGATTACATTTTAAAAAACTGGTCTGTTGTAAGAACGGGCTCAACTGCATCTCAGAAAGCATTATTTTTTAACCTAAAGAAAATTAAACAACAAATTAATGATGTATCAAGAGAATTTATGGGTCAAGAAGAACTCAACAAAGTATCAAATATGCTTAACGTTAAGTCTATTGAAGTACAAAACATGGAATCTAGGTTAACTGGAGGTGATTTACACCTTAATCAAAAAGTAGATAATGAGACTGAAAATGACCTCATGAGTCTTCTCGCTGATGAGCGTCAAAATCCTGAAGAAGTATATGAAGATTTTAATGATAAAAATATAAAAAAAGATTTCATTAACCTAGCAATCGATACTTTAAATGATAGAGAAAAAACGATTATTCGTCTTAGAAAATTTAAAGAGAAGAGCATAACCTTGGATGAATTGGGTCAAAAATTAAAAATAAGTAAAGAAAGAGTAAGGCAAATAGAAACTAAAGCATTAGAAAAACTAAAAAAAGCCTTACTAGATATTTCTCAACAAAATAAAGAATTTTTCATTTGATAGCTTAATAAAATAATTATAAAATTGTACTATGATCAGAATATCTATCTTCATTGTACTTATACTTTTTTCAAATTCATTAGCGAGTAAAGGAACAAATGTATTTGGATTAGGCATTTATGATATAAAATTTGATGGTTCTGAAAAAAATCAAGCTACAGATTTTAGATATGAATATAGAAGTGATGAATCATTGCTTGATATTGGGCCAGAAGAAGACAATTTTTTTTTCTTGAAACCTTTCTTTGGCGTTGAATATACTAACGACTCTGCTTCATATTTTTTAACTGGTATCTACTTTGAGGATAATCTAGGTGAATTATTTGAAGGAGAAAAAAGTAAATTTTTTTTTACACCAAGTTTTGGTGCAGGCATTTACAATGATGGTTCTGGAAAAAAATTAGGAAACGATCTCCAATTTAGAACTTCACTTGAAGTGAGTTATGAATTAAAGAATAAAAACAGAATTGGTATTTCGTTTAGTCATATTTCAAATGCAAATTTAGGTGACAAAAATCCAGGAGTTGAGATTCTTAGTTTTTCTTATCATTTACCTTACTAAAAATTTAACTAATATTACCCTCACTAACAAATTTTATTAATAAATCTTCGATTAAATTAATTTTTTGATCTTTCATATAATCATTGATTTTAGATTTATAAGTCTTGCTATGAGGAACTGAAAAAAAGATATTAAGTAGAGGGCTTAATAATCTAAATATTGATTCAAAATCTAATTTTGGTTTTATATACTCAAAATAATTACTAATTATTGATTCATCAATCAATTTACATTCTTCTTTAAAAATTTTTTTATCAACCTCTTTTAATATAAAAGGATTATTTTTAATTAGTCGTCCAATCATTACTCCATCAAATTCCTTTAATAGATTCTCTGCCTTATCAAGATTATTTATACCTCCGTTTAGGATAAATGTTATATTAGTATATTTATTTTTGATTTTTTTTACAAAATCATAACAAAGTGGAGGTATTGTCCTATTACCTTGTGGACTAATACCACTTAGAATTGCATTTCTTGCGTGCACATAAATAAATTTAATTCCAGTTTTTGAAATCTCATCAATAAATTCCTCAAAGAATTCATAATTTAATTCTTTACCTAGTCCCAATCTACATTTTAATGAAGCTTCGATCTTATCATTTTGTAAAGCTTCTATACAATTTCTTACAAGAATCTTATCCCTCATAAGACACGCACCAAAACTTCCTTTTTGTACTGCTTTGCTTGGGCAACCAACATTTAAATTAATTTCATCATAATTATAATTGATTGCTATTTTTGAAGCTTTTGTTAATTCGTTTATTTCAGAACCACCTACTTGAAGAGCAACAGGGTTATTTAAGTCATTATCAATAACATTATCTTTACTCTTTGAATAAATCAGTGATTTTGTTGCTATCATTTCACTAAATAAAAAACTATTGTTTGATAAAATCCTATAAAGTTTCCTGGCATATGGTGTTGTATATCCCATCATCGGGGCTACACAGAATTTTCTACTAATTTCCTTTTTCATTTAATTTTGCTATATAAATGATTTCTAAAATAATAATATTATGGAAATACCAAAATTTTTAATTGAAAGATATCAATTCTGGAAAAAGAATACCTTTGAAGATTATAAAGATATATACCAGCAAGCTTCTAAATCTCCACAAAAACCAATTGCTATGATTATTACCTGTTGTGATTCTAGAATTCTTGAAAATACAATATTTGGAGGAAGTGTTGGAGATTATTTTATACATAGAAATGTAGCTAATATAGTACCTTCCAAAAATGATAAGCATCAAAATATACAAACATTATCTGCTATAGAATATGCAATTAAAGTTCTAAAAGTTCCAAACCTAATTATCTTAGGCCACTCAAATTGTGGTGGAGTTGAGTATTCTTACAAAACATTATTAGATAAAAAAAATATAAATGATTTTGAATACATAAATCATTGGGTAAGTTGTTTACAAAATTCTTACAACAACATTCCTAGTGATATTTCAGAAACTGAAAAAATAATTTTTTTTGAGCAGGAAAATATAAAACAATCAATTAAAAACTTACATGAATATGATTTTATAAATAAATTAATTAATGAAAATAAATTGAATGTAATTGGCTTGTGGTATCAAATTAATTCTGGTTTAATAAAGTTTTTAGATAATAATAGCTTTATAGATCTAGATTAATTGTAAGTAAATTTAGTACCAGGAAATTTTTTAAGCTTAACTTCTCGATTGTATTTCTTGACTACATTGCTGGCAATTTTATTAAAATTAAAATAATTTTTTACAAATTTTGGTTTTTTATCATTTAAGCTTAAATTTATTAAATCATCAAAAACTAAAACTTGACCATCACAATATCTTGAAGCACCTATCCCTATTGTAGGTATCGAAATATTTTCTGTAATTAGTTTAGCAGTATTGGCTGTTACACATTCTAATAATACAGCTTTAGCTCCAAGTCTTTCAGATTCTTTTGCTAACTTTAATAAATTTCTTTTTTCTTTATTAGTTCTTCCTAAAACTTTAATTTTATTAAAATTCTTATAACTTTGTGGTGTCACTCCTATATGAGAAATGACATTTATTTCTTTATCTACTAAGTGTTGTAAAACAACTAATTTTTTTTCACTAATTTCTATCTTTAATAAATCAGGCTTACAGTGATTTAAAAGTATTTTAGCATTTCTGTATGCATCAATTTTATTATTATATGTCTTATAAGGCATATCTAAAACCTTTAAACTTTTCTTAATTTCTTTATTTACAGCTACTCCATGATGTTTCATCATATCCATAGTAACTCCTTGAGTATTCTTCATCCCATAGAGTGTTGAACCAAGAGAGTCTCCAACTAGTATTAAATCAATTTTTCCGTCTAAAATGTTTGCAATTGATGGAGAGTATGCAGTTAAGCAGCTTATCGGTTGGGAAAAAGTTTTGTGTAAAATTTTAATTATCTTCATTTTTAAATTTCAATTAAACTTTAAATAAGAATTAAACTTTTAATTTAAAATTCTTTATATCAATAATTTTATTCTCATAAAAATTATTAATTTTTCTGATTATTGATTCCGTATCCATTTTAATATCTTGATATTGTTCATCCGGCGTCATATGTTCAACAAAACGATCTGGAAAAATTAAGTTTTTTATTACAACATTATCCTTTTTTGATCTTATATTATGGATATAATGTAAAACATGAGATGAAAATCCACCAATTGAACCTTCTTCTATAGTTAGGATATACTTATGGTTATTTAATAATTTATCTATTAATTGTATGTCCAATGGTTTTGCAAATCTTGCATCTGCAATAGTAGGATAAATATTATTTTGATTAAGAAACTTACTAGCCTCAATGCATTTTTCAAGTCTTGTTCCTAAATTTAAAATAGCAACATCATTACCTTCAATTAGAATATACCCCTTACCTATATTGATATCTGTAGGCTGATTATTAAACAGTTCATCTGATCCTGTTCCTCTTGGAAATCTAAAAGCAGAAGGTGTGTCATTAATCTCACAAGATAACTCAATCATATTAGATAACTCTCTTTGATTGCTAGGTGCCATAACTATAAAATTTGGTAATGTGGCTAAATAAGTGATATCAAATGAACCAGCATGAGTAGGGCCGTCTGATCCTACTAACCCTGCTCTATCAATCGCAAATCTAACAGGTAGTTTTTGAATAGCTACATCATGGACTATTTGATCATAAGCTCTTTGTAAAAATGTTGAGTAAATTGCAACATATGGCTTAAAACCTTCTGTAGCTAATCCGGCTGCCATTGTAACAGCATGTTGCTCAGCAATACCAACATCAAAAAATCTTTTTTCAAAGTTTTGTTGGAATAATTTTAACCCTGTTCCAGACATCATAGCAGCTGTTATAGCAACAATTTTTTCGTCATTTTCAGCAAGTTTTGTTAATTTTTCTCCAAAAATATTTGAGTAAGATTTTAAATTTGTTTTTTTAACTGAGTTACCTGTATTAATATCAAACTTTTCTACACCATGAAATTTGTCCTCCGACTTTTCTGCAGGACTATACCCTTTACCTTTTTTTGTTACACAATGAAGAAAAACTGGTTTATCAAATTTATTGTCTCTAATGTTTTCTAAAACTGACACAATATTGTCTATATTGTGACCATCTATTGGGCCAAGATAATAAAAGCCTAACTCCTCAAATAATGTGCCTCCTGAGATAAGTCCTTTAGAATATTCTTCTGTTCTAGAAAGAGTCTTTGAAAGATTTGATGGTAAGGTTTTTGAAATTTTTTTAATAATATTTCTTAAGCTTGAATAAGATTTAGATGATAACAGTCTAGTCAAATATGTGCTCATGGCACCAACTGGTTTGTCAATTGACATTTTGTTATCATTTAAAATGACAATCAAACCTTTTTTTTGAGCACCAGCATTATTTAATCCTTCAAATGCTAAACCGGCACTTAAAGCACCATCTCCAACAACACATATCACTTTTGACTTATCTTTATTTATATCTTTTGCCGCCTTAATTCCTAAACCTGCTGAAACAGCTGTTGAACTATGGGCTGTGCCAAAGGGGTCATATTCACTTTCCGATCTTCTTACAAAACCATAAACACCATCTTTTTTTCTAAGTGTATCTATATTTTTTTTCCTTCCAGTAATGATTTTATGAGGATAGGCTTGATGTCCCACATCCCAGATTAATTTGTCATGTGGCGTATTAAAGACATAGTGTATTGCTACAGTTAATTCAACAACACCTAATCCAGCACCTAGATGACCACCAGTTTTTGAAACAGTTTCAATTGTTTTAGCCCTTAATTCCTCTGAAATTTGCTTTAGATCTTTCTTTTTAAATTCTCTTAAGTCAGATGGAAAATTAATTTTATCTAAGAGCTCATAATCCATAATTTAGTTTACTATTTTTGCCTAGATTTGATATTTTTATATCTGTAAAAAAACAAGAGTTTGTGGAAAGATTTTATAAATGAATTTGAAATATTTAAGTTTTTTCCTAAAATTATTAAAGATAAATTTTAAATTTAAAACATCTAGACTTTTTAGAGTATAAAAACTAATTATATTGTAAATGTTCTATGATATAGATACAAAAAATATTGATAAACTTGCACATCTATCTATTAAAAGAGGAGTTGCACTTCAAAAAGGTCAAAACCTTTTAATAACAGCACCGTTAGAGTCATTACCCTTGGTTAGAAAAATAGTTGAACATGCTTACAAAGAAGGGGCCGGACTTGTAACACCACTTTTCAACGATTCTGATATTACATTGTCTCGATTTAAGTATGGAAATGATGAATCTTTCAATGTTGCAGCAAATTGGCTTTATAATGGGATGGGCGAAGCTTTTGATAACAACACAGCTAGAATGGCTATTGCTGGAGATGATCCTATGCTATTATCTGAAATTGATCCTGATAAAGTTTCGCGCGCTAATAAAGCTAATGCTGTTGCATACAAACCAGCAAGAGAAAGAATTACTGAATTTAAAATTAATTGGAATATAATTTCGTGGCCAGGAAAAGCATGGGCAAAAAGAGTCTTCCCAGATATTGATGATAGTGAAGCAATTAAAAAATTAGGAGATGCAATATTTCATGCTTCAAGAGTTAGTAATGATGACCCTGTAGCTGAATGGGATCAACATAATAAAAATTTAAGAGATAAAACAGATTGGTTAAATGCTAAAAATTTTCACTCTTTAAAATACTCTGGTCCTGGAACATCTTTAACTGTAGGTCTTGCTGATGACCATGAATGGATGGGCGGAGCTTCAGAGGCCCAAAATGGTATTATATGTAATCCAAATATTCCATCTGAAGAAGTATTCACAACTCCTCACGCTAGTCGTGTAAGTGGTGAAGTCTGTTCAACTAAACCTCTATCTTACCAAGGAACACTAATTGAGGATATTAACGTTCGCTTCGAAAATGGTAAAATTGTTGATGCTAAATCTTCTAAAGGACAAGATGTTTTATTAAAAGTTCTTGATTCAGATGAAGGCTCAAGAAGACTTGGTGAAGTAGCCTTAGTTCCTAATAGTTCACCGATTTCGCAATTAGGAATAACTTTTTATAACACTCTATTTGATGAAAATGCTGCTTCTCATATTGCTTTAGGACAGTGTTACTCAAAATGTTTCAAATCCAAAAAAGACTTATCGAAAGATGAAATTACTCAAAGAGGTGGTAATTCAAGCATGATACACATAGATTGGATGATTGGCTCAGGAAAAATTGATGTTGACGGTGTTGACAAGGATGGAGTTGTAACACCAATATTTAAACAAGGAGAATGGTGTAGTTAATTCTACTATTCTTTTAAATAAGGCCCAAAGCTAAGATCTAAACCTACACCAACTCTTGCTAATGAATAAATAATTACTAAGAAAAAAATCACTATAATTAAGTTTCGTATAATTTTTTTTTCATCCATAAAATTACGCGGTTTGTATATTTGTATTAGATAACGGTTTTTCTCTAATTGGTAAATGGATTATTGCAGAAAATGCACCAACCCCTATTCCAACCCACCATACAATATCATAACTTCCATACATATCGTAAAACAAACCACCTAACCAAACACCTACAAATGACCCAAGTTGATGAGAAAAAAATACAATGCCATATAATGTACCCATAAATTTTAATCCGTAAATATGGCCTATAATTCCTGAAGTTAAAGGAACTGTTGCTAGCCATAAAGCACCCATAACTATTGAAAATATAGCAATAGAACTTGGTGTAATAGGGAGTAAGATAAATAAAATTGCCGCAACAGTCCTGCCAGTATAAATTAAAGATAAAAGATATTTCTTATAATATCCCTTTCCTAAAGCGCCAGCAATCAAACAACCAATTATATTAAACAATCCTATAAGAGCCATGGATAATGCCCCTAAACCTTCTACAGAATTACAAACCAAACTTATTAAGCTTCCTTCTATAATTGGACTACTAGATTCAACAATAAATGCTGGAAAATGTGCAGTAATAAATGCTAACTGAAAGCCGCAAGAAAAAAAACCAAAGAACAACATTGAGTATGTTGGATCTCTTAATGCAACAAATACAGCATCAGTAATTTTTTCATTTTCATTATTAATATTTGTATTTGAAAATTCTGTTTTTAAAATTGGAACAAGCATCAGTGTTATTAATAATATAATTGAAAATATTTCAAACACTGACGACCAAGGCAAAAATGATAAAAGAATAGAAGCAAGTGGTGGGCCAACTACTTGTCCAGCTGATCCTGCAGCAGTTGTAATACCTAGTGCTAAAGATCTTTTTTCTGGAGATGTGGCTCTTCCAACTACTGCCAAAATTGGACCAAAACCACTACCAGCTATTCCAAAACCAATTAGTAGGTTTAAGGTTTGATGCGCCTCTGGAGTTGTAGCAGTACTACTTATGAAAATTCCAATTGCATAAAGAATTAAGCCTAGCGCTATTGCTTTTCTATCACCATATTTTTCGGCAAAAGCACTAAATAGTGGAGTGCCTACACCCCAAGCTAAATTTTGAATAGCAATAGCAAGAGAAAATTCTGAACGGTTCCATAAAAAATCAGACGCAATAGGAATTTGAAATAGGCCAAATGTTGAACGGATTGCAAAACTTATTAAAAGAATTAAACTCCCTCCAATTAGAATAGGAGTAAATACAGAATTAATTCTCTCATCTTTCATATTTTATTAGATAACAGGAAGAATTTTTATTTCTAGAATTTTAATATTATTAAATCGTTTTATTTAATTCTGTCTTTTCGTTTTCTTCTTTTTCAGGAACGACATACGCAACAGCACAATGATCTAAACAATAAGGCTTATCTTCAAATCTATCTTTACCACAAAAACGAAAGTCAGCTTCATCAGGATGACCCTCAGGCCATTCACAACCTCTCTTTGGAGCTGTGTTGAATAAATTTTTAACTACCGGTTGGAAAACTGCAGGCTCTGTAGAGACATTCTCTGCGTCCTTAGTGCTTTCAAAATTTAATTTTGGCATTACTGGAGATCTAGCTTTCTTTCGATCAGGCTTAACAGATGTTCTTCTTATAGGGGATGGTCTTCTCTCAAGTCCAATTCTATGAGCTTTTCCGACAACTGCGTTTTTTGTGAAACCTAATAATTTCCCAATTTGTGCTGTAGGCAGACCTTGGTCCCACAAATCTCTAAGTTTTGCTACATTATTATCATCCCAAGGCATTATCAATCTCCATTACTACATTTAGTAGCTTAAAAAAGGTTTAATATACTAAATATATGTATTAAAAAAGATAAATCTGCAAATTTTTAAAAAAAATCGATGATTTCCAGCATTTTTTTTATATACATGTGAATAGAAATGAAACAATTAAGAGATCTAGACTGTAAAAATAAAAAAATAATTGTTCGAGTTGATTTAAATGTACCAGTTTTGGAAGGGACAATTACAGATCATTCAAGAATTCTTGCTATTTTACCAACACTAGAAAAACTAATTAACAATAAAAATAAGGTATTCTTAATTGCTCATTTTGGCCGACCTAAAGGTCAAGTTAATAAAACATATTCCATTGAGTTTTTATGTTCAGAATTAAAAAAATTTCTAAATTTAAATACAATTCATTTTTTAGCTAACTGTGAAAAAAAAATAATTGAGATAAAAATGGCTGAAATGGACATGGGGGAAATTTGTCTATTAGAAAATATTCGTTTTAATGCTGAAGAAGAAAAAAATGATCTTAATTTTTCAAAATTACTAGCTTCTAGTTTTGACATATATATTAATGACGCGTTTTCTGCATCTCATCGTAATCATGCATCTATAGTAGGTATTACTAAATACTTACCTTCATACGCTGGATTAACTTTCTCAAAAGAAATTGAAAATTTAGATAAATTTTTAGAAAATTCAGACAAACCAAATCTAGCCATTATAGGCGGTTCAAAGGTTTCAACAAAAATAAAAGTTTTAGAAAATATAGTTGAAATTTTTGACTCTTTAGTGATTGGTGGTGCAATGGCTAATACCTTTTTGCTATCAAATAATTATAACGTTGGTTCCTCTCTAGTAGAAAACGATTTTATTGAACTATCAAAAAAGATACAAAAAAAAGCAGAATCAAAAAATTGCAAAATACTTTTACCAATTGATGCAGTTTGCTCAAAAAAAATAGAAGATAGAGTAAATGTTAAGACTTATTCAATCAATAATATTCCAAATGACCAAATGATATTAGATGTTGGTGAACAAACAACAAAACTAATTTCAGATGAAATATTAAAATCTAAATCAATTTTATGGAATGGGCCTTTAGGCGCATTTGAGTATAGTCCATTTGATAAAAGTACAATTTCAGTTGCAAATATTATACAAAATTATTCAAGCAAATCTCAATTAGATGCTCTAGCAGGAGGAGGAGATACACTTGCAGCAATAAAAAAAGCTAAAGCCAATGATGCATTTAAATATTTATCTACAGCTGGGGGTGCATTTTTAGAGTGGCTTGAGGGAAATAAATCACCAGGATTTGTAGCATTAAGAGAAAACAATTTTTAACTTAATCTTCAATTTGATATTTTTTAATTAAAGGGAATTGTGTCATCGTAAAAATAAACGTAATTGGTAAGATACCAAAAACTTTAAAATTTACCCAAACATCAGTACTTTGTGTTCTCCAAACAATTTCATTTAAAACAGCAAGTGCAACAAAAAAAGCAATCCACCTTTGAGTTAATATTCTCCATCCATCTTCTTCTAGTTTAAGTGCAGCGCCTAAAAGATACTTTAAAAGAGGTTTTTTAACAATCACTCCTCCATATAAAATTAATGCGAAGACCATATTTATTATTGTTGGTTTCATTTTAATAAAAATTTCATTGTCAAAATAAATTGTTAGACCTCCAAATATTAATACAATCGCAGCTCCAAGAGTTGGCATAATTGGTATTTTTTTCTCAAGTATATATGAAATGATTACTGAAATTACGGTTGCAATCATAAGAGGAAGTATTGCTTCTTGAAGACCACTTCTTGTATAAAAAATAAAGAATACTGCAAGCGGTCCTATATCAATTAATAATTTATAAACTGACTTCATTTTTGTTCTTCTAGATTTAAAATAGACCTAGCAAAGTTTTGAGAATTAAAGGTTACAAGGTCCTCAATACTTTCTCCAAGACCAACATAACTTATAGGGATTTCAAATTTATTTGCAATTGAAATTAATGCTCCGCCTTTTGCTGTTCCATCCAATTTAGTTATTATAAGACTTGATACATTAAGTTCATTTCCAAAGATTTCCACTTGCTTAATCATGTTCGAACCATTCGTTCCATCTAAAACTAACACAGTTTCAATATTAAAAGAGGAATTAACTTTTGAGATAACATTCTTCAATTTAATTAGCTGATTAATGAGGTTGGTATTATTTGATAATCTTCCAGCAGTATCTATAAGTAAAAAATCATAATTTTCTTTTCCAAATTCTTCAGTTGCCTGATACGCTAAGCTTGCTGGATCTTGATTACTTTTTCCAGCGATAAAACCATTATTGTTTTTTTTCGCCCAATTTTCCAACTGCTCAACAGCTGCAGCCCTAAATGTATCACAGGCCGCAATCAGAATTTTTTTATTTGATAAAATTTTATTTGCAATTTTGCCAATAGTGGTTGTCTTTCCACTTCCGTTTACTCCAACAAATATTAATATTTTTTTTTCATCATTTTTTTCATTTATCAGAACATGTTCTCTTGGAAGTAATATACTTTCTATATTTTGAGCTAAGATTTCTAGTACATTTTTTATTCCATCATTATTTGAAATTTTTATTTTTTTTATAGAATCTATTAGCTGATTTACAACATCCAAACTAATATCAGATGAAATAAGAACATTTTCTAATTCTTCTAAAGTTAAATCGTCTATTTTTTTGTTTTTTAAAATCTCTACAATATTAAAAGAAAGTATATTTGAAGTTTTACTTAACTTATCTTTAAATATTGAGAACAAACTCATGCTATTCTTGCTAATAACGTATCATTTTCTACGCCTGTGTATATACAGGAAATTATATTTCCCTCTTTAAACTCTTCTTCAAGTTTTACTTTTAAAAAATGCTGATCTTTTCCAAGTGAAAAATTTTCTTTTCTACTTTCAATTAAAATTTGTTCCTTCTTTCCAATATTTTTTTTTAAATGTTGTTTTAATTTTTCAATACCTTTTTCTCTAAGTCTCCTTGCTCTATCTTTGATAATATTTTTTTGAACTTGAGGCATTCTAGATGCAGGAGTGTTTTCTCTTGGTGAATAAGGAAAAATATGAAGATGAGTTAAATTACACTCATCAACTAGTTTAATTGAATCTTGAAACATTGTTTCTGTCTCTGTTGGAAAACCGGCAATTATATCAGCACCAAATGTTGCATCTTTCCTAATAGATAAAACTTTCTTACAAAAATCAATTGCCATTTCCCTTGAATGTCTTCTTTTCATTCTTTTCAAAATTAAATTGTTTCCAGCTTGTAAACTTATATGAAAATGAGGCATCAATCTTTCGTCCTTTAAAACATCCCAAAAATCTTCGTCTATTTCAGCGCAGTCAATTGAAGACAAACGCAGCTGTTTTAATTCAGGTACTAATTTTAGAATTCTTTTAATTAAGTTAGAAAAAGTCGGTTTTGCTGGAAGATCTTTTCCATAATCAGTTATATCTACTCCTGTTAAGACTACTTCATTATATCCATTGCTAACAATTTTTTTTATTTTATTTACTATCTCTCCAGCAGGTACACTTCTATTATTGCCCCTGCCAAATGGAATAATACAAAAAGTACAGCGATGGTTACAACCTTGTTGAATTTCAATATAAGCTCTCGATTTTCCTTCAAATTTTTCAATTGAATTAGGTACTGTTTTACTCTCTTCTAATATATTTCCTACTTTAAGATTTTTAGACTGATTGATATTTTTCCATGTTAAAGTTTCTAATTTTTCTGTGTTCCCAATTACTGAGTCTACTTCTTTTAAATCTTTATATTTTAATGGATTGATTTGAGCCGCACATCCTGTAACTACTATTTTATTATTAGGAAAATTTTTTTTTGCCTTTCTAATTTCATAAGAAACTTTTTTCTCAGCTTCTTCAGTTACTGCACATGAATTTATGACTGTAACATTATTTAAATTATTTGTTTTAAGATGGTTTTTAATAATTTCACCTTCATAAATATTCAATCTGCAACCTAGATTGACTACGTAGTTTTTATTTTTCATAAATTATATTTCTAAACTACCTCGATAACTTATTTCTGCAGGTCCTGTCATAATAGATTCATTATTAACTATATTTATGTGCAGTGATCCTTTTTCAAGTTTCACTTCAGCGTTATTTTCAATTAATCCTTTTTTCCACGCCGCATATACAGCCGCACAGGCACCACTACCACAAGCTAACGTAATTCCAACTCCACGTTCCCAAACTCTCATTTCAATTAAATTTGAATTAATAACTTCAACTATTTCAACATTAGTTTTTTTTGGAAAGAGCTCATGATTTTCTATTTTAGGACCTATACTTTCAAGATCTGTATCTTTGATCGATTTCCCAAAAAAAACTACATGTGGATTACCTACATTAACAGCAACCCCATTACTATATCCATCAATTGAAATTGGTATATTCATTGTATCGACTTCTTTACTTAAAGGAATTTTATCCCAAGTATTTTTTATTGAACCCATGTTGACACTTATATTGTTATCTATTTTTTTTGATTCTAATATACCTGCATCAGATTGAATTTTTAAAATCTCTTTATTTGAATCTTCATCAAATAGTATTTTTGCCACACAGCGTGTTCCATTACCACAAGCCTCGGCTCTATCACCACCAGGATTAAAAATTTCAATTTCAGCATCAGCACTTTGATTACTTGTATTATTAATTGTGATTAATTGATCACATCCAGCTCCAGTTCTTCTGTCACTGAGTCTTTTAATAATATCTTCAGTAATTGCGATATTGTTAGACCTTTTATCTATGATAACAAAATCGTTCCCAAGCCCATGCATCTTTATAAAGTCTACTTTTTGCATATTTGTTTTATAACCTAATTTATCGATAAATCTCAGTAAATATGGGAAATTTAAGAATACTTGACTTTCAATTATTCAGCTAATAGAGGGTCAGGAACAAATCCTATATTTGTAAACGAATTGAGCTTGTTACAATTGTGATAGGTACTCTAGCCCACGAGTTTCGTGCCCTGGAGTTAAAAGGCTATTGGAGATTTATGTTTGATACACTGAACACCAAATTTGAAAAAATTGTTCAAAGTATTCGGGGTAAGGCTGTTATATCAGAAACAGATCTAGAAATTACATTACGTGAAATTAGAATTGCTCTCTTAGAGGCAGATGTTTCCTTAGTTGTAGTAAAAGAATTTATAAATTCCATCAAGTCAAACATTTTAGGAAAAGAAATTCTCAAATCTGTCAAGCCAGATCAAATGATCATAAAGCTTGTGCAAGATGAGCTTGTAAAAATTCTTGGATCAGAAAATAAATCTCTAAATTTATCTTCTTCTCAATTAACTAAAATACTATTTTGTGGATTACAAGGATCTGGTAAAACAACATCAATTGCCAAACTTTCCTATTTGTTAAAGAAGTCTTCAAAGAAAAAAATTTTATTAGCATCAGCAGACATTTATCGACCAGCAGCACAAGAACAATTAAAAGTATTAGCTGAAGAAACTGACTCAGATTTCTTTAGTCATAATCTATCATCAGTCAGTAATATTGTTGATGATTCTATAGACTATGCTCAAAAAAATTTATTTGATATTCTTATTTTAGATACTGCTGGACGACAAGTTGTAGATAAAAAGTTAATGAGTGAATTAGTTGAAATTGAAAATAAGTTTAAACCTGACGAAACATTATTAGTAGCAGATGCTCTAACAGGACAAGACGCTGCAAATGTAGCTAAAAGTTTTAGTGATGCAATAAATATCACTGGATCAATTTTAACTCGAATAGATGGTGATAGCAGAGGTGGTGCAGCACTATCAATTAAATCAATAACAAACTCTCCTATAAAATTTATAGGACTAGGTGAAAAAGTAGAAAATTTTGAACCTTTCCATCCTGAAAGAATTGCACAAAGAATTTTAGGTATGGGAGATATTGTATCTCTTGTTGAAAAAGCTGCTGAAAATATTGATAAAGAAGAAATGGAAGATATGGCAAAAAAGATCGCTAAAGGAAAATTTGATCTTGAAGATTTTGCCAATCAATTAAAGCAAATGGGTAAAATGGGTGGAGTCTCCGGTTTACTTTCTATGATGCCAGGTGTTTCAAAGGCACAGAAGTTAATGGCAGAAAATAAAATTTCTAATTCAATGATTGATAAACAAATAGCTATAATCAGTTCAATGACAAAAAAAGAAAGAGCTGATCCAGATATTATAAAGGCTTCACGTAAAATTAGAATTTCAAAAGGATCTGGAACAAAAGTTCAAGACGTTAACAGGTTATTAAAACAGTTTCTCCAATCACAAAAAATGATGAAGAGAATGAAATCAATGGGCAAAGGAGGAATTCCCAGTGATTTAATGCAAAAATTACAAGGAAATCTTCCTCCAAACATAAATTAGAAAGGAAATAAAATGCCAGTAAGAATAAGATTATCAAGAGGTGGTGCAAAGAAAAGACCATTTTATAGAATAGTAGTAGCTGATTCTAGAAGAGCTAGAGATGGAAAATTTATAGATCAAATTGGAACTTATAACCCAATGCTTCCAAAGGATAGCGCTGATAGAGTTAAAATGGATTTAGACAAAGCTAAGGAATGGATTGCAAAAGGAGCAAAACCATCAGATAGAATTTCTATTTTTCTTAGCAATCTTGGTGTGATGGAAAAACCAGTTATTACTGAAAAAACAAAAAAACATTTACCTAAGAAAAAAGCACAGGAACGTTTAGCTGCTGCTAAAGAAAAAGAAGAAGCTGCGAAAGCTGCAGCAGAAGAACCTAAAGCAGAAGAAGCAGAAGCTAAAAAAGAATAAAATCAATTTTTGCTTTGAGTAATAAAGATATTATTCTTGTTGGTCAGTTTGGATCTCCTTTAGGATTAAAAGGTGAAATAAAAGTTAATATGATGACTACCTCGTTTGAAGTTTTTAAAAATTTAAAAAACTATTATAATTTTGATGGTTCAGTTACGTGGAATTTTAAAAATATTGTATTCAAAAATAATAAGTGTGTTGTTCAAGTTGAAAAATACTTTTCTAGAGAAGATGTTTTAGAACTTAAAGGTCAAAAAATTTTTTCAAATAAGAAATTTTTTCCAAAAACAAAAGATAATGAGTTTTACATAAATGACCTAATAGAATGCATGATTTTCTTGAAAGACAATACTGGTATTGGAAAAGTTTTAAGTGTTCAAAATTTTGGGGCAGGTGATTTATTAGAAGTCAAATATAATACCAAACTTACTCTTATACCTTTTGATAAAACAAATATTTTATCAGTTAATATCAATAAAAAAGAAATTATAGCTGATCCAATACCTGGTATTCTTGATTAAAATGAGAGTAGTAATTTTAACCTGTTATCCTGAGATGTTTCCTGGATCATTAGGATATTCTGTAATTGGAAATGCATTAAACAATAAAAAATTTTCTCTCGAGATAGTCAATCTACATAATTTTGGAATTGATAAAAGAGGAAGTGTTGATGATGAACCCTTTGGGGGAGGCCCTGGAATGGTTATTCGTCCAGATGTGATAGAAAAAGCATTAAATTCAATCACGTTCAAAACTGATAATTACTGCAAAATTTTTCTTACACCATCGGGTCAGAAATTATCTCAAGCCAAACTTAATAATCTATCAAAACATGATGAAATGCTTATTTTATGCGGTAGATTTGAAGGAGTTGATCAAAGAGCTATAGAAATTCTAGGTTTTCAGGAAATAAGTATTGGCGATTACATACTTTCTGGGGGCGAGATTGCTGCTCAGGTGTTAGTTGAAGGTTGTATTCGTCTCATTCCTGGAGTATTAGGGCAGCCACAAAGTTTATTAGAAGAATCTTTTTCTAATAATCTACTTGAATATCCTCATTATACCAGACCACAAATCTGGGAAGATATTCAGGGGAATAAACATGAAGTTCCAGATGTCTTAACATCAGGTCATCATGAAAAAATTGATAAATGGAGAAAAGAAAAATCGTTTGAAAAAACTAAAGAATTAAGACCGGATCTTTTTAAAAAAGGAAATATAAAATGAGTAATTTATTAGAGACATTTGAAAAACAACAAATTGAAAAGTTAACTTCAAAAAAAAGAGTTCCAGCTTTTCGTCCAGGTGATACTCTAAAAGTTACTGTAAGAATTACAGAGGGAAGTAAGTCGAGACTTCAAGCATTTGAAGGTATATGTATTGCAAGAAAAAATAATTCAGTAAACTCTAACTTTACTGTGAGAAAAATATCTCATGGAGAGGGGGTTGAAAGAGTATTCCCTTTATTCAGTCCATTAGTAGAAAAAATTGAAGTTGTTAGAAAAGGTGATGTAAGAAGAGCTAAGCTATATTATCTAAGAGAATTATCTGGAAAGAAAGCAAGGATCGCAGATAAAGATAGGGGTGATGAAGCAGATCAATATGAATATATAGAGGAGGCTCCTCCGGTAGAAGAAACAAAAACTGCAGATACAGATACTAAAGCTGTAGAAGAACCAAAAGCTCAAGATGTAGAAGTTAAAAAAGAAGAAACAAAAGTTGAAGAAGAAGTTAAGCCAGCAGAAGAATCTAAAGAAGAAGCTGCAGAGGAATCTAGTAAAGAAGAGGAAATAGCAGCCGAAAATAAATCGGATGAAAACAAATAAAAGTAAAACTCTTTTTGATAAAATTTGGGAACATCATCTTGTTGATAAACAGGAAGACGGGACATGTCTTATATATATCGATAGACATCTTGTGCATGAAGTTACAAGTCCTCAAGCATTCGAAGGTTTAAGAAATAATAATCGTAAAGTAAGAAGACCAGAAAGCACCTTTGCGGTAGCAGATCATAATGTTCCAACTTCAGATAGATCCAAAGGTATAGAAAATAAAGAAAGTAGAATTCAAGTTGAAACATTAGAAAAAAATTGTAAAGATTTTGATGTTACTCTCTTTCCATTATTAGATAGCAGACAAGGCATAGTTCACATAGTTGGTCCAGAACAGGGTATTACCCAGCCAGGCATGACAATTGTTTGTGGTGATAGTCATACTGCAACACATGGAGCATTTGGTGCTTTAGCTTTTGGTATAGGAACAAGTGAAGTTGAACATGTGTTAGCTACTCAAACTTTAATTCAAAAACCTGCCAAAAATATGAGAATTTCTGTTGAAGGTAAATTGAATTTAGGTGTAACAGCTAAAGATATTATTCTTCATATAATTGGAAAAATTGGAACAGCTGGAGGAACTGGCTATGTTATCGAATATGCTGGTGACGCTATTTCTTCTCTTTCTATGGAAGGAAGAATGACAATATGCAATATGAGCATTGAAGCTGGTGCTAGAGCTGGATTAATAGCCCCTGATGAAAAAACTTTTGAATATATTAAAGGTAGACCATACGCACCATCAGGAGAAGATTGGGATAGGGCAGTAGAGTTCTGGAAATCTCTTCCTTCCGACGAAGGCGCAAAATATGATGAAGAAATTTTAATTAAAGCTGAAAATATTTCACCACAAATTACTTGGGGTACAAGCCCACAAGACGTTGTTGCCATAAATGGTAAGGTGCCTAATCCACAAGAGGAAAGTAATCCAAATAGAAAAAAAGCAATGGAACGTTCCCTTGAATATATGGGCTTAGAACCTCAACAAGAAATACAAACAATTAAAATCGATAAAGTCTTCATCGGATCATGTACCAATGGTAGAATTGAAGACTTAAGGGAAGTTGCAAAAATAGTTGAGGGCAAAAAAGTTACAGTTGAATCCATGATTGTACCGGGCTCTGGTTTAGTAAAAAAACAAGCAGAAAAAGAGGGTTTAGATAAGATATTCATTAAAGCCGGATTTGATTGGAGAGAACCAGGTTGCTCAATGTGTTTAGCAATGAATCCAGATCAATTAAAACCTAAGGAGAGATGTGCTTCAACTTCAAATAGAAATTTTGAAGGAAGACAAGGTCGTGAAGGAAGAACTCACCTTGTGAGTCCTGCTATAGCTGCAGCTTCAGCTATAAAAGGTTCATTTGCTTTAGTAGAAGATATATAAAATGGAAAAATTCATAACCTTAAAAAGTATTCCCGCACCACTCCCTATGATTAACATAGACACGGACATGATAATTCCAAAACAATTTTTAAAGACAATAAAGAGATCAGGTTTAGGTAAGAATTTATTTCATGAACTTAGATATGATATCCAAGGTAATATTAAAAATGATTTTGTTTTAAATTGGGATCCATACAAGACCTCTAAAATTTTAATAGCCGGTGCAAACTTTGGTTGTGGTTCAAGTAGAGAACATGCACCTTGGTCACTTCTAGATTTTGGATTTAAATCAATCATTGCACCAAGCTTTGCAGATATTTTCTATAATAATTGTTTCAAAAATGGAATTTTGCCAATTAAATTAGATCAACAAAATGTTGATATTTTAATGAATGAAGCAGAGAATAAAAAAGATATTTCTGTAGATTTGAAAAACCAAAAAATCATTTACCAGAGCGAAAAAATTATCGAATTTGAAATAGATCAATTTAGAAAAAAATGCCTTATCGAAGGGTTAGATGACATAGGTCTTACTCTGCAAAAAAACAAAAAAATTGATTCACATGAAGAAAAAATACACAGTGTCCAACCTTGGATTGTTTAGTTAGATATGAGTAATAAAAAAATTCTAATTTTACCTGGTGATGGAATTGGTAATGAAGTTATGGCCGAGGTATTAAAAATAATTGATTGGATGGAAAAAACCAAATCTTTATCTTTTGAAATTTCTGAAAGATTAGTTGGAGGTACGGCTTATGATAAAGAAGGTAATTCTATAAGTGATGAAACAATGCAAGTAGCTATGGACTGTGATGCTGTATTATTTGGTGCGGTAGGAGGCGCTAAATGGGACAATGTAGAGAGAGATAAAAGACCTGAAGCAGCCCTGTTAAGATTAAGAAAAGATTTAGATCTTTTTGCCAACCTAAGACCAGCTGTAGTGTTAGATGCATTATCAGATTCATCCTCATTAAAATCAGATCTTGTTAAAGGATTGGATATTTTGATAATTAGAGAATTAACAAGTGGTGTATATTTTGGACAACCAAGAGGTATATCAAAAATTAGTGAAACTGAAAGTAAGGCAGTTGATACTCAACTTTATACCACATCGGAAATAAACCGAGTTTCGCGAGTTGCCTTTGATTTAGCAAAGTTAAGAGGTAATAAAGTTACTTCTGTTGAAAAATCTAATGTTATGGAAACAGGTTTATTTTGGAAAAATACAGTCACTGATCTTCATAAAAATGAATACTCTAATGTTAATTTAGAACACATGCTGGCTGATAACTGTGCGATGCAGTTAGTTCGCTATCCTAAACAATTTGATGTAATTCTTACTGATAATTTATTTGGAGACCTATTAAGTGATACAGCAGCAATGTTAACAGGATCTTTAGGAATGCTACCTTCTGCCGCTCTTGGCCCAGTTAAAGAGAATGGAACAAGAGCAGCAATGTACGAACCTGTTCATGGTAGTGCGCCGGATATTGCAGGCCAATCCAAAGCCAACCCACTTGCAATGATCATGAGCTTTGCCATGATGTTGAAATATAGTTTCGATATGCAAGAAGATAGTCAATCAATTGAGAAAGCAGTTCAAAATGTATTATTAAAAGGTTTAAGAACTGCTGATATCAAGGAAGGTGCTGATAAAGTTATCTCAACTCAAGAAATGGGTGATGCAGTTATTGAAGAGTTAAAAATTTTAACTGGTAATTAAATGACTCAAAATTACAATGTAGCAATAGCTGGCGCAACAGGGGCAGTAGGCACAGAAATAGTGCAAATATTAGAACAAAGAAATTTTCCAATCGATAAATTATTCTTATTGGCTTCATCAAAGTCTAAAGGAAAAAAAGTAGAATTTAGAGACCAAGAAATCGTCGTAGAGGATTTATCCGAATTTGACTTTTCAAAAGCACATATTGGCCTATTTTCTCCTGGAGGGAAAATTTCTGCAGAATATGCACCTAAAGCAGCTAAAGCTGGATGTATAGTAATAGACAATACTTCACATTTTCGGATGCAACAAAATATTCCTTTGGTAGTTCCCGAGGTAAATGCAAATGCTCTAGATGATTTTTTTGATGATGAAAACCGAACAAACATAATTTCTAATCCTAATTGCTCAACAATACAAATGGTTGTTGCATTAAAACCTCTTCATGAAAAAGCGATAATAAACAGAGTAGTAGTTTCAACATATCAAGCAGTATCTGGTGCTGGGAAAACTGGTATGGATGAATTATTTAATCAAACACAAAATGTTTATGCAAATCAAGAATTAAAAAAAGAAAAGTTTACAAAGCAAATTGCTTTTAATGCAATTCCTCATATCGGCGCTTTTTTAGAAAATGGTAACACTGAAGAAGAACAAAAAATGATTGATGAAACAAAAAAAATTCTAGACGAAGGAATTAATGTTTCAGCAACTTGTGTTAGAACGGCAGTTTTCATAGGACACTCGGAAGCAATAAATATTGAATTTGATTCTCCTTTAGACGAAAAAGAAGCTAATGAAATTTTATCTAACACTGAAGGAATTTCAGTTATTGATCACAGAAAAGATGAGGGTTACGTCACTCCAGTTGAGATAGCAGGAGAAGACAAAGTTTATGTAAGCAGAATCAGGAATGACCAATCAATAGATAATGGTTTAAACCTATGGGTCGTTTCAGATAATCTAAGAAAAGGAGCAGCTCTTAATGCTGTTCAAATTGCTGAGTTAGTAATTTCGAAGTATTCAGATAAAATATCAATCTAATTGGCGGTCTCGTAGGGACTCGAACCCCAAATCCATGTTCCGAAGACACGTGTGATATCCATTTCACCACGAGACCTATTATTTTGTTTATTCATTATTGAAATTTTCTAATTTTTGAATGAAAATTTTTAAACAAAAGCATTTATTTTTTTTACCAAGAGCTATCAGGTTGTTTTAAAAATAATTCTTCCTTGTCGGTTGTATCTCTATTTAATATTTTATTTCTATGAGGGTATCTTCCAAATTTTTTTATAGCTATTGTGTGGTCATTCCATGCTTTTTTAATTTTTTCATAGTCTAAATGATTTTTTAAAAATTTATCAACTAAATCATGACCAAATATATGATCTTTTATATCTTCACTATGAATAAGAGGTAGTAATAAAAAATGAATTTTATCTTCATTTAATTTGAATAAATAATTTTTACTAACAGCCTCTTTAACAATATTTCTACATTTCTTATCTTGTTCATAGGCTTTAGTATTATCTCTAAAAAAGTTTCTTGAAAATTGATCTAGTAACATAATTAACGCAACACATTCCTCTGGATTATCTTTCCAATCATCGATTTCATTATTAGTTGCCTTAATGTAATCCTGCATAAAATTATTTTTTAAAGTAATATCAAAATCTTCATCTTTTTTAAACCATTGCTCCATCGGAGTTTCAACAAAACAAAATTCTAAGATTGCTTTAGCTCTTTCATTAATCACGTAGCTGTAATATAAATATATATTTCCAAATGGCATTAAGTAATTTAAATAAATCCATCATTCATTGCACAAAGTGTGAGCGCTTAGTTAACTTTCGAGAAAAAATAGCTAAAGAGAAAAGGAAACAATATTTTGATCAAGATTATTGGGGAAAACCTATAACAGGTTATGGAGATCAAAATGCAAAACTTTTAATGGTCGGTCTTGCCCCTGCAGCACACGGAGGCAATAGAACTGGACGTGTTTTTACAGGTGATAAATCTGCTGATTTCTTGTTCTCATGCTTGTATAAAACTGGATTTGCCAGCCAACCAGACTCGGTAAACAGAAATGATGGTTTAAAGTTATATAATATGTATTTAACTACCGCCCTTAAATGTGTTCCTCCAGAAGATAAACCTACATCTAAAGAATTAAAAACATGTTTTAATTTTTTTAATCAAGAAATTAACCATTTAAAAAAAATCACAACAATTGTTGCATTAGGAAAAATTGGTCACGATGCATGTATAAATTATTATAAGCAATACTACGAAATAAAAAATAAAGACTTTATTTTTTCTCATGGTTCAACAAAAATCTTACCTGATAAAAAAATTTTAATAGGTAGTTACCATCCAAGTCCTAGAAATGTTAATACCGGAAGAATTGATCAAAACAAAATGGTAAAATTATTAAACAAAATCAAAAAAATACTTTAAATTTTAATGAAAAAATTTTTCTTATATGATCCAAATCTGTTGATTTATGGATTTATTATGGTCTTCTTTGCAAGTTTTGGACAGACTTTCTATATTGCATTATTTAATGAAGATATTCGTAATTTTTATAAAATTACTGATGGTGAGTTTGGATTAGTTTATGCCATCGCTACACTTGTAAGCTCATTATTATTTATTAACTTTGCTAAATTAATAGATAAAATAGATTTGAGATTTTATTCAATTGGTGTAATTTTTGGTTTAGCTTTCGCTTGTATTGGTTTTTATTATATTTTTGACAACATTTTTCATCTTTTTCTCATTTTATTTTTATTACGTTTTTTTGGACAGGGAGCTATGACACATGCTGGCTCAACTTCAATGGCAAGATATTTTTTAATTGACAGAGGTAAAGCGATATCAGTTGCAACTGTTGGAGGGATGTTAGCAATAATGATTTTACCAAAGATTGTCGTTAATTTAGACTTATACTTTAGTTTTAAAACTCTTTGGTTTTTAACAACCCTGACTCTTTTAATCTTAATTCCAATAATTTACTTTATTCTTTATAATCAAAAAAGCAGGGATGCTTTTCTTCAAAAAAATATTGATAATGAGAAAACACATAAAAGTTGGACCATTATAGAAATTTTAAAAGACCGAGTTTTTTTTATTTATTTTCCATTAGCTGCATCCTTTCCATTTATTGGAACAGGGTTAATGTTTCATCAGATTTATATTTTTGATACTAAAGGATGGACAATGGAAATGCTTGGAAATGGCTATATATATTTTGGGTTATTTTCTATTTTAGGATTGTTAATAGGGGGGCCATTAATAGATAAAATAAATACAAAAAAAGCAATACCTTTTGTGCTATTACCTTTGTTAGTTTGTATTACCGTTCTTTTTTTCTTAAATAGTTTTTGGTCATTCGTACTTTACATGTCTTTATTTGGATTTAACCTTGGTTTATCAGCACCTTTTATGGGATCACTCTGGGCTGAAATTTATGGAGTAAAAAGTATTGGAACCGCTAAAGCATTACTACACGCAGTTACAGTATTTGCAAGTGCTTTATCGCCTGTTGTTTTTGGTTATATTATTGATTGGGGTTATGGAATATCAGTTATATTTTTAATTAGTTTCATTATGATTGTTGTATCGTCAATTTTACCAATAATTTATAAAACATGAATAAACAAATAATAGAGAGTCTTAATTTTCTAATTAATGAATACAAACGATTAAAAAAGAAAAAAGAGAATAACAGCATTAGCAGGGGTGAACTGGAAACTTTAAAAAAACTTCAACAGTATTTAGGTAAAAAATAATGTTTAATGTTATTGATCAATACAATAGTTTTATTGAAAACAATTTTATAAAAAAAAATGAAGATCAAATTGAATTTCTTAAACAAGCTAACAATATATGGTCATCCTTTAGTAAAACAAAACTATTTTTTAAGGATAAAATTTATGAGGGAATTTATCTCTACGGTCAAGTTGGAACGGGAAAGACATTTTTATTAAATTTATTTTATCAAAATACCAAGATTGGAAAAAAAATTCATTTTAACAATTTGATGAACGAAATTCACAAACAAGTTAAAAATTCTGAAAATAAAGAATTTGCAATCGAAAACTATGTAAAGAATTTAAGTAGAGATTACAAAATAATTTTCATTGATGAATTACATATTTTTAATATTGTCGACGCATTAATAATTAAAAAAATTTTTAATTATTTTTCAAAATATAAAATATTTATTTTACTCTCATCAAATTTTCATCCAGATAATTTATATAAAGATGGTTTACAGAGAAATGATTTTCTACCATTCATTGATTTAATTAAAAATAATTTTTTTCTTTATGACATCAATATTAAAACTGATTTTAGAAGACAGACATTAAATCAATCAAAGACATATTTTACACCTATAACAACTGACACAACAAATGAATTTGAAAAATTATTTAATCGCTTTGTTGATCCTTCTCACTTGACTACTATTAAAATTAAATCCAAAAGTCGTGAACTAGAGTTTGATAAATGTACTTCGAACCTCATGATGATAGATTTTAAAAATCTTTGCGAGGTAAACTTGGGCAACGAAGACTATAAAAATATTGCAGATAAATTTAAGTTGCTATTTTTAAAAAATGTTCCTGAATTTGATAATCAAAAAAAAGACTCTTGTAGAAGATTTATTGGATTAATAGATATGCTATATGAAAATAATTGTTCAATTGTAATTTTAGCTTCAAAACCTGTAAATTCTTTAAATAATATTACTACTCTTGCTGAAGAATTTAAAAGAACCGCTAGTAGATTATATGAAATGACTATAGTGAAACCAGATTGATGAAATACATAATTAGATTCTTAGTAAGTACATTAGTTTTATTAATAATAGTTTATTTTTCTGCAGGTTTTTATGTTGCTTATCAAATTTTAAAAATAGATCCAACTTGTGGTTTACATGAAGGATCACTTCCTAATTCATGGAGTACAAAAGTTGATTCACATGAATATTCAATCCTTGCTCGACAAAAAGTAAGAGAAAATTTTAACTTTAAAGACTATTATTTAAATGAATGGCAAGATGTCTATTTTCAATCTCGTGACTCTGATATCAAGATTAACGGATGGCTATTTAATTACTTTCCAAATAGACCAATTATAATTGTTACGCATGGTATAAGTCCAAATGGTAAATGTAAGTCCGAGTCTAATGTTATAGCAGGTTTTTTAGTTAATAAAAAATTTAATGTTCTCACAATAGATTTAAGAAACTATGGTCAAAGTGATACTGTGAGTAACTATGATGATTTAGGTTTAAAGTCGTATAATGATATCCTTGGTGCTTTCGACTTTTTAAAACAGATTGGTTTTAAGTCTAATAGTATAGGTTTACTTGGCATCTCCCTTGGAGCAAGTACATCTATCTTTGCAGCAAATGCGGAGCCAGATATACTTGCAGTATGGGCCGATAGTTCACTGGCTGAATTTAATATGATTTTAAAAGATGAAATTGCAAGATATGGCCTAGCTATAGAATTTGGACCAGCAGTGAGTTTAGCTGGAAGAATTTTAACTGGAATAGATCCAAGAGAATTATCTCCAGCTAAAAAATTAACAGACAAACAATTCTATTTTTTTACTCACGGTGACTCTGATACAAGAGTCTTAACAAGACATTTTAAATATTTTGAAGAATATACAAATAAAAATAAAATTAATGCTGAATTTTGGTTAGTTGAAAACTCTTATCATGTTGATGCTATGTTTAAATATCCAGATGTATATTCTAAAAAGATGGAAGAGTTTTTTAATAAAAATTTAAATTAGGCCGGACTCTAAAACTAGTTTGTACCTTGGCAGACACTTCTCTAGAATAAGAAACTCAACTAATTATCAAACGGCGGGTAAGATAATTAAAAAATTCTTGGCGTTCCTCCGAAGCTAAGAAACGAGTATTATCCGGCTAATCAAAATTAATATTTATATGTAAAAAATTCAAGATATTTAGTAAAATAAACTATAAAAATTTAGAGATTTTAAGCAATTTTTTCATTTTTTATCAACATTTTAGTAAACATACATGATAGTAAGTAAAAAATGTCTAAATTTTGAAATTAGTTACAAAAAATATAAATATATTACATATAAATGTTAATAGAATGATTGATAACAGGCCATTATCACCACACTTGTCTATCCATAAAAAGGTTTTGACCGCAGTTTTTTCAATAACTCATAGGATGACAGGTATTGGACTTAGTATTGGGTCTATACTTATTTCAATCTGGTTTTTACTCATTAGTTTAGGGCCAAAATATTTCTTTTATTTTGAAATGATATCTCAAAATATACTTTTTAAACTTGTTCTTCTAATTTGGACAATAGGTATTTTTTATCATTTATTTAATGGTTGTAGAAAATTGTATTGGTCATTTGGAATAGGAATGGATTTAAAAACTGTTTACACGTCAGGTTATATTGTAATTGTTTTAACTATATTATCTACTTTAGTGGTGTGGCTTTTACTATGAAAAACTATGCATTAAAATGGGTTCTGCAAAGGATTACAGCTACTATAATGATACCTTTAACTTTTTGGTTCATTTATTCAGCGATTTCTATATCAAAAATGGGATACGATGAAATTAATACATTCTTTAATTCATATATTAATTCAATACTTTTCTATGTGATGATGATTTCTATGCTTCTTCACTCTAAATTAGGATTACAAACAATAGTAGATGATTATGTCACATCGAAAAAAATTTCAAAAAATATTAAACGCATTTTGAATATAAACGCATATATATTGATGATTTTAATAACTATATTTATAGTAAGAAATATACTTTAATGCCTAAAAATTCTTACAATATAATTGACCATCACTACGATGTTGTCGTAGTGGGTGCTGGAGGTTCAGGCTTAAGAGCGACACTTGGATGTGCTGAATCTGGATTGAAAACCGCCTGTATTTCAAAAGTATTTCCAACAAGAAGTCATACAGTTGCTGCCCAAGGCGGTATTGGAGCAGCTTTAGGAAACATGGGAGAAGATAATTGGAAATGGCACATGTATGATACTGTTAAAGGCTCTGATTGGTTAGGTGATCAAGATGCTATAGAGTATCTCTGCTCAAAAGCTCCTGAAGCAGTTATTGAGTTAGAAGAATATGGAATGCCGTTTAGTAGAACAGAAGATGGTAAAATTTATCAGAGACCTTTTGGTGGACATTTAACAAATAATGGAGAAGGCGCTCCTGCAATGAGAGCATGTGCAGCAGCTGATAGAACAGGTCATGCTCTTTTACACACTTTGTATCAACAATCCTTAAAGAATAACGTTGAATTTTTTATTGAATACTTTGTTTTAGATTTGATAACAGATGAAAATGGTAATTGCATAGGTGTAGTTGCTTGGTGTTTAGAAGATGGTTCTATACATCGCTTTTTATCTCATCAAACTATCCTAGCTACTGGTGGATATGGTAGAGCATATTTTTCCTCAACTAGTGCTCATATTTGTACAGGTGATGGAAGCGCCATGGCATTAAGACAAGACCTCCCTCTTTCTGATATGGAATTTATACAGTTTCATCCAACAGGAGTATACGGGGCTGGAGTTTTAATTACCGAAGGTGCAAGAGGTGAGGGCGGTTACTTAACTAATAGTGATGGAGATAGATTTATGGAAAGATATGCTCCTAATGCTAAAGATCTTGCTTCCAGAGATGTTGTTAGTAGAGCTATGACAATAGAAATTAATGAAAAAAGAGGTTGTGGTGAAAATGCAGATCATGTTCTACTTCATCTTGAACATATAGATGCAGACACTATACATAAAAGACTGCCTGGTATTTCTGAAACTGCAAAAATTTTTGCAGGAGTTGATTTAACTAAGAAACCAATACCAGTTCTACCCACAGTACATTATAATATGGGCGGTATTCCGACAAACTATAGAACAGAGGTTCTTAGGCCAACAAGTGACAATCCTGACAATGTATGTGAAGGTCTGATGGCAGTTGGAGAAGCAGCATGCGTTTCTGTTCATGGTGCTAATAGACTAGGAACAAATTCACTAATTGACCTTGTCGTTTTTGGAAAAGCATCAAGTGAAACATGCAAAGAAAAAGTAAAACCTAATTCAAAAAAAATTGAAATTAGCAAGTCTAGAACCGATGGAATTATTGATAGATTTGACAAGATTAGGCATAGCAAAGGAGATTCAACAACTGGAGAATTAAGAACTTCAATGCAACATATAATGCAAAAAAAATGTGCTGTATTTAGAACTCATGAATTAATTTCTGATGGTATAAATGAATTCCAAGAAGTTGAAAACTCTATGGACTCAATAGATATAAAAGATAGGTCACTAATATTTAATACAGATCTTGTAGAGTCTTTAGAGTTACATAACTTAATGGCTCAATCAAAAGTTACACTTCATTCTGCTTTAAACAGAACTGAGAGTAGAGGAGCACATGCTCGTGAGGATTATCAAGAAAGAGATGATAAAAATTGGCTTGTTCACTCGTTAGCTTGGCTTAAAGATAGCGGGGAAGTTAATATGGGAAAAAGAGCAGTGCATACAAACACATTAACGAATCATGTCCAACCTATTCCTCCGAAAAAACGAGTATATTGATGGTACAATTTACTTTACCCTCCAACTCTAAAATTACAGAGGGAATAAATCATAAAATTAAAGAGCCTAATGAGTCACCAAGAAAATTAGTAATTTATAGATGGGACCCAGAAGATGATAAAAATCCTAGACTCGATACTTATGAGATAGATCAATCAAAATGTGGCCCAATGGTCTTAGATGCGTTAATGAAAATTAAAAATGAAATTGATCCATCATTAACATTTAGAAGATCTTGTCGTGAAGGCGTATGTGGCTCGTGTGCTATGAATATAGATGGTGTAAATACTCTTGCATGTTTGAAAAGTATGTCTGATGTTAAAAAAGATATACGTATATATCCTTTACCACACATGAAAGTTGTTAAAGATTTAGTTCCTGATTTAAGTAAGGCATATGAACAATTGGCTTCAATTAAACCTTGGCTTGAGAGAAAAAACACATCTAATGGAAATGCTAATAATAATGGTGAAGAAAAAAAACAATCACCAAAAGATAGAGAAAAACTAGATGGTAAATGGGAGTGTGTATTATGTTTTTGTTGCACTACTTCTTGTCCAAGTTATTGGTGGAATGGAGATGAATATCTAGGACCTGCAGTCCTTTTACAAGCAGCAAGATGGGTAAGTGATTCTAGAGACTCAGAAAGGAAAGAGAGATTAAAAGCAATAAATGATTCATTAAAACTTTATAGATGTCATTCAATAATGAATTGTACTAGGTCTTGTCCTAAAGGACTAAATCCAGCCAAAGAAATTGCTGGACTTAAAAAGGCTATTGTTACAGAATTATAATTAAAGTATAAAACTTAAATGAGAAAAAAAATTGCTCTCATTGGAGCAGGCAATATTGGCGGAACTCTTGCACAACTTGTTAGTTTAAAAGAATTAGGTGATGTAGTTTTATTAGATATTTTTGAAGGGATGCCTAAGGGTAAATCTTTAGATCTTGCTCAGTCATCTTCCATTGAGGGATTTCATGCAAATTTTAAAGGTACTTCAAGTTTTAGAGATATCAAAAATGCTGATGTAGTAGTAGTTACCGCAGGTTTTCCAAGAAAACCAGGTATGTCTCGAGATGATCTTGTAGAAAAAAATTCTATAATCATTCAAAATGTTGGGAAAAATATTAAAAAATATTGTCCCAAAGCATTTGTTATATGCATTACTAATCCACTGGATGCAATGGTAAGTGTTCTTCAGAAATCATCAGGCCTTAAGACAAATATGTGTATTGGGATGGCGGGTGTTTTGGATAGTGCAAGATTAAAATACTTTTTATCTGAGGAATTTAATGTGTCAATTAATGATATAAGCGCTTTTGTCTTAGGTGGTCACGGAGACACCATGGTTCCAATTATGCGATATGCAACTGTATCAGGTATTCCTGTACCTGAATTAATAAACATGAAATGGACAACAAAAAAAAATATAGACAGAATAATACAAAGAACACGTGATGGTGGAGCTGAAATTGTAAAACTCATGAACACATCTGCCTATTATGCGCCGGCTTCTTCAGCTATACAAATGGCAGAGTCATTTTTGTTAGATCAAAAAAGATTATTACCATGTGCTGCATATCTTAATGGTGAATACGGAGTAAAAGGACTGTATGTTGGAGTTCCAGTTATAATTGGCAAAAAAGGTGTTGAAAAAATTATTGAATTAAAACTTAATAATAATGAAAAGAAAGAATTTAATCATTCTGTTAAAGCAGTAAAATCATTAACTACATTGTCTAACAAGCTTTTAAATAAGAAACATAAAAACTAATTGTATTTTTATCCAATCTAACTATTACCTTTTTATCAAAATGAATTTGCATGAATATCAAGCTAAAGATCTACTAAGAAAGTACAATCTACCTATACTTGAAGGCAAAAGTTACATTGAAAATGTTAACGATTTAGAAAAAGATTTACAAAATATAAAAGGACCACCCTGGGTTATCAAATCACAGATACATGCTGGAGGAAGAGGAGCAGGGAAATTTTTAAAACCATTTAATACAAAAGGTGGAGTACAAATAACAGAATCAATTGATGATGCACAAAAAATTGCAAAAGGAATGATGGGTAACATATTGGTTACAAAACAAACAGGTAATCAAGGAAAGTTAGTAAATAGAATTTACTTAGAAGCTGGATGTGAAATTGATAGAGAATATTATTTAAGTATTCTTCTTGATAGGAATCAATCAAAATTAATGATGATGATATCTGATGCTGGTGGTATAGACATAGAAGATGTAGCTGAGAAAACACCAGAAAGAATTCAATATGTTTATTTTGATAACTTAGAAAATTTTACAATTAGTGATAGTCTTCAAAATAAATTAAACTTTTCTATTAATGAGTTTAATCAATTTAAAGAAATTGTTTCAAATTTATGTAAGGCCTATGTCGAAATAGATGCTTCTTTAATTGAAATTAATCCTCTTGTAGTGACAAAAGATGAAAAACTAATTCTTTTAGATGCTAAAATTAATATTGATGATAATGCTCTGTATAGACAGGCTGACATTGAAAAATTAAAAGATACTTCAGAAGAAAATGATTTGGAACTTGAAGCTTCTGAAAACGATATGGTTTACATTAAACTAGATGGAAAAATAGGCTGTATGGTTAACGGAGCTGGACTGGCTATGGCAACTATGGATATTATTAAACAATTTGGAATGGAACCAGCCAATTTTTTAGATTTAGGCGGTACAGCAAATAAAGAAAGAGCCATTAAAGCTTTCAAAATAATACAATCAGATAAAAATGTTAAATCAGTATTCATAAATATTTTTGGAGGAATTATCCATTGTGATATGATTGCTAATGGCATCATTGATGCAATTAAAGAATTAGATTTTAAACTGCCTGTTGTTATACGTTTTCAAGGAACAAACTCAAAAGAAGGAAGAGATATAATTAATAGTTCATCTTTAGGATTAATTTCAATTGATGATTTTTCAAATGCAGCTCAAAAAGCTGTAGAGTTATCAGAATAATGTCAATTTTAGTTAATAAAAATACAAGACTTATTTGCCAAGGCTTTACTGGATCGCAAGGAACATATCATTCTGAACAAGCTTTAGAGTATGGTACAAATCTTGTTGGAGGTGTCACACCTGGTAAAGGAGGACAAACTCATTTAAATTTACCTGTGTTTAATACTGTTGCTGATGCTGTAAAACAAACTGAAGCGAACGCAACAGTTATATATGTACCTGCTAAGTTTGCCGCTAAAGCAATCCACGAAGCTTTAGATGCAAGCATTGAATTAATTGTTTGTATTACTGAAGGCATTCCAGTTTTAGATATGATCGACATAAAAAAAAGAATTACTAAAAATAAAACATATTTGATAGGGCCTAACTGTCCGGGACTAATTACACCTTCTGAATGTAAAATTGGCATCATGCCTGGTTTCATTCACAAAAAAGGTAAAATTGGTATAGTAAGTAGATCGGGAACATTAACCTATGAAGCTGTTGCACAAACTACAGAAGTAGGATTAGGTCAGTCAACTTGTGTAGGTATTGGTGGAGATCCAATACATGGTATGGATTTTGTAGATTGTATAAAGTTATTTTTAGAAGACGATGAGACTGAGGGAATTTTAATGATTGGTGAAATTGGTGGTGAGGAAGAAGAAAATGCAGCAGAATTTATTTCAAACTCAAAAAGAAAAAAACCAGTTTCAGCATTTATAGCTGGACAATCGGCACCAAAAGGAAAACGTATGGGTCATGCAGGTGCTATTGTTTCAGGATCAAAAGGAACAGCACATTCCAAAATTAAATCTTTAGAAAATGCAGGAGTTTTGGTGTCAAAATCCCCGGCATCGTTGGGAAAAACTATGAAATTAGCAATGCAAAATGGGAATAATTAGTTTCCATTACTATGATTGTTATGCGAAATGGTTTTAGTTTAATAGAAATCTATGAATGACACTTTCTTAAATAGCGCTAATGCGCCATATGTAGCTGAACTGTATTCTAAATTTAGAAATGACCCTGAAAGTGTGGATACAACTTGGAAAGATTTTTTTAATAATTTAAATGAAGATGACTACTCTGTTCTTAAAGATTTTGGAGGACCAGAATGGAAAGAACGTCCATCAAGTATAATAGATAAAAATTACATAACTAAGGTTATAAAATCAAATGCGAATTACAATTCTGAGGAATTTAGAATATCAACCTTAGATTCAATTAGAGCATTAAGATTAATTAGAGCTTTTAGAATTAATGGACATTTAATTGCAGATCTTGACCCATTAGGAATATCTGAAAGAGAATATCCTCAAGAATTAGATTATAAAAGCTACGGTTTTAATGAATTAGATTTAGAAAAAGAAATATTCATTGATGGAAGTTTGGGTTTAGAAAAGGGTAAATTAAAAAATATTATTAAAATATTAAAAGAAACCTATTCTGCTTCAATTGGTGTTGAATTTTTACATATACAACAAGCTGATCAAAAACAATGGGTGCAAGAAAGAATTGAAGAAGTAAGAAATAAAACAAATTTTACAAACGAAGGAAAAAAAGCAATCTACAAAAGATTAGTTGAATCAGAACTATTTGAACAGTTTTTAGATAAAAAGTTTTTAGGTACAAAGAGATACGGTATCGAAGGTGGTGAAGCGATGATACCTGGGATAGAGCAAATTGTTAAACAGGCATGTTTGTCTGGAATTGAAGATATTATTATTGGAACAGCTCATCGAGGGAGACTAACACTTCTATCAAGTGTTTTAGAAATGCCTTACAAAAAAATATTATCAAAATTCCAAGGTTCTTTAAATGACCCAAATGAGGTACTTGGTTCGGGTGATGTAAAATATCATTTAGGTGTTTCTGCTGATCGTGAATTTGAAAAAAAGAAAATTCATTTATCGCTCACTTCTAACCCTTCTCATTTAGAAGCAGTTAACCCAGTCGTAGCAGGAAAAGTAAGAGCTAAACAAACTTTAGCTAAAGATAAAACAACTGATAAAGTTATCGGTTTATTAATTCATGGAGATGCAGCAATAGCTGGACAAGGAGTAGTAGCGGAAACATTTGCTATGTCACAATTAAGAGGGTTTAAAACTGGCGGCACTATTCACTTTGTAATTAACAATCAGATAGGTTTTACTACAATGCCACAGTATGGACGATCAGCCCCTTATTGTACTGAAATTGCAAAAATGGTTCAGGCACCGATATTTCATGTTAATGGTGATGACCCAGAAGCAGTAGTTCATGTTTGTAGACTTGCAACAGAATTTAGAAATAAATTTAAAGTAGATGTTGTTGTAGATATGTTTTGTTACAGGAGATCAGGACATAACGAAGCTGATGAACCTTCTTTCACTCAGCCACTTATGTATAAGGCTATCAAGAAACAAATCACAACAAGAAAAAAATATGAAAAAAAATTAATTGAGAATAATACTCTTTCAGAAGAAGAATCCAAAAACATTGTAGATTCTTTTAAAAATTTTTTGGATAAAGAATTTGAATCAACTAAAAATTATAAGCCAAATAAAGTAGATTGGTTAGAGGGAACTTGGACAGGTTTATCTACTGCAACATTTGATGCGAGAAGGGGTAAAACTTCCGTAAAAGAAAAAACATTAATTAATGTAGCGAAAAAAATTCATGAAATACCAGCAGATTTCAATGCTCATAGAAGAATAAAAAAAATTTATGGAGACAGATTAGCAAGTGTCATCAACGGAAAAGGTATTGATTGGGCAACTTCTGAAAGTTTAGCTTTAGCAACACTTTTAGATGAGGGATACGGTGTTCGAATATCCGGACAAGATGTTGGAAGAGGAACATTTAGTCATAGACATGGTGTACTATACGATCAAGAAAACGAAAATCGTTTTGTTCCATTAAGACATTTTCAAAACAAGCAAGGTTACTTTGAAATTATAGATAGTTTTTTATCTGAGTTTGGTGTTCTTGGTTTTGAATATGGATATTCACAAGTTGATCCTAAGACACTTGTTATATGGGAAGCACAGTTTGGCGATTTTGCAAATGGTGCACAAATTATGATTGATCAATTCATTAGTTCTGGAGAAAGAAAATGGTTGAGAATGTCTGGTTTAACGATGTTACTTCCCCACGGACATGAGGGTCAAGGTCCTGAGCATACAAGTGGAAGATTAGAAAGATTTTTACAGATGTGTGCGGAAGACAATATGCAAATTGTTAATTGCACAAGTCCTGCTAATTATTTTCATGTTTTAAGAAGGCAACTACTTAGAAACTTTAGGAAACCTCTAATTATATTTACACCAAAATCTACACTTAGACATAAATCTAACGTTTCTAATATTGAGGATTATATAAATGGATCAACTTTCCATAGAATTCTAACTGACAAATTATCTGTTAAAGAAAAGAGGAAAAACAAAAGATTAATAATTTGCTCTGGTAAAATATATTTTGAACTTGCAGACCACATAGCAAAAAATAAAATTAAAAATCTATCCATAATAAGATTGGAGCAGATTTATCCATTTCCTTATGAAAACTTTAGAGATGAATTAAAACATTATACCGATGCTGAAATTATCTGGGCACAAGAAGAGCCAAAAAATATGGGTGCCTGGGGTTTTGTGAAAGGTAGATTGGAAAGTGTTATGCAGGAAGCCAAAGTTAAACAAGAAAAAATATTCTATGTTGGTAGAAGTCCGGCTGCATCTCCTGCCGCTGGTTCTTTAGAAAGACACTTAAGTAACCAAGAAACTATTATAAAAATGGCAACTGAAGATTCTATTAGCAAAATTATCAAATCTTGGGCAGGTATTTCAACAAAATTAAAGACTAATCTGCCAATTGAATAAATTGACGTAAATGTTATTAAGCATTTAATTAATGAGCACTGAATTAATAGTTCCAACACTTGGAGAGTCAATTACGGAGGCAACTGTTTCAAAATGGCTTAAGAATATAGGCGATAATTTTGAAGCTGATGAACCTTTAGTTGAAATTGAAACTGACAAAATTACAGTTGAAGTACCAGCTCCTCATGCAGGATCTCTAAAAGAAATAAAAGTTTCTGAAGGAACTGATATTGAAATTGGAGGTATTTTAGGAATCTTAGATGAAGCTAAAGGTAAAAAACCAACTCCTAAAAAAACTGAAACTAAAGAAGAAAAAGTAAAAGAAGAAGTAAAAGAAGTAAAGGTTGAAACAAAATCTTTACCTACTAAATCTTCACCATCTGCAAGAAAAATTGCTGAAGAAAATAATATTAAACTTAAAGATGTTATCTCATCCCGTTCTGATGGAAGAATTAATAAAGAAGATGTAGTTTCTCATCTCTCTTCTTCAAATAAAACAACCACTAACAAAGGTGAAAGAGAAGAAGTTGTTAAAATGTCAAAAATCAGACAGACAATATCTAAACGCTTAAAGGAAGCTCAAAATACAGCAGCCATACTTACAACTTTCAATGAAATTGATATGTCGAAAGTTATGGAAATTAGAAAATCAAAAAACCAAGAATTTCAAAGTCGGTATGAGGTCAAATTAGGTTTCATGTCATTTTTTGTAAAAGCTGTAGTAAAAAGTTTGCAAGAGTATCCCGCTGTTAATGCTGAAATTAAAGATGAAAATATAATTTATAAAAACCATTTTGATATAGGTATAGCTGTTGGAACTGAAAAAGGATTAGTTGTACCAATACTTAAAGACGCTGATCAATTGAGTTTTGGAGAAATAGAAACTAAAATTATTGATTTTAGTACAAAAGCCAAAGATGGAACTTTGACCATGGACGATTTGACTGGTGGAACCTTTACAATTTCAAATGGGGGCGTTTATGGATCAATGCTCAGCACCCCAATAATCAACAGACCTCAATCTGGGATTTTAGGGATGCATAATATTCAAAAAAGAGCAGTAGTTGTAAATGATGAAATAGTAATTAGGCCAATGATGTATGTTGCATTAAGTTATGATCATAGAATTATTGATGGAAAAGAAAGTGTTGGATTTTTAGTGAGAGTGAAAGAACTTCTAGAAGATCCATCCGAATTAGTATTAGGAATATAAATGGAAGATTTTGATTTAATAGTAATTGGTGCGGGACCTGGCGGATATGTAGCTGCAATCAGAGCAGCTCAACTTGGAATGAAGGTTGCTTGTATAGAAAAAGAGCCATCACTTGGTGGAACCTGTTTGAACATTGGATGCATACCTTCTAAAGCATTATTAAATTCATCTGAAAAATTTGTTGAAATTTCAAATCATGCTGCAGAGCATGGCATAAAAACATCAAAGATAGATTTAGATTTAAATGTTTTGATGGATCGAAAAACAAAGATTGTAAAAAAGCTCACAACAGGGATTGGTTTTTTATTTAAGAAAAATAAAATAACTCATATTTCTGGCATGGCTTCATTTGTAGATAAAAATACTATTTCTATTACAAATGGAAAAAACGAAATTACTGCTAGTGCTAAAAATTTTATTATAGCAACAGGATCATCTTCGATTGAGATATCAAATATTCCTGTCGATGAAAAAAAAATAGTATCTTCAACAGGTGCTCTTTCTCTATCTAAAATACCAAAATCACTCCTAGTTATTGGTGGTGGATACATTGGATTAGAGATGGGATCAGTATGGAGCAGATTAGGTTCAAAGGTAACAGTTGTTGAAGCTCTTGACAGAATTGTTCCAACTATGGATGGTGAAATTGCAAAAGAGTTTATGAAAATGTTAACTAAACAAGGGTTGGAATTTAAATTATCTCATAAAGTGAGTTCTGCAAAATCTGGTAAGTCCGGTGTAGATGTTGAAATGGAAACATTAGATAAAAAGATAATAAAAGAAAACTACGAAATAGTTTTAATGTCAGTAGGAAGAAAACCAAACACAGAAGGACTGGGTCTCGAAAAAATTGGTATTAAATTAACTACAAAAAAATCCATTGAAATTAAAGATAATTTTCAAACTTCTGTTGAAGGAATCTACGCCATTGGTGATGTAGCACCGGGACCAATGCTAGCACACAAAGCTGAAGAAGAAGGAGTGGCTTGTGTTGAATTTATAAACGGTCAAAAACCTCATATAAACTACGACGCTATACCAGCGATTGTTTATACCAATCCAGAGATAGCATCAGTTGGAAAAACAGAGGAACAACTCAAGCAAGAAAAGAAAGACTTCAAGGTTGGAAAATTTCCTTTTATGGCAAATGGCCGTGCCTTAACTACCTCCGCATCAGAAGGATTTGTTAAAATTTTGGTTGATAAAAAAACAGATGAAATTTTAGGTGCTCATATAATCGGTCATGATGCTGGACAGTTGATCGCTGAAATTGTTACGACAATAGAATTTGGTGGTAGTGCAGAAGATATTGCTAGAGTATGTCATGCTCATCCGACAACCAGTGAAGCAGTAAAAGAAGCAGCTCTTAGTGTTGATGGCAGAGCCATACATATTTAAATTTTAGCTAGATCCATTCCTTTTTTATATTTTTTTGATGACTGTTTTACAACTGCTTGACCACACCTCATAACTTTTCTTTTATGATCAAATGTCATTTTTGGCTCTCCATGTAATTTCCAACCATTAGATAATGCCTCTGTTACTCTTTGACAAAAATCAACAGTATCATCATCAGTAATAAATCTATAACCTTTCATGTATGCTCCTTTTTGTATTAATTTATTTGATCTAGAATTTTTAATTGTTCCTTTGATTTTAAACCAATAAATGTTTCAAACTCTATGAGAAAATCATCGTAACTCATATTAAAATTTCTCCTAAAAGATTCTCTCCATCCTTGGTGGATTTCTCCTTGTTCCCTTTTTTCTAATTCAAGTTCGGCAATATCTTCATAAAAATCAAAGAATACTTTTTGATTAGATCCACTTAAAGAAGCAAGGTACGCTGTTGCCCACATACCACCATCATACTCGAAGCCTTGATCACATTTACTGCGCAGTTTTATGGCATCTTCTTCTCTTTCTACATCTTTGAGTTTAATTCCTTTTTTTGCACATTTGCGAAAGGATTTGAGTGTTTGTTTCATGATTTTTTTATAATCAGCTAAATTATTTTTTCCAATAATATAATAACCAAAATATTCTGCCCCACCTTCTTCAATCCACATTGGCATATCATCATTAAATTTATACTGGGCAACACCAAAACGTTTTTCATCTTCAAAAAAAATTTTTTTCATATTTTGATGAACATGAAAATATTCATGTGCTACTATTTTTGCAACACTCCACGCTTCATTCTTATAACCCCTCCACCAACATTTATTACCCTCAATACTTCCTTTTAATGTTTCAGGTGAAAAATAGGCAGACGCTACACATTCTTTGAACCATTTTTTGTTATCACCACCACCTACTTTTAAACATTCTTCATTGAAATTTTCCCCACGATTTACTTCACACCAATTTTGAGCAACTTTTTTTAGATTAGATTTTTTTTCATTCCAGATAATAACATGAGTTTCCGCAATGGGTTTTTCGCCAAGCTCAAGGTAGGAATATTCTAGGGTTTCCATGAATAAACTGTGAAGATCATCAGGGACTCCTTTATATTTTGGAAATATGATTTTTTCCTGCCCATACCAGTCAGGCATTCTATATTCATATTCAACCATATTGGCTGAATCATCATATTCTTTTTCTACTTCATCATTTGTGACAAAGGCAACATTTTCCCAAATAATTTCGTCGTTAACAGCAAACGGTTCACACTTACCTGAAATATTATTTTCTTTTCTCCATTTTTCACAATCTTTAAAAGCTACTTTTTTTGCTTTCTCTTCTGACTTTTCACCAATAGTCATTCCGTATTCACATTCACCATCGCTGACTACAACATAAAACGCAGCATGTTGATCTTTTGCCTCTTCTTGATATTCTTTAAATGGTTCGTCCATTATCCAACTACATATTTGAGGATTGGCAAATAAATTATGGGAATTAATTAATAAAAATAAAATTATTAGTAAAATTTTCATTTTATGTTTAGCAAATTTACTTCTATAATTTTAATTAAGTACTCAACAAGATCAGTTTGCATATCAACTGTGAATTTATTTTTATCTTTTGATCCCATAGCCAATATTAAACTATCTTCACGAAATTTAACTTTTAATAAAATATATGATTTTATCGATGCTGATTTATTAGGAAAAAATAAAAGTAAACCTTTAGGATTTTGATTTAAATTTGTAACCATTTTGTTTTTAAAATAACTATTTGCAATTTTATTATCTAGTTGTGATAAGTTTTCTGATCTGATATTTTCGTTTGTAACAAAACAATTCATTTCATCACAACCTAAAATTGTTTTAAGATCATTTTTAATTAAACTTATTAATTTTGGTAAACTTTTTATATTTAAAATTCTAATTGTAGACTTAAGAATTCTTTTCTGTGCGTTTAAATGACTTTTCCCTGCAAGTAGTACTTTTGTCATTTGATTTTGTAAGTCTATATTTTGTTGAGATATTTTTTTATATCTATAAGCTTCCAAATCAACAACCTTATCTGAACTATTATCTATGGTTGGAAAATTTAGTTCATTTACTAATTCTGAATTTTTAATAAAAAAATTTTTATTTTTTTTTAAAAAATTTATTATTTCTTTTTCTTTAATTTCATCTTCATTTGCCATGATGATTATTTTGGCAAAATTTGTTGTCCTGTTTTTGCCCAATCATCAAGAAATGCTTTAAGCCCTTTATCTGTGAGAGGATGTTTATATAATTCATGAATAACTTTAGGCGGTAGAGTTGAAACATGGGCGCCAATCACAGCTGCATCAATCAAATGTTGTGTGTTTCTTACTGAAGCAACTAATACTTCAGTATCAAATCCATAATTCTCATACATTATTACTATATCTGAAATTAGATCCATACCTTTTTCACCAATATCATCGAGTCTTCCCACAAATGGAGAAATAAATGTTGCACCAACCTTAGCTGCTAGTAATGCTTGAGCAGCACTAAAACACAACGTTACATTTACCATGATATCTTTTTCTCTAAGAGCTTTGCATGTCTGAAGACCAGCAGGTGTAAGAGGAACTTTTACAGCAACATTCTTAGCTAATGATGCTAAGTATTCACCTTCTTCAAGCATCTTGTTATATTCCGTTGCTGTCACTTCTGCACTTACTGGACCAGATACTATAGAACAAATTGTTTTAATTGTTTCACCCATATCTCTACCACTTTTTGCAATTAGAGATGGGTTTGTCGTCACACCGTCTATTAATCCACTAGGCATTAACTCTTCGATCTGAAGTATATCGGCAGTGTCTATAAAAAATTTCATTGTTTGTTGTATACCATATACAAGTTATTTAGAAAGTTAACATATAAAAAATACATAAATATAATGTTGTACGATGTAGTAGTAACAAGACCTTTCGACAAAGTTTTCACTTATTCTTCAACAAATGAGCAACTTGAAATCGGTCAAGTAGTCTTAGTTCCATTTGGAAAAAAAATAGAAGCTGGAATTATTTGGAAGAAGAATGTTAAAAATCCTGGATACGAAATTAAAGAGGTTACAAAAATTTGTAATGATCTTATCCTTCAGAATTCTTCAATCGATTTTATAAATTGGATCGCAAGTTATACTTTAGCTCCACTAGGAGCAGTTTTAAAATTATTTCTTATTAATAATGATATAGTTGAATTTGATAAAGAAAAATTAGATAGTTTCAATAACACCAAACCCTCTTTAGTGACCTTGAGTGAAGAGCAGGCAAATTCATTCAAAGAAATTACCCAATCATTTAATAAATCAAATAAACCTGTTTTATTAGAAGGTGTAACAGGCTCTGGTAAAACTGAAGTATATTTTGAAATAATAGATAAATTTTTAAAAGAAAAAAAACAAATATTAATAATGGTTCCAGAAATTAGCTTAACACCGCAATTAGAGACAAGAGTAAAGAAGCGTTTTGGAATGGAAGTGTGTTTGTGGCATTCTAAAATTACAAAAAAAAATAGGCAAAAAATTTGGCATAAATGTTTTGCTGGAGATCCAGTCATTGTTATTGGAGCTCGTTCAAGTTTGTTTCTTCCTTTTACAAACTTAAGATTAATTGTTGTCGATGAAGAACATGATTCTAGTTATAAACAAGAGGACAATATACGTTACCAAGCAAGAGATCTTGCAGTTGTAAGAGCTAAAATTGAAAAAAATTTTATATTATTAGCTTCAGCAACGCCGTCTTTAGAAACAATAAATAATGTTAAAATTAAAAAATATGATCAAGTCTATTTATCAAAACAATTTTCTGGAACTCCATTACCTGAAATTTCTATAATTGATTTAAATAAAAATAAACTTGATAAAGATAAATGGATATCACAATCGATTATAGATTCTATTTCTCAGTGCTTAGAAAATAAGGAACAAACTCTTATTTTTTTAAATCGTAGAGGATATTCTCCATTAACCTTATGTAACAGTTGTGGATTTAGATATGAATGTGATCAATGTTCATCATGGATGGTTATGCATCAACACAAAAAAGTTTTCTTATGCCATCAATGTGGAACTATAAAAAAATTAAATTTAGATTGTCCTCAATGTAATGAAAAAGATAGTATAAAATTTGTTGGTCCTGGAGTTGAGAGAGTTGCAGAGGAACTAAAAGAATTCTTTCCTGGAAAAAATATTTCCATAATGTCTAGCGACAACGTTAACACACCAAACAAAATTAAAAAATTTATTACTGATATAAACAACAAAGATATAGATATAATTGTAGCTACACAAATTATGGCAAAAGGATATGATTTTCCAAATTTGTCATTAGTAGGAATAGTTGATGCGGACGCAGGTTTATTTGGTGGTGATCCTAGAGCTATAGAAAAAACTTTTAACCTACTTCAGCAAGTTGGAGGAAGAGCTGGTAGAGGAAAAAAAATTGGTAAAGTTTTTCTTCAAACATATTTCCCAGATCAACAAATAATTAAGTCGATTCAACTTCGAGAAAGAGAAGCTTTTATTGAAAGAGCTTTAGAAGAGAGAAAGAATTTTAATATTCCTCCTTTTGGTTTTATGACTTCAATAATTCTTTCAAGTCATACAAAGGCTTTAGTTCTTAAACAAGCTATAAGACTGGCTCAACAAGATCAAAATAGTGAAAATATTAAAATTCTAGGTCCAGTTGAAGCTCCAATTTTTTTGCTTAGAGGACAATATCGATACAGAATATTATTGAAGAGCAATAGTAGAAAAAATTTGAATAAATTCACAAAAAAAATTGTCGAAAAGACCAAATTACCTTCTTCTGTAAAGTTAATTATTGATGTTGATCCCTACTCATTTATGTAATTTACCCACAATTTTAAAAATATCTTCGATTTAACTCATTTGACGCACAAACTGACAGTTTACCTACTTTTTCTGATGTGTTAATAGCCTATTTCTAAACTTCATATGAACTTAATTTATGACATCTAATACATTATCTGGAGATCTTATATCGGAAAGGTACGGAGCAGCTCTCTATGATCTTGCTTCTGAAAAAAATTGCATTGATGATATTTTAAAAGATTTTGAATTAGTGAATAAAGCATTGAAAGAAAGTTCAGAATTGAGACAAGTAATTAAAAGCCCATTAGTAAATTCAGATGAGAAACTTAATATTTTATTAAAATTATTTTCTGAAGCAAATTTACATAATCTTACGACAACTTTTTTAAAAGTTCTTGATAACAATAAAAGAATTTCAAATATCGCTTCTATTATTTTACAATTTAAAAAAATAAACTCTGAAAAAAGAGGTGATATTACTGCTGACGTAACATCAGCAAACATATTATCTGATGATGAAAAAAATAATATTACAAATCAACTTAAAAAATCTTTAGGTGAAAAATTATCTTTAAATTTTGATGTTGATGAAGAAATTATTGGTGGTTTAATTGTTAAGGTTGGTTCCAAAATGATTGATACATCTATAGCGAATAAAATTAATAAACTTAAAATTGCAATGAAGGGGGCATAATGGAAATTAAAGCTGCAGAAATATCGTCTGTAATTAAAGACCAAATAGCTAATTTTGAAACTAAAGCAGATGTTGCTGAGGTTGGAACAGTATTAAGCGTTGGAGATGGAATTGCACGTGTATATGGTCTTGATCAAGTACAAGCTGGAGAGATGGTAGAATTCCCAGGTGGCATTAAAGGTATGGCCCTCAACCTTGAAATGGATAACGTTGGTGTTTCAATCTTCGGTGATGATACTGGAATTAAAGAAGGTGACACAGTTAAACGTACAGGAGAAATTGTTGACGTTCCTGTTGGAAAAGAATTGTTAGGACGTGTTGTTGATGGTTTAGGAAATCCGATTGATGGTAAAGGTCCTATTCAATCTTCTGAAAAGAGAAGAATTGAATTAAAAGCCCCAGGTATTATTCCTCGTCAAAGTGTATCTGAACCTATGCAAACAGGTATTAAAGCACTTGATGCTCTTGTTCCAGTTGGAAGAGGACAGCGTGAATTAATAATTGGTGACAGACAAACAGGTAAAACTGCTGTTGCTATTGATACAATCTTAAATCAAAAATCTGTAAATCAATCAGACAATGAAAAAGAAAAGTTATATTGTATCTATGTTGCAATTGGTCAGAAAAGATCAACAGTAGCCCAAATTGTAAAAACGCTAGAAGATAATGGTGCAATGGAATATACAATTGTTGTATCTGCAACTGCATCAGAGCCTGCACCGTTGCAATTTTTATCTGCTTATACTGGCTGTACAATGGGTGAGTATTTTAGAGATAATGGTATGCATGCATTAATTGTTTATGATGATTTATCAAAGCAAGCTGTTGCTTACAGACAGATGTCTCTTTTATTAAGAAGACCTCCTGGACGCGAAGCATATCCCGGAGATGTATTTTATATTCATAGTCGTCTTTTAGAAAGAGCTGCCAAAATGAGTGATGAACATGGTGGTGGAAGTTTGACCGCCCTTCCAATTATTGAAACTCAAGCAGGGGATTTATCTGCTTATATTCCAACGAATGTTATATCCATTACTGATGGACAAATATTCTTGGAAACCAACCTATTCTTTGCTGGTATTCGACCTGCGATTAACGTTGGTCTTTCAGTAAGTCGTGTTGGTTCTGCTGCGCAAACAAAAGCAATGAAAAAAATTGCTGGTCCTGTAAAACTAGAGTTAGCTCAATATCGTGAAATGGCTGCTTTTGCACAGTTTGCATCAGACTTAGATGCTTCAACAAAACAATTACTTGATCGTGGTGCAAGACTAGTTGAAATTTTAAAACAAGGTCAATATTCCCCACTAACGGTTTCAGAGCAAGTTGTATCTATTTATGCAGGTGTACGCGGATATCTTGATAAAGTTGCAGTAGGCGATGTAGTCAAGTTTGAAACAGAAGTTTTAAATGAGATTAGAACTAAACATAGTGATTTACTAGATGCAATTGCCAATGAAAAAGAATTATCTAAAGATAATGATGATAAATTAAAATCAATCTTAGATGATTTGGTTGGAAAGTTTGCAAGTAACTAATCTATGCCAAGTTTAAAAGATATCAAAACTCAGATCAATTCAGTTGGATCTACAAAAAAAATTACATCAGCAATGAAAATGGTTGCTGCAAGTAAGTTACGTAGATCACAAGAAAAAGCTGAAGCGGCAAGACCATATTCATCAAGACTAGAGGAGATGCTTTCCTCTCTTGCATCATCTGCCGCATCTGGGGAAGGTATAATTAAACTCTTAACAGGCACTGGCAATGATCAGAATTATGTCGTAGTTCCAGTAAGTGCTGATAGAGGTTTATGTGGTGGATTTAACAGCAGTATAAATAGAGAAACTTTTAAGTTAGTTAAATCACTTGAGGGTAATGGAAAAAAAGTTCAACTAATGCCAATTGGGAAAAAAAGTAGAGACTTTTTTAATAGGGTAATGAAGGATCAAATTATAGAGAGTTTTGTCGACTTAAATGTTTCAAGCACTGGTTACGAGTCTGCATTAAATATTTCTAATAAGCTTCAAGAATTATACTTTGATGGTAAGTTTGATAAATGCATATTAGTTTTTAACAAATTTAAATCAGCTATTTCGCAAGAAGTAACACAACAACAATTAATACCATTAGATGTTTCAAATTCTGAAAAGGAAGAAGAAAAAGAAAATTCTTCAAATGCAATTTATGATTATGAGCCTGATGAAGAAACAATTTTAAAGGATTTACTTCCAAAAAATGTTTCTATTCAAATATTTAAAGTACTTTTAGAAAGTGATGCAGGAGAACAGGGAGCAAGAATGGCCGCAATGGACAACGCAACCCGAAACGCAGGTGAAATGATAGATAGTTTAACGTTAAAGTATAATAGAACGCGACAAGCGTTCATTACAAAAGAATTAATAGAGATTATTTCTGGAGCTGAATCAATATAAAGGGGGATATATGGCTAACAATTTAACTGGAAAAATATCACAAGTTCTCGGAGCTGTTGTTGATGTAGAGTTCGATGGTGAACTTCCTGCAATCATGAACGCTCTAGAAGTTGACAACAACGGAACAAGATTAATGCTAGAGGTTGCTCAGCATTTAGGAGAAAATGCTGTTCGTACAATTGCAATGGATACAACAGATGGACTAGTTAGAGGTCAAACAGCTACTGATACAGGTGCCCCTATTTCAATGCCTGTAGGCCCGGAAACCTTAGGTAGAATTATGAATGTTGTAGGAGAGCCAGTTGACGAAAGAGGCGATATTGGAACGAGTAAATCTTATCCTATTCATAGACCAGCACCAGAGTTTGTTGATCAATCTACAGAAACCGAAGTTCTAGTAACAGGAATTAAAGTAGTTGATCTACTAGCACCTTATGCAAGAGGTGGTAAGATTGGATTATTCGGTGGAGCTGGAGTTGGTAAGACAGTTTTAATTATGGAATTAATTAATAACATTGCCAAGGCTCATGGAGGATATTCTGTGTTTGCTGGAGTAGGTGAAAGAACTCGTGAGGGTAATGACTTGTACCACGAAATGATTGAGTCAGGAATTATTGATCTAAAAGGTAAGGACTCAAAAGTTGCACTTGTTTATGGTCAGATGAACGAACCACCAGGAGCAAGAGCAAGAGTTGCTCTATCAGGATTAACCCAAGCAGAATATTTTAGAGACGAAGAAGGACAGGACGTTTTATTTTTTGTAGATAATATCTTTAGATTTACTCAAGCTGGATCTGAAGTGTCAGCTCTCCTAGGACGTATTCCATCTGCAGTTGGATATCAACCAACACTTGCAACTGATATGGGTGCTCTGCAAGAGCGAATTACAACTACAAAAAAAGGATCAATCACATCAGTGCAAGCAATCTATGTTCCTGCGGATGACCTAACGGATCCCGCTCCTGCTACATCTTTTTCACACTTGGATGCAACAACAGTTTTAAATAGGGCCATTTCTGAAAAAGGAATATATCCAGCAGTTGACCCACTAGATTCTACTTCAAGAATTTTAGACCCACAAGTTGTTGGTGATGACCATTACAGAGTAGCCAGAGAAGTGCAAAGAGTCTTACAAACTTATAAAAGTCTTCAAGATATTATTGCTATTTTAGGAATGGATGAACTTTCAGAAGAAGATAAGCTAACAGTTGCTAGAGCAAGAAAAATAGAAAAGTTTTTGAGCCAACCATTTTTCGTAGCAGAAGTTTTTACAGGTTCACCAGGTAAATATGTTGATCTTGAAGATACCATTAAGAGTTTCGATGGACTGGTAAAAGGAGAATATGATCATATGCCAGAAGCTGCATTTTATATGGTAGGTGGCATAGATGAAGCAATTGAAAAAGCTAAAAAATTAGAAGCTGAAGCCGCATAATGGCAACAATTTCTTTTGATTTAGTTTCTCCAGAAAACCTTGTTTTCAATGATGAAGTTGGTACTATAATTGTCCCTGGTAAAGATGGCGATTTAGGTATTTTACCAGGACATAGTAAGGTCATGTCCTCTCTTAGACCAGGAAGAATAATGGTATACAGTGAAGATAAAAATTTAATTAAATCCTTTTTTGTTTCTGGTGGTTTTGCAGAAATCAATCCTGAAAAATGTATTGTTCTTGCAGAAAGTGTTGTTGAAGTTAATTCTTTAGAAAAAACATCAATTGAAAAAGAAATACAAGAATTAGAAAATAAAGAAGGTAAAGAATCAGAGGAACAACTTTCTGTAGCTAAAGCAAAATTAGAAGCAATAAATGTAAATTATTACGATAAAATTTAATTTCTTTTTAAATTAAACTTCAACTAAATTACTTCTAAATTCTTTTTGAATTTTTATATAAACTTTTTTTTTAAATGGTACTGCACTTTGGCTAATTTCATCATAATCCATCCATTGCCATTCACTAAATTCAGGACTTTCTGTTCCTACATTTATATCGTTATCAATTCCTGTAAAACGAAATAAAAACCACTTTTGAATTTGACCTATGTATTTATCACCCCAAGGTAATGTCTTAAGTGTTTCTGTAGGTATGTCATAAGAGATCCATTCTTGAGATGAAGTAATCAAGGATGCATTATTTGTACCAATCTCTTCCATCATTTCTCTCCACACTGCTTCTTCAGGATTTTCATTTTCATCGATACCACCTTGAGGCATCTGCCAATATCCACTTGGATGATCTAATCTTCGACCTACCAAAATTTGATTTTTTGCATTGAGAATCATCATTCCCACACACTTTCTATATTTTTTTTGCATTACTATTCTTGAGTTTCATTAAAGAGACTGACGCCTTGCACAAGATCAAAAGCTCTACGAAGCTGATAATCAACTTCTAATCGTTTTTCAAACTCACTTAACTCATTTTCTTCGTTATCTTCCAAATCTTCTTCATTATTTTTATCAAGGGAGTCTTTTAAATCTGACTCAGAGAATCTCTTATAATTAAAAGATTCAAATTCTCCTTGTTCAATGGTTATATCTGGTACGATCCCCTTGCCTTGGATTGACTCACCTGAGGGTGTATAATATCTAGCGGTGGTTAATCTTATACCAGTTAAATTATCACTATTTGACACTTGAAAGGGAATTATTGTTTGTACTGATCCTTTACCAAAAGATTGTGTGCCTATAATGATTGCTCTTTTATGATCTTGAAGTGCGCCTGCAACAATTTCAGAAGCAGATGCGGAACCGCCGTCAATAATTACAACAAGTGGTTTTCCATTAGTTCTATCAGATTTTTTTGCACGATATCTTCTTATATCTTTTTTATCTCTACCTCTTGTTGAAACAATTTCACCTCTTTCCAAGAATATATCTGTTACTTTAACTGCTTGAGTAAGAAGTCCTCCTGGGTTAGACCGTACATCTAAAACATAACCTTTTATTTTATTCTCTTTTTCGATTTTCTTTATAGCGTCTAGAAGACCACTTTCTGTTTGCTCGTTAAAAGATGTTATTCTCAAATATCCTATATTGTTAAGCACTTCACTTTTAACTGATCTAATTTTTATATAATCTCTGATAATTTCAATCTCAAATGGTTCAGTATTTGCTCTAGAAATAGTAATTACTATTGGCTCGCCTTTTTTGCCTCTCATTAATTCAACAGCTTCATTTAACGTAAGCCCAAACACAGGTGTTTCGTCTATTTGAATGATATAATCACCAGCAAGAACTCCAGCTTCATATGCTGGTGTATCCTCTATCGGAGCAATGACTTTGACAAAACCTTCTTCCATGGTAATTTCAATACCTAATCCGCCAAATTTACCCTCTGTATCCATTTGCATTTCTTGAAATACTTCTTCATTCATAAAACCAGAATGAGGATCTAAGCCTGACAACATTCCATCAATTGCTTTTTCAATTAATTCTTGATCCGTAACCTCTTCCACATAGGAAGATCTTACCCTGTCGAATACTTGTCCAAATAGATCTAAATATTTATATTTTTCATCATCTGAAGAAGATCCATATGTTTTAGATGCAAGAAGTGTAATGAGAGTGAACAGTAGTATTACTTTTAAAAATACGTTTTTTGAAATTATCATATATTTTAAGCTAGTTTAGTTTGTGAAGAATCAAAGCTTACTTCCCATAATTTTTCTAATGCATATAATTCTCTAATTTCTTGTCGAAACAAATGAACAATTATCTCACCTGCATCAACAATTATCCAGTCACATTGAGGTCTTCCTTCAGGGTTAGGGCAATTTATACCTGCCTTTTTTAATTTTTTGACCATTTCGTCTGCTGTCGCATCTGAATGTCTAGTTGATCTACAAGTAGCAATCACAAAGGCATCAGCAACAGATGACTTATTGGATAAATCAATTACTTTTATATCTTCAGCTTTTGCATCACTTAGTATTGATACAATATTTTCTGTCAATGAAGTAATTTTATTAATATTTGCCTCTTAATTTATTTCTTTGATTTCTAATTTCAGATGATGAAATTTTAATTTCTTTATTTTGTATCAAAGTCCATGCAGGAATTTTATTTGAAACATGTTCTATGTCTTGAGCTATATATTTATTATGAATAAATTTTTTTGCTGCAACACTTTTCAAAGCATTTGTATTATATCCATGTCTTCTAAAAATAACAATAGAGATAATATGAAAAATTGATTGCCATTTTTCCCATTCGTGGAAATTAACTAAATTGTCTGCACCCATTAACCAAAAAAATTTAATATTTTTATAATATTGAATTAGAAATTTAATTGTTTGATAAGAATATTGAGATTTAATTTTTTTTTCTACCTCTAATATTTTTATAGGAAAATTTTTTGTAATTTGTTTACAATTTTGTAATCTTTCTTCGTATGTTGCGGGTTTTGAAATCTTTAAAGGGTTCTGAGGTGTAACTAACCACCAAATTTCATCAAGTTGTAATACTTTTTTAGCTTCATTGGAAATAAATAGATGCCCACGATGTGGTGGATCAAAAGATCCTCCAAGAAGTCCGATCTTTTTCAATTAGGGTCTTTCCTGGCCATTGCCATTAACTACATATTTAAATGTTGTTAAATGTTTTGTTCCCACTGGTCCTCTTACATGTATTTTATCAGTTGAGATTCCTATCTCAGCACCAAAACCAAATTCACCACCATCCGCGAATTGGGTAGATGCATTTTTAAGTATTATTGCGCTGTCAATTTTATTATAAAATTTTTCAAAGGTTTTTTCACTTTCTGTAATTATACTTTCCGTATGTCCAGAAGAATAATCATTTATATGTTTAACTGCTTCCTCAACACCAGAAACAATTTTTACTGATAAAATTTTATCTAAATATTCTAATGACCAATCTTCTTCACTGGCAGTTTTAAAATCACTATCTAAAGACTGAATATATTCATCACCTCGAATTTCACAATTTACTTCTTTTAGAGGTTTCAATATTTTCATTGCTTCATTTTTAATTTGTTCATCAATTAAAAGTGTTTCTGCAGCACCACAAATTTCAGGACGCCTCATTTTACTATTAAAAACCACTCTTTCTGCAACACTTAAATCAGCATCTTTATCTACATATACATGACATATGCCGTCTAAATGTTTGATGACAGGAATCTTACTTGATGAATTAATTTTTTCAATCAAACCTTTACCACCTCTAGGAATAATTACATCAACATATTCTCTCATACTAAGTAAATGATCAACCGCTTCTCTTTCAGGTGTATTAATCATTTGAACACAATGTTCAGGGAGGCCAGCTTCCGTGAAAGCATTTGTAATATTATTTACCAATTCTTTAGAGGAATGAAAACTATCACTACCACCTCTTAAAATTATACAATTACCAGATTTTATGGAAAGACAAGAAGCATCAACAGTGACGTTAGGTCTAGATTCATAAATTACACCTAATACACCAAGCGGTGTTGAAATTTTACGAAACTGCAATCCATTAGGTCTTTTCCATTTTTCTAGTGTAATACCAATAGGATCTGGTATTTCAATTATATCTTCAATTGATGTAATCAATCCATCAATAGATTTTTCTGTTAATGTAAGTCTATTCATTAAAGGTTTAGCTAAAGATTTTTTTTCTCCATTTTCTAAATCTATCTTATTAGCTTCAAGAATTTTATCTCTGTTTTTATTTAAATTTTTAGTGAGTTTTGTTAAAGCAAGATTTTTTTGATCACTGCTGCAAATCTTCATATTTAGAGAGGCAGTTTTTGCTCTTTTGCCTAATTCAATAATATTATTTCCAATACTCATACAGAAAGCCTAACTAAATTATCTTTATGTACCACTTCATCTCTTCCTTCAAAACCTAAAACTTTATAAATTTCTTCACTTTTCTTTCCAATAATTTTTTTTGCATCATTAAAATCATAAGCTGATATGCCTATAGCTATCTTCTGACCATTTTTGACTAATATAGAAATTACATCGCCTCTTTTGAATCTTCCTTTGATATCTATTACACCTGCAGGAAGAAGACTTTTATTTTTCAAAATTGCATTTTTAGCCCCTGAATCAATAATAATCGATCCTGATGGTTTTAAATGATTTAATAACCATTTCTTTTTGGATGAGTTTGTAGAAGTTAAGGGATAAAAAATTGTTGAATTTTTTTTACTAATATTGCTGATTGGCTTGTTTTTATCACTATTAGTGATTATCGTAGCACAACCGTTTCCAGCACATATCTTTGCTGCTAAAATTTTTGTGGCCATTCCACCACTACCTAGCTCAGAAGATTGATAATTTCCAAGTTCTTCAATTTTTTTATCAATTTTAAATACTTCTGAAATTTTTTTAACATTCTTATCTTTTTTTGGATTACCTTGATATAACCCATCAATATCACTTAATAAAATTAATAAATCAGCTTCAATCATTTGTGCTACTCGTGCTGCAAGTCTATCATTATCACCATAGCGAATTTCTTCAGTAGCAACAGTGTCATTTTCATTAATGATTGGGATTATGTTTTTGCTTTGTAATGATGATATTGTATTTCTAGCATTTAAATATCGTCTTCTTTCTTCACTATCTTCTAATGTTAATAGAATTTGAGAAACACCTATCTTGAATTTTCTTAGTTTATTTCGCCATTGGTGGGCTAATTCAATTTGACCAACTGAAGCTGCTGCCTGTTTATCTTCTAATTTTCTTAACTTAGTATTTGAAATACTTTTTGCACCTAATGCAATAGCACCAGAACACACAATCACAATTTTTTTTGTTTTATTCAATTCCGCAATGTCTTTACATAAATTATCTAACCATTTAGATTTGATTTTTTTTGTTTTCGAATCAACAATTGAATTTGAACCAATTTTTACAACTACTTTTTTATATTTTTTAATCATTTGTGATTTCTTTATATTTAAATAAATAATCAATTAGATCATCTATACCTTCATTATTAAAACTTGATATAAAAAGAATCTCCGAATTTAATTTTTGATTAATTTTAATTTTTTTTTCTTTTAAATTTTCATGAAGTAAATCAACTTTGGTAAAAACGATTATTTCTTTTTTTGAAGAAACTTTTTCACTATATTTTGAAATTTCGTTTCTTACTGTATTATAGTTTTCGTACCAATTATCGTCGTTTATATCTACTAGATGAAGTAAATATTTACATCTCTCAATATGTGCTAAAAATTTGTCTCCCAAACCTTTTCCCTCATGCGCACCTTCAATCAAACCTGGGATATCTGCTAATACAATTTCTTTATCAAAGCGTTTCACGGTACCAAGTACAGGATGTAAGGTTGTAAATGGATAATCCCCAATTTTTGGGTTAGCATTAGAAATTGTTGATAACAGAGTTGATTTACCAGCATTAGGTAAACCTATTACTCCTATATCTGCAAATAATTTGAGTGATAACCATATCCATCTCTCTTCTCCTAATTCACCTTTTGTAAATTTTCTTGGAGCTTGGTTAACTGATGATTTAAAATGATTATTTCCTAAACCACCATAACCACCCTTTAATAAAATGTATTCTTCATCAATTTTTGTTAGATCAGTTAGCAATACTGTTTTATCTTCATTGTAAATTTCTGTTCCAGGTGGAACTTTAATAACCATGTTGCTTCCATTCGCACCTGTTTGATTTTTCCCCCTTCCATTTTCACCTTTTTTTGCTTTAAAATGTTGTTGGTATCTAAAATCAATTAGTGTGTTTAAATTATCGTCGACTTTAAAAATAATATTGCCACCTTTGCCTCCATCGCCTCCATTAGGGCCACCAAACTCAATATATTTTTCCCTACGAAAACTAACGCAGCCATCTCCACCATTACCTGATGCAATATATATTTTTGCTTGATCTAAAAATTTCATAATAAATTTTTAATTAATTGGGATTATTGTTCTGTGGGAACAACTGATACAAAAGTTCTTACTCTTGTTTTTTTAAAAGCTACTTTTCCATTTATTGTAGCAAATATTGTGTGATCTTTACCTATGCCAACATTATCACCTGGATGAAACTTTGTGCCTCGTTGTCTAATAATAATGTTTCCTGCTATTACGTTTTCACCACCAAATTTCTTAACTCCAAGTCTTCGACCCGCCGAGTCTCTTCCATTCCTTGAACTACCACCTGCTTTTTTCGTTGCCATTATTTATCTTCTTTTTTAGTTTTAACAGTTTTTTTAACAGTTTTCTTTACTGATTTTTTCTTAGTAGGAGAAGCTTTATTTAATGCTTTTTTTGCAACTGTCTTCTTTTTTGTAACTTTTACTTCTTTAGACTCATTTTTTTCTTTAGTAACTTTAGCTTCAGTTTTTTTAACTTTTTTTGTTTCAGGTTCAGCAGTGGACTTTTTTCCACCATATGAAATTGATTCTATTCTTAATACAGTCAGATATTGTCTATGCCCTTGTGTTAGTCTGTAATTTTGTCTTTTTCTTTTTTTAAAAACTATTATTTTTTTATCTCTTATTTGATCAACAATTTTTGCTTCAATTGAAGCATCTTTTAGTAATGGCTCGCCTAAGCTATTTGTGCTTTGATCACTGATCGCTAATACATCAGTAATAGACACTTTATCACCTTTGGAACCCTCAAGTTTTTCTACTTTAAGTATCTGACCAGCTCTTGCTGAGTATTGCTTTCCACCAGTTTTGAAAATTGCTAACATATCTTTTGAAGGCGGGGTTTATAGTGAACTATGCTAATAGTCAAATTAAAAATATGGCGCAAATACTGGAAATAAAGACCTTAAAAGCTATCCTTTGCTTTTCGCAAATAAGCAAACAATTCAAAGTCAGTAAAACCTAGCTCTTTCTTAATTATAGTACTTAATTTTGAATTTTGATTCAGGAATAAGTTATATTTTTTTTCATCTTCTAATAAAAAAGGTACAGATTTTCCTTTACTATTTAAATCATCATTAATTTTGTTTCTAACTGTCAAATAAGAACTTTCTTTTTTGAGTGTTTTCTCAAGAAAATTTAAATTGCTTATTGTATATTCATGACCACAATAAATAATTGTATTTTTATCTAACTCATTAATTTTTTTTAAACTATTAAACATTTCATTTAATGTTCCTTCAAACACACGACCACAACCAAGTCTGAACAGTGTATCACCACAAAATAAAACACTATTGTTTTCATCATAGTAAATTATATGATCTAATGTATGCCCGGGTGTTTTTATTATTCTAAATGTATTTAAGCAGGAGTTGATCTCATCTCCATCACGTAAAACAAATCTTGTATTTTCAATCTGGGCACTTGGAGAGTATATATTAACTTCTGGAAAAGCATTAAGTATTCCTTTCACACCTGATGTGTGGTCATTATGATGATGTGTAATAAATATATCTTCTATGGTTAAATTGTTTTCAAGAGCAAAATTTAATATAGGATTACTATCAGCAGGATCTACAACACAGCTTTTAAGCGTGTCATTATATAAAACAAAAGAGTAGTTATCTTTTAATTGATTTATAATTTCAACTTTCATTTAATAACTAATTTGCAATAACAGAATTTTTTGCAAAAACTTTTTTTGAAGATTTAATTTTTATTGGTTCAAAATTTTTATAACTTAATAAAAAGATAGCTTCGTGAGTGAAAAAATTAACTCCAGTAACTGATTCACTTATATCAAACTGTTTACCTTTTGATGTTAATCCAATACTTTTTTCAATCACAATATTCATTTCATTACACAAATTCAAAAAATCCTTAATTGTAAAAAAATGAATGTTAGGTGTGTCATACCATGTATAAGGTAAACTTTCTGTTACTGGCATTTTTCCAGATATTAAAAGCTGTAATCTTATTTTCCAATGTCCAAAGTTAGGAAAAGAAACTATTGCTTTTGATCCTATTCTTAATAATTCAGACAGAATATCTTTGGGTTTCATCATTGCTTGTAAAGTTTGACTTAAAATTACATAATCAAAACTATTATTTGAATATTGGGACAAATCTAATTCGGCATCTCCATGAACAACATTGAAACCCCTTGCGATAGCATTTGCAGCTAGATCTCTATTTAATTCAATGCCATGAGTCATCGCATTACGATTATTTTCTAATTGCTCCATAAGACCTCCATCACCACACCCAATATCTAGGATTTTTCTATCTTGTGCGATAAGTGTTTCAATAAGAGACCAATCTTTTCTTATGCTATTAATTTTATTCATCTATCTTCACAAAGTTGTTTGTTAGGAAACCTTTTATTACATCATCTAACTGTGGTTCCTCTAATAAAAAACTATCATGTCCTTTATCAGTATCTATTTCTAGAAAGCTTACTTCTCTTGATAGAGAGTTTAATTGATTTACAATCATTTTACTTTCTATTGTAGGGAATAACCAATCCGAGGTAAATGAGACAATTAAATATTTTAAATGGTTATTTGGATTATGACTAAACTCAATATTTTTTCTAAATGTTTCATCATGATCAAAATAATCCATAGCCCTTGTTAAATAAAGATATGAATTTGCATCAAATCTTTCAACAAATGATTTACCTTGATATCTCAGATAACTCTCAACTTGAAAATCAGCATCAAACCCAAAAGAAATAATATCTCTTGATTGAAGTTTTCTTCCAAATTTTCTATGCATCGCATTTTCTGATAAATATGTGATATGTGCAATCATTCTTGCTACTGATAGACCTCTTTCTGGCACTTCATTATTTTCAAAATACTTTCCATTTTTCCAAATAGGATCACTCATTATTGCCTGTCGCCCAACTTCATGAAATGCAATATTTTGAGCCGAATGTTTTAAAGCACCAGCAATATGTATTATATTTAAAATTTTATCTGGAAAATCGATTGCCCATTGAAGTGCTTGCATTGCTCCCATCGAACCACCAATGACAGAAAATAACTTCTCTATATTTAAACTTTCAATCAATAAAGATTGAGCCTTCACCATATCTTTTATTGTTATGGAAGGAAAATTACCACCATATGCAACATCACTTCCATTTTGTAACTCTTTAGGACCAGTTGAGCCAGCACAACCGCCAAGTACATTTGAGCAAATTACAAAAAATTTGTTTGTATCAATTGGTTTATTAGGCCCAACCATTCTAGACCACCAACCTTCTCTCCCAGTAATGGGATTATTCCCAGCAACATATTGATCTCCAGTTAAAGCATGGCAAACAAGAATAGCATTAGTTTTATCAGCATTTAATTTGCCATATGTTTTGAATGCTAGTTTAAAACTATCTATTATATCTCCTGATTCTAGTTTTAAATTAATATTCTCGAAATAGGCTATTTCGCTTGCAAGTTTTGTGTCAGTAGTAAATTTTGTTTTCATATCTTTTTAGTCTAACACTATTTGAAAGAATGAAGGAGGAGTGTAAACGCTTTAGCTGATTATTGCTCCACCCGCAAGCTGTCTCAAATCGGTGATAATCGGTCTTATATTTATATATCTATCTAAGTCAATAAATCGTCATTTTTTAAATTAAATACTACTTTATTTTGATTTATCGTAAGATAGTTTGTAAAGAAACGTCCAAAATTATGAAAAATAAAGAATTAGACAATTTAAGAAGCAAAATTAATAACATTGATGATGAAATTTTATCTTTATTATCTAATCGATCTAAAATTGTTTTAGAAATAGGAAAACATAAAAAAGATAATTCAGTTGTTGATCTAGCTAGAGAACAAAAAATTCTCGACAGATTAAGCTCAAAATTTACAGGATCTTATCCGAAAGATACCATTGTTAGACTTTGGAGAGAAATCTTTCAATCTTCTGAAAAACTTCAGAAGTTAACTAAAGAAAATATTCAATCAAAAAGATCTATAGAAAACATTAATGTTTATAAAGGTGGTAAGGCAAAGTTAAATAACAATAAAAGAGTTATCAAACTTTCTTCAAATGAAAATCCCTATGGTGCTTCACCGAAAGCAATTGAATTGTTAGAAACAAAAAATATTAATCATGATTTACACAGATACCCAGAAATTGATGGATCATCATTAAGAGAAGCAATAGCTAAAAATTTTTTTATTGATAGTAATAGAATTATTCTTGGCTCTGGTTCAGATGAAGTTTTATTATTTGCAGCTTTGGCATTTTGTCAAGATGGCGATGAAATTCTCCACGCAAACCACGGCTTTGAGATGTATTCAATTGTGAGTAAAGTAGTTGGCGCAGTTCCAAAAAAAATTAAGGAAGATGTAAATTTCAATTTAAATATTGAAAATCTCATAGATCAAACAAATGATGCTACTAAAGTAATTTATATTGCATCACCTAATAATCCAACTGGAACTTATTTGTCTAGAGACCAACTTGTTAAATTAATGAATAGTATTTCCAAAAATATTATAGTTGTTATAGACGGGGCATATGTCGAATATGTGCAAAAAGACGATTATGATAAAGGATTTAGTTTAACAGATGAATATGAGAATATTATTTTAACAAGAACATTTTCAAAAACATATGGACTTGCAGCTTTAAGAGTAGGCTGGTGTTATACCAGTCAAAAAATAGCTGATATAATTAATAAAATAAAACCTCCTTTTAATACGACAACTATTTCACAGTCTCTTGCAATTAAAGCTTTGGAGGATAAAGAACATATTGAAAACTCTGTTAAATTAAATTCTGAAATTAAAGATTGGTTTGAAAAAGAGCTCAAACTTCTAAATATTAAAACCAGACAAACTGAAGGTAATTTTACTTTAATTGAAACTTCAGAAGAAGAAGCTGAGAAAATTAGTAATCATCTTATGACTGATGGCATTATTATAAGGCGTTTAAATAGTTATAATTTGCCTAATTTTTTGAGAATTAGTATTGGTACAAAAGAAGAAATGAATTTGACAGTTGAAAGTTTGAAGAAATTTAATGTCTAAAATAACTTATGAATCAGCTCTGGTCATTGGTATGGGATTAATCGGATCATCCATAGCAAGGGCACTCAAGGAAAAACAATTATCAAAAAAAATTTTTGCTATTGATAGAGATAGTGAGGTAATAAATATTTCAAAAAATTTAAATCTTGTGGATGCAATAGAGAGTGATTTAAATAAATATAATCAACAATTTGATATTGTTTTTATTTGTACACCTTTGAGTTCATATAGAGATATATTTAAGCAATTGAATAGCTATGTTAATGAAACAACACTAGTAACAGATGTTGGTTCAACAAAAGTAAGTGTTATAGAAGATTTTAAAGAAACAATTAATAATAAAAAAATTTTATTTGTTCCTGCGCACCCTATTGCTGGATTAGAGAAAAGTGGACCAGAATTTGGTTTCGCAAAGCTGTTTGAGAATAGGTATTGTATTTTGACCCCAACAGAAACTCAGAGTGAGATAATAAGATCAGTTTCAGATATTTGGGAGTCATTTGGAATGAATATAGAAATCATGGAACCCAAACGTCATGACAGAGTACTAGCTATGACATCTCATATTCCACAACTCATTGCATATTCTGTTGTAGGAACTGCAACAGAGCTTGAATCTCAAATGAAAGATGAAGTAATTAAATATTCAGCTGCAGGTTTTAGAGATTTCACAAGATTGGCAGGTAGTGATCCAGTGATGTGGCGTGATGTTTATGAAAAAAATAAAGAAGCCGTTTTAGAAATGCTTGGTCGTTTCAGTGAAGATCTGCTTACTTATCAAAAAGCAATAAGAAATAATGATTTAAAATATTTGGAAGAAAAATTTATACAATCAAAAGAGATTAGAAAAATTATTGAAGAGATTGGTCAAGCAGGAACTTTTGATCCCACAGAAAAGAATTAGTTATCCAATAATAAATTTGAAGCAGTTTCTATTCTATTTTGAACTTCGTTTAATAAAAATTTTTTATCTAAACCTTCATCAATTGTCGGTAAAAATTTTATAGTAATTAATCCTTTTTCTAATACCCATGATTGTTTTGGCCAACATAAACCTGAATTTAAAGCTACAGGAAGGATTTTTCTTTTTGTATGATTATAAATTCCGATAAAACCTGTCTTATAATCAGGTTTACTACCAGGCAGCTTTCTTGTTCCTTCGGGGAAAATAATAATTGAAGATCCAAAAGATAATTTTGACTGAACTTTTTGTAACATATCTCTCATAGCTTTTGTTCCACCATCTCTATTAATTGCAACCATATTAGACTTGAATAAATATTGTCCAAAAATTGGTATAAAGAAAAGCTCTCTTTTATGGACAAAGAAACAATCTTTTAAATAGTAATAGAGTGCGAGTGTCTCAAATGCGGACTGATGTTTAGAAGCAATTAAGACACTTTCATTTGGAATATTTTCTAAACCCTCAATTTTATGTTTAATATTACATATAAGATTAAGAAAAACAAAAATAACACGTATCCAAAGTTTTGTTGGATATTTAAGTAAATAACTTGGTAATAAGAGAAAAGGTAAACATACAATACCCATCAACACAGTCCATATAACCAAGGAAATATAAAATATTATACTTTTTAAAATTAACATACTTAATGATTTTGTTTTATATACTAGCCTGACTGATCTATATATAATTTATGTTCATTGTTTGCTCTAATTGTGAATTCAAGTATTTAGTAAATTCTGCAGATCTTAAACCAAATGGTAGAATGGTTGAATGCGCAAATTGTAATCATCAATGGTTTCAAGAATTAGATGATACTGACATTACATCATCAGTCCCATCTACAAAAAAAGAAGAATTAGATCAAAATTTAAATAATAATAACCAAAAAGAAAAATTAGAAAAAGATCCAGTTAGAAATTTACCAAGCACAGTTGTAAGACAAGAAAAACCAAGTGTTATTAATTCAACGATAGTAATTGCTCTAGCTATAGTTGTAATTTTAGCAATATGGATTTATCGATCCTACGGTGTAAATACTTTTATTATTATTGATTTCTATATTAGGGAATTTTTCTTTAATTTAAATTTGATAATTTCAGACTTAGCTAAAATTATACACAATACTTTAAATTAGTTACAACCAACTAGGAATAATATCAGCTTCAATTATTTTCTCAATTTTTTCTGGAGAATAAATAATTGCATAATTATCATTGTTTATTAAAATTTCAGAGGGCAGTGGTCTAGAGTTATAATTTGAAGACATTACTTTTCCATAGGCTCCTGTATTTTTTATAACCAATAGATTGCCAATTTTTTGTTTAGCCAATTTAATATTTTTTAAAAAAATATCTGAACTTTCACAAATTGGACCAGCAATAGCATAATCCATAATTTCCTCTGATTCTACATCAATCGCTAAAATTTCATGATGTGCACCATACATGGCTGGACGTATCAATGTATTCATTCCTGCATCAACAATTAAATAATTTATACCTCCATTATTTTTAATTGTAACAATAGAAGTGACTGTAACTCCAGCCTCAGCAATTAAATACCGACCAGGCTCAAATGATAATTCATAGTTTGTTTGTGTAAAACAATTATCAAGTTCTTCTTTTACCATCTCAATATTAAAGTCAGGATCAGATTCTTCATATTTAACATGAAAACCTCCACCTAAATCTACATGCTTGATATTAATACCTGATTCAATAAACTTATTTGCAGCCATTTTCATTTGAGAAAACGTATTTTTATATGCCTCAATTTTACTAATTTGACTTCCAACATGACAACTAATACCAATTAAATTTAAATTTTTACAACTTTTAACTAATTTGATAATTTTATCTAAATTTTCAAATTCAATACCAAACTTATCAGTTTTTTTTCCTGTTGAAATTTTACTTAAAGTCTCACCATCAACATCTGGATTAAGTCTAACACCAATATCAACGATTTTATTTTTTTCATTTGCTAAATTATCGAGTAGTTTTATTTCTTCTAAAGATTCAGTATTAATTAAACGTATGTTTTTATGCATAGCATAGAGTAAGTCTTGTTCAGATTTTCCAACACCTTCAAAAATTATTTTTTTTGGTTTGAAACCAGCTTCCAAGGCTCTTTTTAATTCACCAACTGACACTACATCTGCTCCAATATCTAACGAGTTCATTAACTTCAAAATAGCTTGATTTGAATTAGACTTAATTGAATAATAAATATTGTTACCTAAAATTTCTTTAGCTTTATTTACTTGATTTATAATTTTTTGTTGTGAATACACATAAAAAGGTGTTTCACAAACTTTCACCAAGTCATATAGAGAAGTACCCTCAATATACGGGTCATTATTTTTATAAGTGAGCATTTATTCAGTGTTTATAATAACGGATTGTTGACGTTTTTTCTCTTCTTCTAATTTCTCTAAACATGCTTGATCACATGGATATGTAATTACGGATTTGTCTACTTGATCTTCTGGTAAACTTAAAGGACCAACTTTACCACAGCTAAAAGTAAACAACAAAAATGATAATAATATTAATCTGATCATTATAAGTATTTTTTTATAACAAGTTTTATCATTTTTTTAGTAATTTCAGGAGCCGTACCCCCAAAACTTGATTTTGATTTAACACTGTTAGAAGCTGATAGCACTTTTTTTGCGTCAGCTGTTATATTTTTGTCAAATTTTTTTAATTCATCAAGAGATAATGAATCTATGTTTCTATTTTGTTTTGAACAATAAGAAACAATCTTTCCTGTCACAATATAAGCATCTCTAAATGAATATCTAAGTTTTTGAACTAACCAATTAGCCAAATCTGTAGCGGTTGCATTTGAATTATCAATCAACCCTTTCATTCTAGTCTTGTTGAATGTAGATTTTGATAAAATTTCATTAATAACTTTTATACACAACGAAACATTGTCGTATGAATTAAATGTTATTTGTTTATCGTCTTGTAAGTCTTTACTATAAGAAAGTGGTAACCCTTTAATAATATTAAGCATTGTACTTAAATTACTAATGATAATACTTGTTTTTCCTCTAACAAGTTCTGCGCCATCAGGATTTTTTTTCTGAGGCATAATTGAACTGCCAGTTGAAAGATCATCTGGTAAATTTATAAAATCAAATTGTTGATTTGACCAAAGTACTATTTCCTCTGCTATTTTTGATAAATGAACAGCAATTAATGATAGAACAAATAAAAATTCAATTACAAAGTCTCTATCTGAGACTGTATCCATGGCATTTTTTGTTGGCTCTCTAAAACCTAATTCTTTAGATGTATATTTTCTATCAATAGGAAAAGAGGTGCCTGCAAGCGCAGCTACTCCTAATGGGTTTTCATTAAGACGATATAAACAATCTTCAAGTCTTGTTCTGTCTCTACCAATCATTTCAACGTAAGCTAAAACATGATGAGCCAATGTTATTGGTTGAGCAATCTGTAAATGAGTGTAACCTGGCATAATTGTTTCAGTATTTTTTGTTGCAATATTAATTAAAGTTCTCTGAAATTTTTTTAGTTCACTATCTAAAATTTTAGATTCTTTTTTAATCCATAATTTTAAATCAGTTACTACCTGATCATTTCTAGATCTTGCAGTATGAAGCTTTCCTGCAACTTTTCCAATTTTCTTAAATAATAAACTTTCAATGTTCATATGAATATCTTCAAGTTTTTTTGAAAATACGACCTTATTTTTTTCAATATCTCTTTCAATTGCTTTAAGCCCAGAGACTATTGCACTTTGTTCTTTTTTATTTATTATTTTTTGTTTACCGAGCATTCTAGCATGCGCTATTGACCCAGTAATATCTTCTTTATACAGACGTTGATCGATATCTATAGACGAATTAATTGCATCTAAAATCTCACTAGGTCCTTTTGAAAAATGGACATTTCTTGAAGGATTTTTTTTCATTTTGCGCGCCTATAAGAGATATTTATATTAATTTCCACTCTTATGCTTAAATTATTTTCATACGGCAAATTTTTCTTATATAAGCTCCCCTTTATAGAACTCACATGAATATTAAAAAAGTAGTAGTAATAGGATCTGGCACTATGGGCAGTGGAATTGCAGCCCAAATAGCAAATGCTGGTATTGATGTAACAATTCTAGACTTACCTTCAAAAGAAGGATCTAGAAACCAAATTACAGAAAACGCTAAAGAAAGAATTAAAAAATCACGACCCCCACTTTTAGTAGAAAAAAACAAAGCAGAATTAATTAAGGTTGGAAATATTGAGGACGACTTTAATGAAGTTGCCGAAGCTGATTGGGTTGTGGAGGCTGTTGTTGAGAGAATAGATATTAAACACAACATTTATGATAAAATTCAGACTACAAGAAAGAACAATTCTATAATTTCATCTAATACATCTACAATTCCATTAAAAATTTTATCAGCAAATATGTCAGACCAAATGAAAAAAAATTTTTGCATTACTCATTTTTTTAATCCAGTTCGATATATGGCATTGCTCGAGATAGTAACTGAAAAAGTTAATGACATTGAAAAAATAAATTTATTAAAACAATTTTGTGATGAAAAACTTGGTAAAGGTGTCATTATTTGTAACGACACTCCAGGATTTATTGGAAACAGAATTGGAGTTTATGCAATGCAAGTTGCTATGACTGAAGCTTTTAAAATGAAGATATCAATTGAAGAGGCCGATGCAGTATTTGGAAGACCTATGGGTATCCCAAAGACTGGAATTTTTGGACTATACGATTTAATCGGCATTGATTTGATGGCTGATGTTTTAAAAAGTTTTATCAAAGAACTCCCAAAAGAAGATCCTTTCCATGAGGTTGCACAAGAGATTCCATTGGTCAGAAAACTTATTGAAACTGGGTATACAGGAAGAAAAGGTAAGGGCGGTTTTTATAGAATGAATAAATCTGATGGAAAAAAAATTCTTGAAGCTATTAATTTAGAAACTGGTGAGTATCACCCAAGTCAGAAAATTAATTTAGGTATGGGAGATAAAATTGACATAAATAAACTTATCCAAAGAAAAGACAAATACGGTGAATATGCAAAATCAATTCTGACAAAAGTAATTAGGTATGCTGCATATTTAATCCCTGATGTATCATCAAAGTATATAGACATAGATGATGCACTAAGATTAGGTTTTAATTGGATTGTTGGCCCTTTTGAAATGCTTTCAAATATAGATACAAAAAATTTTATTGATCAAAATACTGATATTAACTTCTTTAAAGATTTAAAGGGAATTTTTGAATTTAATAAAAGACCTGGATATTTAGATTCAAGTATTGATAATTTAAGATCGTTAAATTTACAAAAAACTTTTGAGAACCCTTCTGCTAATGTTAAAAATGCTGGATCTTATCAGGTTGTTGAATTTACTACTAAGGCAAACGCTTTAGATACTGACTCTATGTTAGCTTTAAAAGAAGCTGCTCAAAATAATAAGAGCACAATTGTGATTAATGATGCAATGCAATTTTCTGCTGGTGTAAATTTAAATTATGTAATGGAATTTGCTAAAAATAATGAATGGTCTAAAATTGAAAAATTTATAATTGATTTCCAACAAACGTGTAAAACAATAAAATATGCAGATAAGCCTTTTATTGCTGCGCCATCAGGGCTTGCTATTGGAGGTGGTTTTGAAGTGGTATTGCATTGTGATTATAACGTTGCGCATACAAATGTTGTTCTTGGACTAGTTGAATCTTTAGTTGGACTCATTCCTGCTGGTGGGGGTTGTAAGGAAATGCTGTGGCGTTGGTTACAAACTCCAAAGGGTAAAGAAAATTCTGAACATGCTTCTATGAAAGTTTTTGATCTTATTGGTTATGCTATTACTGCTACCTCACCAAATGAAGCGCTACCAAATCAATTCTTTTTAGAAAAGGATAAAGTGGTAATAAATAGAGACAGACAATTATCAACGGCTATCGATTTATTAAATAATATTGAGGGAGGGTATGAAAAACCATCTCAACCTAAATTCAATTTAGGCGGTAGTGCCGTTAGAGATAAAATGTTTGAAAAACTTGAAACACTATATAATGAAAATAAAATTTTAGAACACGGATTAGAAGTAGGTAAACAAATTGCTTTTGTACTTAGTGGTGGAAATACAAATATTGATAATCAATTAAGTGAAGATGATCTTTATAATCTCGAATTAGAAGCTTTCATGCGACTTATCCAGATGCATAAAACTCAAGAGCGAATAAAACATACACTTGAAACTGGAAAACCATTAGTAAATTAAATTAATTTCTTGTAGAATTTGATCCTTATAGGAAACAGATGAGTAATTTTGATACAAACTTAGATAAAAATTCAGCCAATTTTGTTCCATTATCACCGTTAAGTTTTATTTCTCGAGTAAAAGATATTTATCCAAACTATGACTCTTTAGTTTATGGAAATAGAAGTTACACTTGGCTTGAAACCTATAATCGATGTACCAAATTTGCTAGTGCTTTAGCAAAAAAAGGAATTACAAAAGGAAGTACCGTTTCAATTATAGCTGCAAATACTCCAGAATTATTCGAAGCACATTATTCTATTCCAATGACTGGCGGTGTTATTAATACGATCAATACCAGACTTGATGCAGAAACAATTGCGTATATTCTAGATCATAGTGATGCAAAACTTCTTATAACTGATACACAATTTTCACCTACAATGAAAAAAGCTTTAAAAATATATGGGAAGAATATTCCTATTATTGACATTCATGATGATCAGGCAGTTTTTAAAGATGGTGAGGGCGAACAAATTGGAGAAATGACATATGAAGAATTTTTAAAAACGGGTGACGACAATTATAATTGGTCTTTACCTGAAGATGAATGGCAAGCAATTTCACTAAGCTATACATCAGGCACAACAGGTAAACCAAAAGGTGTTGTGTATCACCACCGTGGATCATATTTAATGTCTACAGGAAGTGTTACGGCATGGAACATGCCTAATAAATTAACATTTCTTTATACTGTTCCAATGTTCCACTGTAACGGATGGGGCTACCCTTGGACAGCCGCCTTAATACATGCAAAGATTATTTGCTGCAGATACATTGTTGCAAAAGATATTTATAATTTAATATATAAATACAAAGTAACTCATTTTGGAGGTGCTCCTATAGTTTTAAGTTTAATTGCTAATGCTGATGAAAAAGATAAAAAAGAAATAAATCATAAAGTATATGTATTAACTGCTGGTGCTCCACCAACGAGTGCAATTCTTGAAAAGATGGATAACTTAGGTTTTGAAGTTATGCACGTATATGGATTAACTGAAACATACGGTCATATTCTTCAGTGTGCTTGGAATGAAGAATGGGAATCACAATCAAAATCTGAAAAAGCTGATATTAAAGCAAGACAAGGTGTTCGTTACCCAAATACTGAAGAAGTATGTGTAGCAGATCCAGAGACCTATGAAAAAGTTCCAATGGATGGAGAAACCATGGGAGAGATCTTAATTCGAGGTAATGTAGTAATGAAAGGATATTACAAAAATAAAGAGGCGACTGAAACATCCATGAAAAAGGGATGGTTTCACTCTGGTGATTTAGCCGTTGTCTATCCTGATGGATATATTCAAATAAAAGATAGATCGAAAGATATCATAATTTCTGGAGGAGAAAATATCTCATCTGTGGAAGTGGAAAATGTTGTTGCAAAACACCCAGCTGTTTCCTTGGTTGCAGTAGTTGCCAAGCCAGATGAGAAGTGGGGTGAAACACCATGTGCTTTCGTAGAACTAGCCCCTGGAAAAAATGCCACAGAAGACGATATAATTCAGTTTTGTAAAGAAAATATGGCTGGATTTAAAAGACCAAAGCATGTAATCTTTGGTGAATTACCAAAAACATCAACTGGGAAGATACAAAAGTTTGAATTAAGAACAAAAGCAAAGGAGTTATAAATGGATCCAAAAACTTATAAATTTGACACACTAAGTCTACACGCTGGTTATCAACCAAGTAAAAACGCTGGCTCAAGACAAGTACCAATTTATCAAACAACTTCATATATGTTTGATGATGTCGATCATGCGGCAGCACTTTTTAATTTAGAAAGAGGTGGTCATATTTATAGTCGTATGTCCAACCCAACAGTACAAGTTCTAGAAGAAAGAGTTTGTGCACTTGAAGGAGGAACAGCTGCTCTTGCAACTGCATCTGGAATGAGTGCAATATTTTTAACTATTATGACCCTTTGTAACGCTGGTGATCACATGGTTGTTTCCTCACAGCTTTACGGTGGAACTGTAAATTTATTTAGATTAACGCTTCCTAAGTTTGGTATTAAAACAACTTTTGTAAAACCAAGAGATACAGAAGGTTTTAAAAAAGCAATTCAACCGAATACTAAAGGTATTTTTGGTGAGCTTGTTGGTAACCCTGGTAATGAATTGATGAACATGCCTGAAGTTTCAAACATAGCAAAAGAAGCTGGTATCCCACTAATAATTGATAGTACTTATCAAACTCCTTATTTGTGCAGACCTTTTGAACACGGAGCTGACCTGGTTGTACACTCACTAACTAAATGGATGAGTGGTAATGGTTCTTCTATGGCAGGAATATTAGTTGAAGGTGGAACTTTTGATTGGATGCAAAATGATAAATTTCCTTCTATGACAGAACCTTACGAAGGCTATCATGGATTATCATTTGCAGAAGAATTTGGCCCAACAGCTTTTACAATGATGGCTAGAGCTGAGGGTATGAGAGATATGGGGCCGTGTTTAGCACCACAAAATGCATGGAATATTTTACATGGTTTAGAAACCCTCTCTCTTCGAATGGAAAAACATTGTTCTAATGCGTTGAAAATGGTTGAGTATTTATCAAATCATGAAAGTGTTGCTTGGGTTTCTCATGCTAGTGCACCAGGACATCCAGACAAAGAACTAGCTGAAAAAATTCTACCTAAGGGTACAGGGTCAATGATCGCCTTTGGAATTAAAGGTGGCAAGGAGGCTGGAGCTGCATTTATTAACAATGTTAAACTTGCATCTCATTTAGCAAATGTAGGTGATGCGAGAACACTAGTTATACATCCAGCATCTGCAACGCACTCACAAATGGATGAAGCAACTTTAAAATTTGCTGGACTATCTCATGATATGATTAGACTATCTGTTGGCTTAGAAGACTTTGAAGATATTGTAAACGATTTCGAAGATGGATTCAGAGCAGCAAAAAAACCTCGTTTAGTTGCAAACAAATAAATGAAGTTTAAAGTTCGCGGTATTGATACGTTTGCCTCCACTGGAGGCAGACCTTTTGATAAAAATAAACCTCTTATTATTTTTGTTCACGGTAGTGGACTAAGTCACATGGTTTGGGTTTTACAAACACGTTACTTTGCATTTCGTGGATATAGTGTTTTAGCAGTTGATTTACCAGGTCACGGATTATCTTCTGGTGAAAGTTTAAAAACTATTGAAGAAATGGGAAACTGGGTTGGTGATGTTATTGGTGCAGTTGGATGTAAAGAAGCTTCACTAGTCGGACATTCTCAAGGATGTCTTGTAACAATGGAATGTGTTGCACAGCACCCAGAAAAAATTAAAACGTTAACTCTTATGGGTGGTGCGTCTGCTATTCCGATGAACCCAGAATTATTAAAGCTAGCTGAAGAGAGTAATCCTAAGGCTGTTGATCTTATGATGGATTTTGCGCATGGTCCAGCAGGACATTTTGGTGGTCATCCTGTTCCTGGCTTATATCACCTAAATGTTGGCTCTATGATAGTTCAAAATAAAGAAATTAAAGATACTCTAGGTGTCGATTTTAGAGCATGTGATAATTATAAAAACGGACCTGAGGTTGCTAAAAAATTAGAATTACCAACTCTTTCTATATTAGGCGCACAAGACAGAATGTGCCGTTTAAAAGATGGAAAAATTCTTGCTGATTATATTAAGGGCTCGGAAGTAAAGATTATTGAAGATTGTGGTCATATGATGCTCTTAGAAGAAGCAGATCAAACATTAGAAATTTTAAAGAAATTTATAGCTGAACATTATCCTTTACCCAGTCAGTAAATTTTAAATATTTTTAATAATTAATATTTCTGCTATTACTGATTTTCCTCTTTATCAGGTCTTGTAAGCTCTTCAAGTTTACGCATTTCCTCTTCCATTTTAAGCTTTTCTTGCTCTTCACGTTTTCTTTTGCGTTCCTCAGCTTTCATTTTAAGCTTTAGCTCTTTTTGCATTTTGCGGTCTCCCGCCTTGGATTTGTGATTAAAGTGAATGCCCATATAAACCTGCCAACTGTATACTAAATATTATAAAATTTTTCTAGAGTCTAAATACTAATTTCTTGCCAGCCAGACAATTAATACAAAAACAAATATAGCTATAGCTTGAAAAAGTACTCTTAAACGCATTAGTTTATTACTATGATTTTTATTAAGTTTTCCATTTACTGCCATGGCTATTACACCAATGACAACAACCGCTAAAGTTGCAGCCATAAATAAAACAAGTACTATCTGCATTGTGCTCATATTAGTATCTATATAAAACTTTTCTTGAATGAAGCAAGAATTCATACATAAGATCAATATGGATAATATATTAGTAGGCCCATCAATATCAAAACACGATAAGCCTAAGAAATTAATGATAATGCTTCATGGTTATGGTGACAATGCTGCTAATTTTATTCATTTAGCAGAACCTCTAGACCAAGATGAATGGGGAATGCACTATGTTGCTTTAAATGCACCAAGTATTATGCCTGGCAATCCAATGAGCTATCAATGGTTTGATTTATATTTGAATGGTGTTTATATTTCTGATGTAGGTCCGAAAGAGTTTGAATTTATTAGAAATTTAATAAATGAAAATGTTAAAAAAATTTATAACACAATATCTCTTCTTATAAATGATTTAAATATTGAGATGAGCGATTGTTTCGTTATGGGCTTTTCCCAAGGAGGAATAATGGCATTTGAATTGGGTCAAACTCTTAATAAAAAATTAGCTGGAATAGCAATTATTTCTTCAAGAATAATTTCAAGAGAATTTGTTCCAAAAAATTCATTTTTAGAAACACCAATATTTATTTCACATGGTGGACAAGATAATGTACTACCTATTTCAAATTTCAATCAATCAGTTGAAATTCTAAAAAAAAATAAATTGAAATTTGAATCTCACCTTTTATCAAATGATGAGCATACTATATCACAAGATACAATAACTTTATTCCAAAATTTTATTAAAAAAAATATTTAAAGTAATCGAAACTTAATATTATATTACTATCTGAATAATATGACTTGGGTGAGTAAAAACTAAAATGAGTACCACAGAAAATCCAGCTTTGGTCCTTAATGCTGATTTTCGGCCACTATCTTATTACCCACTTTCTTTATGCTCATGGCAAGATGCCATTAAAGCTGTTTTTCTTGAAAGAGTTTCAGTGATCGAGAATTATGAGCATGAAGTTCATTCTCCAAACCTTACTTTCAAGTTACCAAGTGTAATTGCACTCAAAGATTATGTAACACCTCAAAGAAGACCAGCATTCACTCGTTTCAATGTATTCTTAAGAGATAACTTTACTTGCCAGTATTGTACTAATCGTTTTCCTGCTAATGAACTGACGTTTGACCATTTAGTACCTAAATGTTTGAATGGAAAAACTACTTGGGAAAATGTTGTCTCCGCATGCACATCGTGTAATTTAAAAAAAGGACGAAAATTAATTCACAATACGGATATGAAACTTTTTAAAAAACCTCTGCGACCATCATCAATTCAACTTCAAAATAATGGAAGAAATTTCCCTCCTAATTTTTTACATGAAACTTGGAGAGATTATTTATACTGGGATACTGAATTAGAAAATTAAATTTTTTTTGATATAGCGATTGCTGTTTTACATCCGAGCTCTATTACTTTTGACAAAATTTTATAACCAGGAGCATTTTCTGCATCATGTTCTATTCCAATATCATGATGTTCAAGTTCATCATCTCTAAATTTGGAAATTGTTTTTTTTAAATCTTTATGGTCATCTCCTAAGAGCTCCAGTTGTTCTTGGTAATGTTCACCGATTACTTTTTCAACGGCAACAGTACACGCCATGGCAGCTTTTTCACCCATTAAGGCAGTGGATGCGCCAAGAGCATATCCCGCAACATTCCACAAAGGGAGGAGAGCAGTTGGTCTGACACGATGTTCTAATATTAATTCATTAAATTTATCAATATGCTCTTGTTCTTGATCAGCCATATGTTGAATGGTTTTGCCAAGCTTTGAGCTTTTCCCAAAAATTGCTATTTGTCCATCATATATTTTAGTTGCACCATATTCACCAGCATGATCTACTCTGATGATTTCTTCTAAAATTTCCCTATGAGTAGTTTTTTTTGAAGACGAGTTTTTTTTAAACGTTTTTTTCTTTTTTATAGCCATAGTATCTAAATAAATAAATAGCATTTAAAATAAAAATAACTAGTAAAACAAGTGTATTAATTGAAGCAGCAGAAATTCCAAAAAAACTCCAAATAACTTCATCACAACTAATTACCTGTTTTGATAATATCTGTGCTTTTAGGTCTTCAGCACTCTTACTGTTTGTTAGCACTGCCGAACAACCTGTTGGTCCCTTAAAAATTTTATTCTCAACTCCAACGTGCCATATAGAATAAAAAAGACCGTAAACTGACGCAAACTGTATTACTAAATAAAGCCAAATTATATTTAAATTTTTGAATAAAAATATCAGAATTAAGCATAGTAAAATTAAATAATACGGATGTCTTTGCTTTAAACACAATTCACATGGTTGAAGATTAAAAAAATATTCTGCAATTAATGCTGATGATATTGAGATTAATGATATTACAAATAAAAGCCGCGTCCAATTACGAATTATCATAAAAATCTAATTATAAAAAGACTTCCAACAAGTAAAATAAAAAAAACAATAGTTAAAATATTAAAATATTTATCAATAATTAATTTAATTTTTTCACCAAAAAAATACAGAAGTATTGCTATCAAATAAAAACGAAATCCTCGCCCAATAATTGAAACAACAATAAATAAAATAATATTTAACCCAAATACACCACTTGCAATTGTAATAAACTTATATGGAAAGGGAGTTATGCCAGCACCTAAAACTATCAATATACCAAATTCTTTGTAGTAATTTTCAAAGATACCAAAAGAATTTTCAAAATGATAAAAATCAACAATATAAATACCTAACGATTTATAAAAAAAATACCCAATTCCATATCCTAGGATTCCACCAAGAACAGAAAAGAGTGTGCAGATAAATGCATAAAATAAAGCCCTTGCTTTAGAAGCTAATGCCATTGGTATTAGAAGTATATCGGGTGGAATTGGAAAAAATGAACTCTCTGCAAAAGATATTAAACTTAAATACCACTTTGCATTTCTATGTTCTGCTTTTTTTAACGTCCAATCGTAAATATTTTTTAGAAAGTTCATTATAATTAATACTGGTAGGAGTAGAGGGAATCGAACCCACACCACCGAAGTGACCGGATTTTGAATCCGGCGCGTCTACCAGTTCCGCCATACTCCCAGTTTATTTTTCCCTGTAATACTTGGTTTTGAAAACTAAGTCTATGTACATATTATTAATTATTAAAAGTTTAGGGTGACAATAGGGAAGCCAAAAAAAAGAACATATTTAATTATTTAAAGAATCAATATGATTCGTTATCTGAGTTTTGATTTACTAGGATAGTCTAATTTGGCTTATTTTGTTTTAAATCAATTATTATTAAGTAAGGTATCTTAAAGCCATAATCTCAAATATTCTTTGCTTTCTATTTTTTTTCAATAACTACTGAAAATAATTTAAATTAAAGTATAATTTTATTTGATGAAAAATAAAAATATCATTTTTTTACATATTCCTAAAACTGCTGGCACTACAATTCAAACAGGCTTGAGAAATATTGCAGATAATCATAAAAAGGTGGTTTTTTCTAAAGCTGCTGTGCCCGGTTTAGTAGACCATTTTTCACTAGATCATTTTAAAAACCTAGATTTAAATGAAAATATTAATATTTTAAAAGGTCATTTTGTATTTAGTGATATTTGTAAAAATTTTGAATTATTTTCAATGGTTCGAGAAATTGTAGATCTCTTTATCTCTAATTTGTATTTTTTTTATATTGAAGAATATTTGAGACGAAATTTAAATTCTGATAATATTACAAACATAAAAAAAAAGATAAATATAGATTTAACCTTATCTAATAGTGATTTAAAAATTATTTCTAAATTATTAAAATACAATTTTGTAAATTCTAATTTAATAACAAAAACCTTAGCTGGAATTCCTTTTGAAAAACATTTTTTTGTTGAAGAAGATTATAAATTAATTGAAGAAGATTTTTTTCTTGCAAAAGAAAATTTAAAATATTTCACATATATTGGCAATACCACAAATGTCCAAAAATTTTTAAATTTTCTTTTACAGTATGTCCCTGTAAAATCTTTTGAAGTAAGCCATAAAAGATTTTTCAAAAAAGATCAAAAATTAATAAATGATATTAAATATAATCTAGCTGATCAAATAAAAGAATACAATTATTTTGATACAGAAATGCTTAAAATAATAAAAAATAAATATCAATAACTCCAATTATATATTTATTTCTAACCTAAATTTTTTTGTAAATCCTATAACTTCTCAGCTTTTTAAACCTTAGAGTGACAATACAACAATTAATTATATATAAAATTGTTTGCTGAATATTATTCAGTTGAATAATTAGTATAAATAATACCTTCAACACTAAATTGACTGTATTTCGAATCCGGTATGTCTGCCATTTCCGCCATAATCCTTAATTATTTTTATTAATATTTCTTGGTTTTTATATTTTAGCACATGAGGTTGTTCGGTAAAATTAAATAAGTTTTATTTTCTTTTTAAATTAAATTTAGAGGCAACTGTTGTATACTCACTGTATCCCATCCTGGCAATATAATGCATTGATACACTATCTACTCTATTATTTTTGATAAATTTGTCTTTTATAAAAATTCCAATTACTTCTCCAATTATCATTGTTGAAGTTTCTTTTGTGTTTGACTTAAGTTTAATTGTTTTTACTAACTTACATTCTAAATTTACAGGACTATCTTTAACAGAAGGTGCTCTAACAAGTTTTGACTTTTTCTTTTTTAATTTTGATAAAATAAATTCATCTTCATCTGGTTTATAATCTTTGGAACTATTGTTCATTTGATTTCGTGTTGAAGATGTGGCAAAATTTACAACAAACTCTTTTGTAGACAAAATATTAGATAAAGAATCTTTATATTTGTAGCTAAATGAACCACCATTTGAACAAAACATAATTTGTGGAGGCTCATCAGCAACTGCATTAAAATACGAGTAAGGAGCTAGATTAGCTATTCCTTTTTTATTTACAGAAGATATCCATCCAATTGGTCTTGGAAAAATAAGTGATTTAAAAGGATTTACATCAAAAGGTACTCCCTTTTTTGGCTCATAAAACATAATTAATTCTTAGGAATAGGAATTAGCGTACTCTTTTATTTTTTCTAACATTGAATAAACCCCATTTCTTCTTCCCGGAGTTAAAAGAGTATCAAGCTCTAAGTTATTTAACATACTAAAGTCTGAATTTTTAATTTCAGAGGGATTTCTATCACCATAAATATCACATAGAATTGTAACCATGCCTTTTGATATAAAAGCGTCTGAGTCATAATAGAATGAAAGTTTATTTTCTTTTAATTGAGGAACTAGCCAAACTTGTGCCTGACATCCTGAGACTTTAAAGGATTCATTTCTATACTCTTCAGGAAAATTTTTAGCATTTTTTGCTTGATCTATTAAAAATTTGTACTTGTCCATTCCATCATCAAATAAATCTAGACTTTCTTTATAATAATTAATTTTTTCTTCTATTGTTTTCATTTCATAAATTTTCGTAATACTTTAGCAGAATCTTCGGGCAATACATCCATAATAAAAACACCAGCCATTGACTCGGAGCCAGCTAAAACTTTTGGTTTGTCACCATGTCTTAGGGGTGGATAAAATTCAACGTGAAAATGAAACCTACTATCATTTAATTCAGGAGAAGCGTGTAAACCCATTATATATGGACATCTTCTATTGAGAAAACTATCGTAACCTTTTGCAACTTGTTGAATGCATTTAGAGAAATCTTCAATTTTTTTATCATTAAATTTCCAAGGTCCTTCAATTTGAACTTTTGGTATTATCCATACCTCATATGCATATCTGGCAAAAGGTGGTACAGCAGCTACAAAATTTTCATTTTGATATACATAATATCTCTCTTCTAATTGCTTCATAATATTTAATAAAAAGTTCTCTTTATTAAAAGCTCGTATTTCCTTTTCAATTGTAGGAGGAATAAAAGGATAAGCATATATTTGACCGTGTGGATGGTGAAGAGTGACACCGCATTCCTCACCTCTATTTTCAAAAGGCATTACATATTTAATTTCTGGATTTTTTCGTAACTCGTTATATCTATCGATCCAAACATTAGTTAACAATTCTATTCTCTCTAAGGGCATTTCAGAAACTGTACCAGAATGCTCTGGAGAATATACAACAACTTCACATTCACCTTTTGAAGGTTTAGTTTTTACCTTTTCTAACGATATGTTTTCTCCCATTGAATTAAAACTTGCCCACCGATTTGGAAAGACTGCAACCTCAAAGTTTGAGAAAGGAATTTCCGTTGGATAACTCAAATTAACTCCTGGACATAATGGGCAGTATTGTTTTGGCGGAAAAGATATTCTATCTTTTCTTCCTGCTGAGTATGTTACCCATTCTTCTCTTGAAGGATTCCATCTCATATGAGGTTTTGGAATATCAGTTATATCAATTTCTTTGCTAGGAGACTCTTTGTGTTCATCATAACCGTACAAAAGAAGTTCTTTATTATCATTTCTAACAAATTTTCTTTTATGTATCTGACGCATTAATTTTTTCTTCCCATTTAACAGATGAATTAATAATTTCTTTAAGATCATTATGTTTTGGCTTCCAGTTAATATGCTTTAAAATTTTTGAATTTGAAGAAATTAATTTTTCTACATCTCCATCCCTCCTACTTGAAAATCTATAAATAATTTTATTTTGATAAATTCTATTAGCAGTATTTATAACATCTAAGACACTAAAACCATTTCCATAACCACAATTAAATAAATTTGATTCTAAATTCTCTAAAAGATATTCAGCTATTTCTGCATGTATATCTGCGAGATCTGAAACATGTATGTAGTCTCTTATCGCTGTCCCATCTGGAGTATTATAATCATTTCCAAAAATTTCAATTCCATCTCTTTTACCAACGACTACTTCTGATAATATTTTAATTAAATGAGTTGATTTTTTAGATATTTGTCCAGATCTCATTTTTTTATCTGCTCCTGCAACATTAAAGTACCTTAGAATAATGAAATTAAATTTATCTTGATTATCAAATAAAAATTTTTCTGTTCTAATTTTAGATTCTGCGTATGGATTTTGTGGATTCAAATTAGTATCTTCATCTATTAATTTTTTTTCACGCACTGAGCCGTAAGCTGCAGCTGTAGATGAAAAAATTAATTTATTTAGACCATTATTTTTACAAGTATTAAAAAACTTAATGGCATTATTGGTATTATTTTCAAAATATTTCTCAGGTTGCTGAACCGATTCTTCAACTTGTATAAATCCAGCAAAATGCATAAGTAAATCAAATTTATCTGATTTAATCAGATCTGAAATTTTACTTTCATCATTTATATTACAATTTGTAAATTCTGCATTCTTAGGAATTAGGAGTTTACTTCCAGTTGATAAGTTATCAACAATATGAACGCTATGACCTTTATCTAGTAAAGAAAGTGCAGCATGACTCCCGATATAACCGGCCCCACCAGACAAAAGAACATTCATGTCTTTTATAATAAATCATTATTTGACTATTTAAAATATATTAACAAAAATTGTTTCATCCTTAATAATATGTGTTAAACATTATTTATGGAATTAATAGATACCCATCAGCATTTAATGTACCGCGACCAAATTGGATATAGTTGGGCTAATGAGTTTCCACCTATTGATAAGGGAAACTTTACATTAGAAGACTATAAAGAACTAACTAAAGAGTTTGAAATCAAAGGAACAATATTCATGGAAACAGGAGTAGATGACTCTGATTATAAAAAAGAAACAAAATTTATAAAATCAATTATGGATCAGCCTGATAGTAACATGAAAGGTTTAATTGTTTCAATAAGACCAGAAGAGGAAACTGGTTTTGACCAATGGTTGGAGGAAACAATTGATATGAATGTGGTTGGATACAGGAGAATTTTCCATGTTATGCCGGATGAATTTTCTCAAAATTCAATATTAAGAAATAATGTAAAAAAAATTGGTTCTGCTGGGAAACCCTTTGATATTTGTTTTTTGCCAACACAGTTAAAAATTGCAAAAGAATTTGCAAAAGAATGTGATCAAATGGATTTAGTATTAAATCATTGTGGAGTTCCACCTATTGCATCTGGAGAGATTGACGAATGGAGTAAAGATATTAAATCTTTGTCTGAACTTCCGAATGTTACTTGTAAATTATCAGGCTTAATGGCCTATTGTGCACCTGGCACTTCTTCTTATGAAACAATAAAGCCATACGTAGATCATTCTTTAGAATGTTTTGGACCTGATCGAATGGTATGGGGAAGTGATTATCCAGTAGTCAATGCTGGTAAAGGTATTCAAGAGTGGATTAAAGTTACTCATACTATTTTAGCAAATCTTTCAGATGATGAAGCAAAAAAAATAGCAAGCTCTAATGCTGAAAGAATATATCAAATTTAAAACGTACTAGATACACCACCATCAACTAATAAAGTTTGGCCAGTTACATATTTACTATCTTCAGAGCAAAAGAAATAAACTGCGCCTGCTATATCATCTGGGTTGCCGTATCTACCCATTGGTAGCTTTTCATATTTAAGATAGACATCTTTAAACCAATCTGAATCCCACTCTAAAGTTCCATCCTTCATTACTGACATATCTGTATTTATAAAACCTGGAGCAACTGAATTTACCAAAATATTTTCATTTGCTAATTCTGTTGATAAAACTCTTGTCATATTTATCATACCGCCTTTAGCAGTATTATAAGATATATTTCCTTTATAACCTCTTATTCCCTGAATTGAGGAAATCATTATTATTCTGCCACCTTTATTTATCTTGAATAGGGGTAGGGCATATTTAGAACATAAAAAAGGGGCATCCATATTAATTCTAATAGTTTTTTTGTAGTCTTCATACGATTGATCTTTAACCAAGAAACCATCTTCTATTCCAGCGTTATTAATTAAAAAATTAAGTGTGCCCCATTTATTTTTTACAAATTTAAAAAGATCTAAAATTTGATTTTCTTCAGATAAATTTGTCCTATGAAAAAAAATTCGATCTTTTGCTTTCAAACTATTAATAAGATCATTAGCTTCATCTTCTAGTATATCGGCAATAATAATATCACTTCCTTCATCGAATAATCTTTTTACAATTCCGGCACCAATACCCCTTGATCCACCTGTAACAACTGTTTTTGTATTTAATAATCTTTTATCCATTTTAATACATTATCTTTTTTTCAGATTTAGAAATAATCCAGGCTATTAGTAATACCAGAGTTGTTGTTAAAATTAAAATCAAAGTTACAGAAGCATTAACTTGCTTAGAAAATCCAACTCGCATTTTTGCCCATAGTTTTATTGGCCAAGTCGTATCATCACCTATTAAGAATAGAGTTATTAACGTCTCATCAAGAGAGATTGTAAAAGCTAGTAAACCAGCGATAACCAGTGAGAGTTTAATATTTGGAAGTAAAACATACCAAAAAGCCTGAAGTTTATTTGCTCCTAAATCATAAGCTGATTCCATCAATGATGGTTTTAATGTTTCAAGCTTATTAAGAATTATTTTATAAACAATTGCTAAAACAAAAATTGTATGACCAATAACAACTGTATTTAATGAACGTGGTAAACCAACTTCACGAAAGAAAATTAATAGCGCTAAACCAGAAATAATTGGAGGTAGCAAAAATGGTAAAAAAATTACAAACTGTAAAAATTCTCTCATTTTTCCTTTATGAGTATGATAATAATTTGCAAAATAAAAACCAATTAAAACAGAAAATACAACTGTTACTAGACCCACATAAACTGAATTAACTAAAGATTCTAAAATTTGTTTTTCAAAAATAAGTTTTGTATATGGCTCATATGAAAATGAGTCCCAATCAACTTTACCCTTCCTAGTTTTATAGAATGAATAAAATATTGTAAGTACAATGGGAGCGTATAGAGCTATAACAACAAAAATAGTAAGAAAACCTAAAATATATTTCGTAAATGTTTCAGCGCGTGTCATTAAGTTTTTCTCGTTAAGTAGTTTGTTAATAAAATTATTATCACAGAAACAATTAGTAATATGCTGGCTAAAGCAGTTCCAAATGGCCAATTAAATGCCATTCCAAAATTACTATAAATTATTTTTCCATAAGTAAATCCAGAAGTTCCACCAACTAATTGAGGTGTCACAAAATCTCCTAATGCTAATATAAATACAAAAACAGCACCAACAATTAATCCTGGTAAACTTATTGGAAATATAACGTATCTAAATGATTGAAACGGTTTACAACCTATATCATAAGTAGCTTCAATTATATTTCTCGGTATTTTTTCTAAAGAAGTAAATGTAGGTATAATAATAAGTGGAAGCAAAATAATTATAAGAGTTATAATAACTGCATTTTGATTATATAAAAAAAACTCACTTGGCTCACTTATTATCCCAAACATCATAAGCAATTTATTTATTAAACCAGAGTATCCTAGAATAGATCTCATCATGTAAATTTTAATAATGTAGCTCATAAAAAGAGGAATAATTAAAATAAGTAAAATGAAATATTTTGATCTGTGAGCATACATAGCTAGAAAATACGCGATTGGATAACCCGTTATCATGCAGGCAATCATCACAGTTAACGCAAGCAATAATGTCCTGAAAAATGTAGGAATGTATATTTCACCTGTTAAAAATTCTTTGAAATTATACAAACTAAATTCATGAATAATCTCAACATTATCAACTGTGAAGAATGAATAACTTAGAAATGAAAGTAATGGTATAAGTATAATAATAGTTACCATTATAAAGCTAACTATAGTCCAAATTGATGACTGAAAATAATTTATAATATTAGTCATTAACAAACAAATTTCCAAAATTAGGATCAAAATAAATATTAAATTGATCATTTTCATTAATAGCTATTTGTTCTTCAGCATTATTTATTTGAACTTTAATTTTTATATTTTTTGGAAAATTTAATATAATATTTGTCACTGCCCCTTTAAATTCTACTCTATCAACTTTAGTGCTAAATGAATTATTATCCTTATTTTGATTCAAAAATATTTGTTCTGGTCTAATAGCAAATGTAACATTTTGGTTTTGACTTATATTTTTATATTTGTTTTTGACATTTATTTTTCCAAAAGCAGTATTAATAGTTATTATATCACTATTTATATGATCAACAGTCCCATCAATTAAATTACATTCTCCAAAAAAAGACGCAAGATATTTACTCTTAGGGTTATAATATAATTCTTTTGGGGATCCTACCTGTTCAAATTGGTGATTATTTAATACAGCAATCCTATCTGATAAAAAAATAGCCTCCTCTTGATCATGTGTAATAAAAACAAAAGTTGTTTTAATTTTTTTTTGAATATCTTTTAAAAACAACTGCATTTGTTTACGTAATTCTGCATCCAAAGCTCCTAAAGGTTCATCAAGTAAAATAACTTTTGGCTCGCAAACAATAGCTCTTGCTAAAGCAACTCTCTGTTGCTGACCACCAGATAATTCATGAGGCATTCTTTTTTTAAAATCATTTAAACCAACAATACTTAATACTTCTTCAACTTTATCAGTAATTGTTTTTGGATCTAATTTTCTAATTTTTAAACCAAAGCCTATATTATTATAAACATTCATGTTGGGAAACAATGCATAATCCTGAAATACTGTATTGAACGGTCTCTTAAAAATTGGTTCTTCGTTTATAACTTTGCTGTTAAAGATTAGATCACCGCCTGATGGTTTAACAAATCCCCCAATAATTCTTAAAAGGGTTGATTTTCCTGATCCACTTGATCCAAGTATTGTAAAAAATTCATTATTTTCTATAGAAAGATTAATATCTTTTAAAACTACAGAACTTCCATAATTTTTTGAAATATTTTGTAACTCTAAAATAGAACTCATTTAAGGTGGACGATAGAATATTTAAAAAATCTATCAAGTTTAATTTAAAAAAATTATTGTTAAAAGATAGCATTTATCAATAATATTAAGATTTATATATAAAATTAACTTATATCATTTGACTTAAAATGGCTTATATAGTTTTATAATTTTTATTATTTTCATTAAGGAGGAAATATGAAAAAAATTATTTATACGTTTTTATCTTTTCTTTTCGTCTTTTCTTTTTCTTTCTCATCATTCGCAGCGAAAGAATTAAGTTTAGGTTGTTTTGAAGGTTATGCAGAACAAGAATGGATAGATGAATTTGAAGCTAAATACGACGCAAAGGTTAAGGTAAAGTATGTCGGTAGTGTTGACGAATTATTTGCTTTAACTCAGGCAAGTAAAGGTGAGGATTTTGATCTAATTTCAATAGATACTAGTTTATTTCCTCGATACGGTGGCGCAGGTTTAATTAAACCATATGATAAGGGTAAACTTTCTAACTTTGGTAATTTAATGCCAGCATTTCAAGACGTTAAAGAAGTTATGATTGATGGAGAAATGTATGGTGTCTCAATTGCTTGGGGATCGCTTGGATTAATTTATGACGTTGACGTTCATGGCGAAATTGATTCATGGGATGCTATGTGGGATCCTGCTAACGCTGGAAAAATGATTGTTCTAGACGATACTAACAATAATATTGTCAATGCTGCTATTTATCTTGGTATGGATAATCCATACAATTTATCTGAAGCAGAAATGGAACAAGTAAAGCAAAAACTCATTGAACAAAAACAACTTGTTAGAACTTACTATGCAGGTTTTGAAGAAGGAAATCAAATCTTTGATGGTGGTGGAATTTCTTTAATGTTCTCTATGGGTGAGTTCCAAGAAAAAGCTCTTCAAGATATGGGTCATAATGTAAAATACATTATACCAAAAGAAGGTGGAATTGGATGGTTAGATACTTGGGCTATGACTTCTGGTGCTGATGAAGATCTTGCACATGCTTGGGTAGATTTCTTTATTCAAAAATCAACTCAAGAATTGATGAATGAAAGATATGGTTATGGGACTGTAACTCATGAGTCATCAGGGCTTGATTACGCGGATAGATTGAACTGGTTACAACCAGCAGAAGATTTTGAATGGCGTAACAGAGTTTGGAACGAAGTGAAAGCTTCTAACTAATTTTTTTGGGGGCTAATAAGCCCCCATAAAAATATTTAGTATTATTATGCATATACAATTTATAGATACTCCCAAGCCAATTGGTAATTTTGCTAATGTAAGATTTTCAGGAAAATACGCGTACATTTCTGGACAAGGAGCATTTGATGATGGCGGTAAGCTTATAACAGGAAAGGTTGGAAAAGATTTTAGTCTTGAGGAAGCTTACGATGCAGCAAGAAGAGTTGGTGTTACAATATTATCAGTTATAAAAAATGATATAGGTTTTGAAAAAGTTCACAAAGTTGTTAAAATTTTAGGATTAGTTAATTGCACTGAAGATTTTTTATTACATCCAAAAGTTATTAATGGCTGCTCTGATCTTTTTGTTGAATATTTTGGCGAGGAGAAGGGCACTCATGCAAGAAGTGCAATGGGTGTTTATGTTCTACCTAATAATATACCTGTGGAAATTGAAGCAATATTAGAATTAGTCTAACCAACTAAGCCACTCTTTTTTTGATTTAGAAAGATACTCATCCAAAGATATATTACTTTTAATTTTTCTTAAAATTAGATTATTAATAATTTTTTTAAATTGTAACATTACAATTTTTTCCTGACCTTTTTTTAGATTACATGTATCTAACTCAAAGTGATTAAAGTGGATCAAATCATCACGAACAAAAATTGCTGGATCATTTTTTTCTAAATGAAACGCCAAAGATTGGATTGTGTATTTAGACTTTTTTGAATCAACATAAATTCTCAGTCTATTAATTTTATTACCTGTTGGGTCAGCAACAACCTCAAAAGAGATGCCTTTAAATTTTTCTTTAGACAAAAATTTTAACCAATATTGTAAAATATTATTTTGATT
>CACOAX010000002.1 GCA_902625365.1 uncultured Alphaproteobacteria bacterium
TAAATATTTTACCTTTTTTTGCATAAATTATATTTTCTTTTTCATCGTTAAAGTTGATAAATATATCTTGATACGTACTGTCATTTTTTTTAAAATCTAATATTGTTGAATTATCTAAATTTAGAAAATTTGAAAATGACATTTTATTCAAATCAATTTTATTTCGTAATTCAAACTCTTTATATTTATAAATTTCATATATTTTTGGCGCTAAGTAAAAATTTAATACTATGAAAAATGAAATAATAATTAAGCAAAATGTTATTAAAGGTCTTTTAATTGCCCTTAGACCTTGAGTTAATGAAAAAATAGCAATTAGTTCATTATCTCTATTCAATTTAATGAAACACAAAAGTAAACCAAAGATAAGTATGAACGGAATAATTACAGTTATTAAATTTGGAATTAAATATATAGAAAGTAAAATAATATCAAATACCTCTATATGTAAAAAATTTGTTATAGTAAAAAGTCTGGTTATTTGTAATAACCATGCTACTGACAAAAAAATAAACAAAATAAGAATAAAATGTTTTGAAATTTGTAAAAATAAATAAGTTTTAATCTTTTCAATATTCATAATTTTATAGCTATATTTGTTAAATTATTTAATTAATGGTATATTTATTACCATTCTTTTGAATAAATTTATTCCAAAACTTATCAAAATATGGACAAAATCAAATTAGTTAATTAGAAGTCATAACCATTATAGGAGTATTTATGAATAGAACTTTTTCAATTATAAAGCCTGATGCTACCAAAAGAAATATTACTGGTTCAATTAACAAAATTATAGAACAAAACAATCTTGTCATTATTGCTCAGAAAAGGATTAAATTATCAAAAGAAAAAGCAGAGGATTTCTATTCAGTTCACAGAGAAAAGCCATTTTTTCAAGAATTAATTCAATACATGACCTCTGGACCAGTTATAATTCAAGTTTTGGAAGGTGATAACGCAGTAGAAAATTATAGAAAAATTATGGGCTCAACAAACCCTGAAAATGCTGATGATGGAACTATCAGAAAATTATATGGACTGAATATTCAGGAAAATTCCGTACATGGTTCAGACTCGAATGAAAATGCTAAAATTGAAATAAGTTATTTTTTTGATGAAAGTGAGATAATTAATAATTAAATAATGTAAAAATAATTAATAAAATAATTGCTACAAAAATTATTGTATAAAGTGTTAATTTATTAAAAGTTTTCCATGTTTGCGCCTTATCTTTAGCTATATTATTTTTATTGTAATCCATTTTATATATAATAATTCATATTAAACATAATGCAATGATTTAATGAAAAAAATAATTTTAATAATCATATTATTAATTATTCAAAAAAATGTTTATTCAGAAAACTTATTTGATACCTCTTTTTTTAATATCGAATTTACTTCAAGTAATATTGAAAATGATAAGATTGAAGTAATAAAAAAGATTAAATACGAAAGTGGTATATCTATTTTTAAAAAAATTTTAAATGAAGAGGATTTCATCAAAATAAGTAACAATATAACAGAAGAAATAATTAATACATTTATTAAAAATATTGTTATTAATGATGAGAAAATTATAAATGATAAGTACATCTCAAACATAAAAATAAATTTTCATAAAAATAAAATTGTAGAATTTTTAAGATTTAATAAATTACCTTATGTTGAATATTATCCAGATAAATTTTTACTTATATTTTATGAACAAGAGGAAATAGGTAACAATTTATTTACAAGAAATAACAATTACTACAAATATTTTATTAGTAATTTAATGAATAATGATTTTTTTAAAATTCCCAACTTAGATATTAATGATAGATATATATTAAAAGAAGAAGATATTTTAAATAAAAATTATTTTAAAATAAATAAATTCTCAAAAAAATATAATTCTAATGAAAATTTAGTCGTTATTTCAAAAATAAATAACAATAAAAAAAGTTATGAATTAATTTTGTATTCAGATGGAAATATTTTGCAAAAACAATTCCAATACAATAAAAATGAAATGAAATTATTTTTTGAAATACTGCAAAATGAAACACTAAACTTATGGAAGAAGTTAAATCAAATACAAAATTACAAAATAAATATTCTTAATTGTAAAATTTATTATTTTAATTTATTAGAATTAAAAGAAATAAGAAAAAATTTAAATAATATTTCAGCTATAAAAAATCTTAATATAAAAAATCTAGAATATAAGAATATCGAATATGATATACACTATTATGGTAATATAAAAATATTATCTAAAATCTTACAGTTAAATAAGTTAAAAATTAATTATAGTAAAAATTCATGCGTTATTAGGTTAAAATGATTAGACAAAAAAGTTTTAATTATAATTTTATTAATGATGAAAATGAACAAAATTTTTTTGTTAATAAAACAAATTTTTATGCTTTTAATGCGTTGATCAATGAAGATTCTAGGTTTTCATTTTTATATGGACCTAAAAAGTCGGGCAAATCTTATTTAGCACAAATATGGTTAAAAAAAAACAATGCGATAAAATATAATAATAACTTTTATGAGTTAATTCTAAATAAAAATAAAAACATATTGATAGACAATATATATTTGTTTGATGAAGAAAAAATATTTCATATTGTGAATAATTGCATTTTAAATAACATTAAAATATTGATTACATCAAATGATAAAATTAATGAAATTATATTTAAATATAATGATTTATCCTCACGCTTGAAAACCTTTTCTATTTTAGAAATAAAACAACCAAATGATGAAATGCTTTTAACAATTTTAACAAAATTACTAATTGAAAAACAATTTATAATAAACTCTAATGATATTTTTGAATATATATTAAGAAGAGTTGATAGAAGTTATTACGGTATTAATGAAATTGTAGACAAATTAGATATATTATCACTCGAAAAAAAAAGGCAATTAACAATACCATTGATAAAAGAAATACTATAGATGGATCAAAAATATGAATAAATACAGATCCCACTTATGCTCAGATTTATCAATTTCTAATCTTGGTGAAAAAGTAACCATATCAGGTTGGGCTGATACAATTAGAGATCATGGAAACCTATTATTTATTGATTTAAGAGATAATTATGGAATTACACAGTGTGTAATTGATGGAACTCATTCTCTATTTGAAGAAATAAGTAAATTAAGTAATGAGAGTGTTTTAACAATTATTGGAGAAGTTATTAAAAGATCTGAAGAGACAATAAATAAAAATCTTCAAACAGGAGAGATTGAAATACAAATTGAAGATTATAAAATTTTATCCAGATCTGAAATTCTTCCCCTACCTGTTAATTCAGATATCGAATATGGAGAAGAAATTAGATTAAAATACAGATTTTTAGATTTAAGAAGAAACAAACTACATAAAAACATTATATTAAGAAGTAAGATAATATCAGACATTAGAAAGAAAATGATTGATAGAAACTTTGTAGAATTTCAAACTCCCATTCTTACTTCATCATCACCAGAAGGAGCAAGAGATTATTTAGTTCCCTCTAGGATGCACCAAGGAAAATTTTATGCTCTTCCTCAAGCACCTCAGCAATTTAAACAATTATTAATGATTGCTGGTTTTGATAAATATTTTCAAATTGCACCATGTTTTAGAGATGAAGACAGTAGAGCAGATCGTTCTCCAGGTGAATTCTATCAACTAGACTTTGAGATGAGTTTTGTAACACAAGAAGATGTGTTCGAGGCTATTGAGCCAGTTTTATTTGAAATATTTGATGAAAATAAGAAAAATAATGAAATTAAGGTAAGTCCGTATCCATTTAAGAAAATACCTTATATGGAGTCGATGGAAGTTTACGGTTCTGATAAGCCTGATTTACGAAATCCACTTGTTATTGATGATTATACAAAAGTATTTAAAGGTTCAAATTTTAAAATATTTAGCAATCAAATAGAAAAAGGATCAGTTGTTAAGGGAATAATTGTTAAAAATACTGGCGACCAACCTAGAAGTTTCTTTGATAAATTAAACAATTGGGCAAGAGAAGAGGGTGCAGCTGGATTAGGATATATTTCATTTGCAGAAAATAGTTTTAAAGGCCCTATTGCAAAGAATTTAAATGAAGAACAGTTATTATTATTGAAACTTGAAGAAAATGACTCAATTTTTTTTATTTGTGATAAATTAAAAGAAGCTCAGTTATTTTCTGGTAAAGTAAGAGAAAAAATTTGTAATGATTTAAATTTACTTAATAAAAATTCTTTCGAATTTTGTTGGATAGTTGATTTTCCAATGTATGAAATTGATGAAAAAACAAATAAAATACAATTTAGTCATAATCCTTTCTCAATGCCTCAAGGTGAGATGGAAGCTTTAGAGAATAAAGATCCTCTTGATATAAAAGCATATCAATACGATATTGTATGTAATGGTGTAGAGTTATCTTCTGGTGCAATTAGAAATCATAAACCAGAAATTATGTATAAAGCCTTTGATATAGCTGGATATTCAAAAAAAGAATTAGAGGATAAATTTTCAGGAATGCTTAATGCTCTAAAGTTTGGAGCACCTCCCCATGGAGGTAGTGCACCAGGTATAGATAGAATCGTTATGTTACTTGCCGATGAGCCAAACATTAGAGAAGTAATAGCATTTCCAATGAATCAACAAGCTATGGATTTGATGATGGATGCCCCTGCTAGTATTGATAAAGAAAGATTAGAAGAATTAGGTATAAGACTAATAGATAAAAATTAAACCTGTTCCAATAATAGCGATAATTGTTCCTACCCATGCACCATAAGAAGGTACTTTTTTTGTTAATATCCAAAGAAGAAATAATATCATTATTGGACTAGTTGAGGATAAAGTTGCTACAATACCTGCATCAGCTTTTTGTAACGCGATTAAAAGTAAACTCATACCTAAAGCCATTCCTAAAAAGCCACTAAGAATTGATTGGTAAATAATTTTTGTTGTAAGTTTAACTTTTGTATTAAAAATTTCATAATTTAAAAAAAATGTAAATGACAAAAAAATACATGAAATAGTAGTTCTAATTGCAGCTGAAGCTATTGGATCTGCTCCATCTGATAATATAGGTTTCATCATAACCAATCCAATTGCTTGGCATAAAGCGGCTCCAATGGATAAAATAATTCCTATATAAAGTGAACCCTCCACCTTTTCCCATCTATGCTCAGATCCTTTTTTATCTCCATATGAAATTGCAAAAACAACACCAAAAAAAACAACAAAACATCCAATAATACTAATAGTTGATGCAAGTTCATTTAGAAAAAAAATATTAATTACTACAGTAAAAGGAGCAGCTAATGAAAATAAAATATTATTTCTTCTTGGTCCAATTTTTTGCAAAGCAATAAACAATAAAGTATCGCCTATGAATATGCCTACAATTCCTGAAATTATAATAATAGTTAAGTAATCAACACTAATCGTATTCCAAGTATTTATGTAAAATGTGTAAGTAATTAACATTATAGATACAAAAAATAATCTAAGACGATTAAAAGCCAAACCTCCAATCGTTCTTGTAACATCTGCTGATACTAAAGATGCAACTGCCCAACAAAGTGCAGCAGCCATTGCAATAAAGTAATAATAGATCATATTATTTATTAAAATAAACTTAAAATAAATTTAATAGGTATTGATAAATACTCACCCAATAGATGTTCTTGTAATGCAAATCTTTTAATTAATCCTGTTGCTCTTAATATGGCGTAAATTACTAAAGCCCATAAATAAATTCCAAAAATAAAATTTATGTATGATATTATTTTTTTAAATTTGTTATAATAATTCATATGAAACCTAAATATTGGAATAAAGGAAAACAATATTTATCAAATAAAGATAAAGTTTTGAAGAAGTTAATTCAAACTTATAAAAATGAATATTTAGATCAAAATTCTAATTATTTTCATTCATTAATTAATTCAATAATTGGTCAACAAATATCAGTATCAGCAGCTGATTCGATGAAAACTAAATTTTTTAAACTTAAAAGAAATATTACACCTCAAACTGTATCTAAATTACGTACTACAGATTTACGAAAATGTGGTCTATCAAGGCAAAAAATTTTATATATAAGAAATATTTCTAAATTTTTTTTACAAAACAAGAACTTTATAAAAAATATTAATAAATATTCTGAAGAAGAAATTTATAATAATTTAATTGAAATTAAAGGAGTAGGGAATTGGACTATTCATATGTTTTTAATGTTTAGTTATGGAAGTTCAAATATTTTTCCAACAGGTGACTTAGGGTTTTTAAAAGCTATTTCAAAACTTTATAAAGTTAAACTTCCTGTAAGTGAAAGAAAACTTAAATTGCTTTACAAAAAATGGAGTCCGTACAGTTCACAAGCTACATGGTATTTATGGAGATCATTAGACCCCATTCCAGTTAATTATTGATATTTGCTCCTTGCTCTATCCAAACTTTTAATATCTCTCTTTCATTTTTTGTAATACCAGTTAGGTTATTCGGAGGCATAATTTCAGCATCAATAGCCTGTGCTTTGATTAATTTTATATTATTTACAATATCTTGAGCCGTGTCATATACAACTCCTTTTGGTGCCGCTTCAATACCTTCAAAAGTTGGATATTTGGCATGACATGTTCCACATCTGTATTTAATTATATTTTGTACTTCATTGAAACTCACTAATTCTAAAGAAAGAGATGCATTTGCATCTTTTTTTTCAAATATTGAAAGACTGCTTAAAGTCATTAAAAAAAACATGATTAAACCTGCTGAAGGTAAAATCCAAAATTTATATTGTTTTTTATTTCTTAAATTAAAGTAATGTCGAGTTAAAATGCCAGCTATCGATATAACAGCTAAAATTAACCAATTATTTACTGCTCCATATGTAAAAGAAAAATGTGAGCTTATCATGATAAATAAAACTGGTAGTGTAAAATAATTATTATGTATTGATCTGTTTTTTGCTTCTAATGAAAGATTTAAATTTGGCTTTTGATTGTTTTCAGCTGATGAAACAAGATTTCTTTGTGCAGGAATAATGACTCTAAAAACATTAGCTGCCATAATGGTACCAATAATCGCTCCAACATGTATGTATGCAGCTCTTGATCCATAAATTTGAGTCAAAAAATAACTTAATAATACAAATAATAAAAAACCAGTTGCAATCAAAGTTTGTTCATTATCTTTTAAAACATTTTTACAAAGATAATCATATAGAAGCCAAGATCCTATAAGTAAGAATATAGATATTAATATTGCTTGAAAGGGTGTTAATATAATACCGCTAGCTCCCAACATCATAGAACTTGCATTTAAATAATAAACTAAAATAAGTAATACAAAACCACTTATCCAAGTTGCATATGCTTCCCATTTAAACCAATGAAGAACTTTTGGAAGTTTTTTAGGAGGTCCTTTTAATTTTTCAATTCTATAAAACCCACCTGAATGAACAGACCATAAATAACCGTCAAGGTGTTTAAAATCTGGATCATCTCTTTCAAGTCTACTATCCAGCCAATTAAAGTAAAATGATGTTCCAATCCACGCTACACCAACAATTATATGAACCCATCTAACAATTAAATGTAACCACTCAGAATATACTGCAAATAAAGTTTCTGTTGGAACACCTAAATTATAAAAAGCTGCAGTAAAAGATATCACTATAGTTGTTGCAATTACAATATAGAGTCTTTGTTCTTTAGATTTTAAACCTGAAAATGCCCCAAGGATAATAAATAATAGTAAACCTAATAATGCTGATGCTGGAAGTGATAAAAGTAAATTATGAAAAAAAGTTTGGAAGTCATAAGATTGAACTGGTGCAACAATTTTGAGAAATAATTCCATTTTAATATCTTATTTTATTTTCCTCTTTTTCCCAAATATTAAATGCTTTTATTGCTTCGTCACGTGATATTTGACTGATAGGTATTTTTCTTTCTTTAATTTCTAATGATAGTTCATCATAAATAAACTTGTCATCAAATTTAATTTTTGCAGCATCCTCTCTAGAATTACCATAATATACTTTGTCTATATGTGACCAATATATCGCACTTAAGCACATAGGACACGGTTCGCAACTGGAATACAATTCACAACCTTCTAAGTTAAAGGTATTTAATTTTTGACATGCATTTCTAATAGCAACAATTTCAGCATGAGCAGTAGGATCATTATTATATGTTACTCTATTTACTCCCTCTGCAATAATTTCATTTTCTTTTACAATTACACATCCAAAAGGGCCCCCATTATGTTTGATATTATTAATTGACAGTAAAATAGCTCTTTTCATAAAATCTATATTTGTCATATAACTTCTTTAATTTTATTATTTGATAAATGATTTAAGCTATTTTTTATTGATATTATTCTTGTAATTATTGAGAAAGCTATTTCATTCGGATCTTTTGAATTACCAATATCAATTCCAATCGGACACTCAATTTTCTCAACTATTGATTGATTGTGACCATTATCAATTAATCTTTTATAAAACCTTTTTTTCTTTGTAAGAGATCCAATTAAACCAACAAAAGTATTATTTTTTTTCAAAATTTCATTTAATATTTTTAAATCATAATCATGACTGTGAGTTAAGACTATAAAATAAGAATTATCTTCTAGTTTTGATACAATGTCCCAAGGTTTTTTCGAAAGCAAATAATTTATATCTTTGATATTTGTCATTTTTAAATAATCTTCTCTTGAATCAATCATAAAAGTATTAAAATTGATATTTTCTAATTTAGAAATTAACGCTTGACCAATATGCCCTGATCCAAAAATATATAAGTTAGGTTTAATATTATTAACAACATATTCATTTTTTAGCGCATCTTTGGAATTATTATGTAAGCTTAATTTAACTTGTACGTATCCACCACAACATTGTCCAATTCCTGGCCCAAGCGGAATATTCATTACTTTATTTGCTATATTATTATCAATTAATTTTCTCGCTTCATTGATAACTAAATATTCTAAGTTTCCGCCACCGATAGTTCCAAAAATAGTATCAGTTGAGATTAATATAATGTCATCTAAACTATTAGGCGATGATCCTTTAACTTCAATAATTTTAGCCTTAACTATTTTACTATTAAAATTTATATTTTTACTTAATTTTTTAAGATACATTTTAATGCAAACTTTTTAATATATTTTCAGCAGTAGCAGGTGCAATTAAATTTTCAGAATTTTTTCCTTTATTGGCATTATATACTGCATCCTTTAATGCAATAAAACTTGAAATTGCTAGCATAAATGGTGGCTCTCCAACAGCTTTAGAGCGATTAATAACCTCTTCTTTATTAAAACCACGATCATATATTTCGACATTAAATTTAAATGGTGTCTCACCTGCAGTTGGTATTTTATAAGTAGAAGGACTATGAGTTGTTAGAATTCCATTTGATTTCCAAGATACCTCTTCAGTTGTAAGCCAACCTAATCCCTGAATATAACCACCCTCAATTTGCCCTTTATCAATTCTTTTATTAATAGAATTGCCAACATCATGAATTATATCAACTTGAAGAATTTTATTTTCACCCGTTAATTTATCAATGATTACTTCAGTTACCGCTGCTCCATAAGTAAAATACAAGAATGGTCTTCCTTGAAGTGTTTTTGTATTTACATTAATTTTGTCAGTTTTATAGAAACCTGAAGATGACAATGGAATTCTATTTAAGTAAGCAGTATTTATCAATTCTTTAAAAGATATTTTTCTTTTATCAAAATAAACAAAATTATTTTCATATTTTATTTTGCTATTTGTTTTAAAATAATCATAGATAAATTCATTTAGACCTGATTTGATATTATTTATAGCATTAACAATTGCTGCTCCATTTATATCAGTTGTAGCTGATGCGGCACTCGCTGATGTGTTAGGCACTTTTTCTGTATCCGTTGAAGAGATTTTTATATTTTCGTAATTAAGGCCAAATTCATTTGAAGCCACTAAAGCAAGTTTCGTCATCAATCCTTGACCCATTTCAATTCCTCCATGATTTAAATGAATGGATCCATCAGTGTAGATATGAACTAATGCACCACCTTGGTTTAAATGAGTAGTTGTAAATGATATTCCAAACTTTACAGGTGTTATTGCTATTCCTTTTTTTAGAACTTTATTTTTTTTGTTAAAATTATCAATTTCAACTTTTCTTTTTTTGTAATTAGATTTCTTAATTAGTTTATTAAAAATATCTTCAATCACATTGTCAGTAATTCTCATTCCATAATGAGTAGTATTTTTAATTTTATCTTTATAAAAATTAATTTTTCTTATTTCACTTGCTTCCAGTTTTAATTTTTGAGCGATATTTTCAATTATATTTTCAATACAGAACATTCCTTGAGGTCCACCAAATCCACGAAAAGCAGTATTAGAAACAGTATTTGTTTTACATCTATACGAATTAATTTCTATATTCGGTATGTAGTATGCATTATCGATATGATAAATAGCTCTATCATTTATAGCTCCTGATAAATCTGGAGATATACCACATCTCGATGCCATCATTATCTTTAGAGCAAGTATTTCACCATTATTATTAAAACCTACTTCATAATCAAATAAAAAATCATGCCTTTTTCCAGTCATGATCATATCATCATCTCTATCAACTCTTAGTTTTACTGGTTTAGATAACTTTTTTGCTGCAATGCTTGTAATGGCGGCAAATAAAAAAGATTGTGTTTCTTTTCCACCAAAACCTCCACCAATTCTTCTTACGATCACATGGATACTATTGTAATTTTGTTTTAGCACCTTACCAATAATTTGCTGTGTTTCTGATGGATGTTGTGTTGAAGAATAAACTAAAAAATTATTATCTTCTTGTGGAATAGTCATTGCAATTTGACCTTCTAAATAAAAATGATCTTGACCCCCTGAATACAATTTACCCTTTAAATTGTTGTTAGATTTTTTAAACCCATCTTTTATATTTCCCCTAGTTAGATGCTTCGGTTTTAAAACAAATGATTTTTTCTTTAATGCTTCTTCAATTGAAACTATCGGTTTAGATATTTTTAAGTCTATTTTTACTTTTAATGCAGCTTTTTTTGCTAAATTATTGGTCTTTGCTATAACTGCAAAAATTGGTTGCCCATAATATTCTATATTTTTTGAAGTAAATATTTTATCTCCCTTAAATATTGGCCCAACATCATTTATACCCTCAATGTCTTTTTCAGTAATAATGTCTACTACACCTTCTGAAGATAAAACATCTTTATAATCAATTTTTTTTATTACTCCTTTACTACAATTACTGTATCCAATTACTGCGTGAAGTAAATTTTTAGGCTCTGATATATCATCAGTATAAATTGCTTTTCCAGTAACATGTTTTACTGCACTTTCATGTTCAATATTTTTTGTAAATATTTTATCCATTAATATAATGTTGATTTAATTTTATTATTTTCATTTAAAAACCTCTCTAAAAGGTTTTGACTAATTATAGTTCTATAATTTTTTGACGCTCTCATATCATCTATTGGATCAAATTCTTTTTTAATAATTTTCTTTGCTTCATTAATATTTTCTTCATTAAATATTTTATTCAATAAAAATTTTTGTGCCTTTTCAGCTATTTTTGGAGTTTCTGCTAAACCTCCACAAACAATTTTTATTTCTTTAATAATATTTTTTTCAATCCTAGCATTTATAGCCATGAAAACAGAACTTATGTCATCATCTATTCTTTTTGAAATTTTATAACATTTAAGAATATTTTTTTTATAAATGGGTATTATAATTTCTTTAATTATTTCATTAGGTTTTAATTTTGTTTTTCGATAGCTGAGAAAATAATTATCCAATAATAAAGTTTTTTTAACTTTTCCTTGAATAACAATTTTACTATTGAGTGCAATTAATACAGGCAAACTATCACCTATTGGAGATGCGCTTCCAATGTTACCTCCAAGAGAAGCAGTATTTCTTATTTGCTCAGATCCGTATCTTTCAAACATTTTAGCAAATGTTGGATAAATATTTTCTAAAATTGGTAAAATATCATTTATGGGAGTAGCGGATCCAATGTGTAAATTATTGTTTTTATTTTTAATATAATTTAAATCTTTATTTGATCCTAAATAAAAAATATTTTTTAAATCTTTTCTTTTTTTTGTTACTTCAAGAGCGAGATCTGTACCTCCGACTAGTAAATGTCCATTACTAATCTTTTGATAGTCTTCTATTAGAGAATTTAAATTATAATGGATGAAAAACTTAGAATCATTTTTTTTAATAACAATATCAGTTTTCTTAATTGATTTTAATAATCTGATAACTTTACTTTTTGAAAATTTATCACTTTTATAGCTATACATATTTTTAATTGCATTTTTAATTGGAAGATAACCTGTGCATCTACATAAATTTCCAGAAAGAAATTTATCGATATTTTCTTCTGTTGGTTTAATTTTGTTTTCGTACATATTATACATTGACATAATAATACCAGGTGTACAAAAACCACATTGAGATCCATCACTATCAATCATTGATTGTTGAACAGGATGAAGTTTATTTTTTTTTATATGTTCAACCGTTATTAATTGCTTGCCATGTAGAGAATACAAAAAAGTAATACAAGTATTTATACTTTTATAAGAAATTTTATTCTCTTTTAATTCTCCTACAACTGCAGTACATGCTCCGCAATCACCAGATGCGCAACCTTCTTTTGTTCCAGTTAACTCATGATTATTTCGAAGATAATTTAAGACCGTTGTATTTGTATCTAAATCTTTGATAGATATTTTTTCTTCATTCAGGAGAAAATAGACATGTGCTATAGACACTAGCTTCCTCTATATGTTGAATAACTCCACGGGGTAATAAGAAGAGGTACATGGTAGTGCTCTTCTTTGTTAATTCCAAATCTAATTATTACGTCATCAAGAAAAAATGGTTCATCAAGATTTGTAAATTCCTTAAAATAACTCCCGCAAAGAAATAGCAACTCATATTTTCCAAGTATAAAATTCTCTTTACTTAATATAGGCTCATCACATCTGCCATCTTCATTGAGAATAAAATTTGAAATTTTAACTTTATTTTCACCATCAATTTTGAAAAGTGACCCTTTTATACCAGAACCAGGCTTACCATTATAGGTATCCAAAACATGAGTAGTTAAATATCCTTTAGACATAATACTTATTCGTTTATACAGTATTTAGCTAAATATTAAATCAAGCATTTTTATGAAAGACGACAGAAATTATAAAGGCTACGGAAATAATGACTCTAACTTTTATTGGCCTAATAAATCAAAACTCGCTCTTCAATTTGTTCTAAATTATGAGGAAGGTGCTGAAAATTCAATAATGAATGGTGACGAAGGATCAGAAACTTTTTTATCGGAAATAATTAATGCAAAGCAAATAAAAGGTGCCAGAAATATAAATATGGAATCAATATATGAGTATGGCTCAAGAAGGGGTTTTTGGAGAATACATAATGAGTTTGAAAAAAGAAAATTACCTTTAACAATATTTGGCGTTGGTATGGCTTTAGAAAAAAATCCTGATGTTTGTGAGCAAATAATTAAATCAAAGTATGAAGTAGCTAGCCATGGTTATCGATGGATAGACTATCAAAATATAACTGAGGAAGTTGAAAAAGAACATACTATAAAATGTAACAACATTATTAAAGATATATTTGGCTATTTTCCGTCTGGTTGGTATACTGGTAGAACAAGCCCAAATACAAGAAATATAATTTTAGAAAATACAAATATTATTTACGATAGTGATTCCTATGCTGATGATTTACCCTACTGGATAAAAGTAAAAAATAAAAAACATCTAATTATTCCATACACTCTAGATAATAATGATATGAGATTTTCTACCTTACAAGGTTTTAACACAGGTGAGGATTTTTATAATTACTTAAAAAACTCATTTGATACATTATACAGAGAAGCAAACGAGTTCAATAAACCAAAAATGATGAGTGTGGGTTTACATTGTCGATTAATAGCAAGACCTGGAAGATTTATGTCGTTGGTAAAATTTTTGAATTATGTTTCTGGTTATAATGATATTTGGATATGCAAAAGAGAGGAAATTGCCAATTATTGGTATGAAAATTTTAGTGATGAAAATTGAAGATATTAATAATTATAACTCTGAGAAATTTATTGATTCTTTTAAAAATATTTATGAAGAATCTAAATTTATAACAGAATATGCTGATAAAAAGCGACCATTTAAAAATAAAAAAGAAATGATATCAATATTTTTAGAGTTGTTTGATAATTTAGATGAAGAAACTAAAGTAAATATAATTAAAAAACATCCTGATCTAGCCGATAAAATAAAAATAAATAAAGGTTTGTCTGAATTATCTGATGAAGAACAAAGTAGATCTGGATTAAAAGATTGTTCAGAACAAGAATTTAACTTATTTAAAGATTTAAATTTAAAATTTAAAAACAAATTTAATATTCCATTTATTTTTGCAGTTAGAAATAAAAATAAAAATGAAATTATAACAGAGTTTAAAAGTAGATTAGACAATAATGACTTAAACTTAGAAATAAAAACTTCAATTTCACAAGTAAAAGAAATTGCAAAATTAAGATTAACAGAATTAATTAATGAATAAGAAATATATTCAAAAAAATTATATAAACTTATGTAGTAAGGTTTTAGGTACAAAAATTCATAGTTTTTCTGATCAGTTTTTTGGATCAGCATCCAGATTGCTTAAAGAGGAACAACCAATTTTTAAAGAAGGAGTATACGATAAAAATGGGAAATGGATGGATGGATGGGAAACAAGAAGAAAAAGAATTGAAGGAAATGATTATGTTACTATTAAATTAGGCCTTCCTGGTAAAATTAATTTTGCTGAAATAGACACAAGCTATTTTAATGGCAATCAACCTGAATACGCAAGCATTGATGCTTGTTATTTTGAAAAAAATAAATTTAATTGGGTAAATATTTTATCAAAAAGGAAACTTAATCCAAATTATCTTCATGGTTTTAAAACTCAACAGAATAATAAAGTTTTTAACTTCATAAGATTGAACATCTATCCAGATGGAGGAGTAGCAAGATTAAAATTATTAGGAAATTTAGATGTATCAAAATTAAAATTTCCAAATAAAAAATTTGATTTACTTAGTATCCTTAACGGTTCAAAAATTGTGGCATGTAGTGATGAACATTTTGGAAGGGCAGAAAATTTATTACTTCCATTTAAATCTAAAAATATGGGTAATGGTTGGGAAACTAAAAGAAGAAGAGGATCAGGATATGACTGGGTTATAATTAAACTTGGTAAACCTGGTTTAATTGAAAAGTTTAATATTGAAACTCATTATTTTAAAGGTAATTATCCTTCTCATTGTTCAGTACAAGCTCTTTATTCAATAAAAAATATAAATATAAACAAATTAATAAATGAAAGCAAAAATTGGAAATATTTAATAAAAAATAAAAATCTTAAACCTAATTCATCATTAAAAATTAATTCAAATAAACAAATTAAAAAAATAAATTATTTGAAGTTAAATATTTATCCTGACGGTGGTATTTCACGGATCAGGGCAATTGGAAAGTTTTTGTGAACTATAAAATAAAGAATATTAGTAAAGAGAATTTCAAAAATTATGGTGATTTAATTACAACATTTAATAAAAATTATGAAAGTATTAATAAAAATACAACTGATAGTTTTTTTGATTTAGCAAATATTCAAATAATTGGTGATGACAAAAGATCTAGATTAAATATTTTTCAAGCTAAGAAAAGAAACTTTCCATTAAAAATTAACATGTTAGAAAATCACCCCTTTAGCTCTCAAGTATTTCTTCCATTTAATGCTACAGGGTTTTTAGTTTTAGTTGCTCCAATAGGTAACAAACCTAAAATTGATTTAATTGAAATATTCAAAGTAAGTGGTGGTGATGGTATAAATTTTAATCCCAAAGTATGGCATTTTCCTCTAATATCTCTTGAGAATGAAAAATATATTACCATTGATAAAAAAGATGCGGATAATAATATTGAGATTTATAATTTTGAGCAATCAGAAATATTTGAATTAAATTATGAGTGATACAATATTAAATATAGAGAATATTACAAAATCTTTTCCAAGAGTAATAGCAAATAAAAAGGTTACCTTTGATATTAAAAAAAATGCAGTTCACGCAATTTTAGGAGAAAATGGAGCAGGGAAATCTACTTTGGTAAAAATTCTATATGGTCTCTTAGAACCAGATGAAGGAAATATTAAATTAAATAATAGGGATTTTAAAGTTAGTTCACCAGCAGAAGCAAGGAAACAAGGAATAGGAATGGTATTTCAGCATTTTTCTTTATTTGATTCTTTATCAGTAAAAGAAAATTTAATTTTAGGAATTGATGAAAAGATGTCTTATTCAGATTTAGAAAATAAGCTAGAAAATATAAGCTCAAGATACAATCTTCCCTTAGATTTAGATGCTCCAATTACTGCTTTGTCAGCTGGAGAAAAGCAGCGTGTAGAAATAGTAAGAATTTTATTACAAGACCCTCAGATACTTATTATGGATGAACCAACTTCAGTCTTAACACCACAAGAAGTTGAAAGTTTGTTTGTAACATTAAATGCACTCGTCAAAGAAGGTCGTACCATATTATATATCACTCATAAACTTGAAGAAGTAATATCAATATGTGATACAGTTACAATAATGAGAAGTGGTGAAATTATAGACACTTCAAGTACTTCAAATCAAACTGCAAAAACACTTGCAACAAAAATGCTAGGACAAAAACTAGATGATTTAAAAACTAATTACGGGCATATTAAAGATGAAGTTAACTTTGAAGTAAAAAATATTTCATGTGATTTTAATGATCCATTTTTAACAGACCTTAAAAATATTTCATTTCAAGTTAGAGTGGGTGAAATTTATGGCATTGCTGGTGTTGCTGGTAATGGACAATCAGAATTAATGGACATTTTAACAGGGGAAAATATAAATATTAAATCTGGATCAATTACTTTTGATAATAAAAAAATTGAAAAGTATGGACCACAAAAAAGAAGAGATTTATCTATTTCGTTTGTTCCCGAGAATAGATTAGGTCATAGTGCAGTTCCTGAGTTAAGTTTGTCTGAAAATATTCTTTTAAGTCAATTTCCAAAAAATAATTTTATTAAAAATGGTATAATATTGAAAAATAACGTTGATGATTTTGCTAATAATGTAATTAATGAATTTAAAGTTATTACTCCTGGGAATGATGCTAAAGCATCAAGTTTGTCTGGAGGAAATTTACAAAAATATGTCATTGGTAGAGAAATTTCATCTAAGCCAAAAATATTAATTATTTCACATCCAACTTGGGGGATAGATGCCGGCGCTGAACATTCTATAAGAGAGTCTTTGATAGAATTATCGCAAAATGGAACTTCTATAATTGTTATTTCTCAGGATTTAGATGAATTGATTGAAATTACTCATAAAATATCTGTTATTTATGATGGTAATTTATCCAAACCTTTTAAAACTAGTGAAGTAGAAATTGAAAAATTAGGATTATTGATGGGTGGAAAAAATGAATAATTTATTTCCCTCTATAGTTTCTCGCTCACAGAGTTCAGGTCTAATGAATTTTTTTATTCCCATAATATCTATTATTTTAACTTTAATTACTGGATCAATTATTTTTGTTCTCCTTGGTTTTGATCCAGTTTATGCATTGTATACGTTTTTTATTTCACCCATTTCTTCAACCTACGGTATTTCTGAATTATTTGTAAAAGCAACTCCTTTAGCCTTGATTGCAATTGGTCTTTCATATTGTTTTAAGAATAATATTTATAATATTGGAGCTGAAGGACAACTTACCATGGGTGCAATTTTTGGTGGAGGTATTGGAATATTATTTCACGATACAAATGCTTTCTGGTTGTTGCCATTAATGATTTTTGCAGGAGCAATTGGAGGAGCATTGTGGGGTTTAATACCTGCTATTTTAAAAACAAAATTTAATACAAATGAAATTTTAACAAGCCTAATGATGGTTTATGTTGCTTTATTTATTTTAGATTATTTAGTAGTAGGGCCTTGGAAAGATCCATTTGGGTATAGCTTTCCTAAATCAAGACCGTTCAGTGAATCAGGAAGAATGCCTTTATTATTTGATGGTTTAAGGGTGCACTTTGGATTAATTATAACGCTATTTTTAATTTTTGTATCTTGGTTTATATTTTCTAAAACTATTTTTGGCTTTCAATTGAAAGTATCTGGTTACAGTCCTAAAGCTGCTAGATATGCAGGTTTTAATCAAACAACTTTAGTTTTTTTTGCTTTTGCAATTTGTGGTGCTTTTGCAGGTATTGCAGGTTTAGCTGAAGTATCTGGCCCAATTGGATTATTATATAGAGATATTTCTCCAAATTATGGATTTACTGCAATTATTGTCGCTTTCTTAGGTAGACTTCACCCAATTGGTATTATTTTTGCTTCTCTAGTTATCGCTCTTACCTACCTTGGTGCTGAGGACGCACAATTGTTTTTACAAATACCTTCAGCAGTAGGTTTTATATTTCAAGGTTTGGTTTTATTTTATTTATTAGGTGCGGAATTACTAATTAACTATAAATTAACTTACAAAAAATTATTATGAATTTAGATTTAATACTTGGAATTTTACAAATTGTTTTAATTGCAACAACACCTCTTGTTTTTGCTGGAATAGGTGAGTTAGTTGCAGAAAAATCTGGAGTATTAAATTTAGGTGTAGAAGGAATGATGTTAGTAGGGGCAGTGTCCGCTTTTACTATCTTAGTAATTACAGGAAGTTATTTTTTAGCTTTTTTTGTATCTATATTATCTGGAATTATCATGTCTGGTTTATTTGCTTTTCTAGTTCTGTTTTTAATGTCAAATCAAATTGCTACAGGATTAGCATTAACTATTTTTGGAATAGGTCTTAGTTCGATGCTTGGCAAACAATATATTGGAACACCAATTGATGGTCTGTCACCATGGTTTTTTGTTATATTTTCTTTCTTAATTGTTTTTTTGGTTAGTTATTTTTTTTATAAAACTAAAGCCGGTTTGATTTTAAGAGCAGTAGGGGAATCTCATAATTCTGCACATGCATTAGGATATAGCGTTATTAAAATAAGATTTTTATCAATTTTATTTGGAGGTTCTATGTGTGCTCTTGCCGGATCATATATTTCAATTTGTTATGCCCCAATGTGGCAAGAGGGAATGACAGCTGGACGTGGATGGATAGCGTTAGCTTTAGTTGTTTTTGCAACTTGGAAACCAGAAAGAGTGCTTATTGGAGCTTATATATTTGGAGGTGTTACTATTCTTCAAATGAATCTTCAGGCTTTAGGTTTAAGATTCCCTGGTCAATTTTTCAGCATGGCGCCATATGTTGCAACTATTATAGTTTTAGTGTTAATTTCTAGTAATAAATTAAGAATAAAACTTAGTGCACCTGCTTCGTTAACTATTCCTTTTTATAAAGGCAGATAAATAATATCCACTTTTTTTTTTCTATAATCATATACAATTATTGATCAAATCTATTTGTATATATTAAGTATATCTTTGAGTAATCGTTATATTAGCAGGTGAGGTTAAAATGATTAGAACAATAACTTATTTATCAACTTTTCTGGTATTTGCATTTGGCTCAGCATATGCAGACCCTAAAAAAGTTGGATTTATATATATAGGTCCTCCAGGAGATCACGGTTGGACGTATATGCATGATGTAGGTAGAAAATATATGGAAAGCCAACTTGGCGACTCTATTACTACTACTTATCTTGAAAATATTCCTGAAAATGCAGATGCAGTGAGAGCAATCCGAAAACTAGCTGATTCAGGACATGATTTAATATTTACTACGTCTTTCAACTATATGGATCAGACACATGAAGTAGCTAAGGATTTTCCCGATGTAAAATTTGAACATGCTACTGGATATATCCAAGCAGAAAATGTTGCTACTTATTCAGCTAGATTTTATGAAGGCAGAATGATTGAAGGTCATATTGCTGGGCATATGACTGAAACCAATACTATTGGTTATATAGCTTCATTCCCTATCCCAGAAGTTGTTAGAGGAATAAATGCATTCTATTTAGCAGCATCTAAAGTAAATCCAGATATAAAAATGAAAATTATTTGGGTATTTACTTGGTATGACCCAGGTAAAGAAGCTGATGCAGCAAATACATTAATTAATCAAGGAGCTGACATAATTGTACAGCATACAGATACATACGCTCCTTGTCAGGCTGCTCAAAAAGCAGGTGTCTTTGCATTTGGTCAAGCTTCAAATCAAGAAGAGTTCTGTCCTGATGCACATTTAACTTCAATTGAAGATATTTGGGGCCCTTATTATGCTGAAAGAGCAAAAGCTGTCGTTGATGGCACTTGGTCCTCAGGTGATACTTGGGATGGTATGGATAAAGGTATGGTTGTAATGTCACCATATAATACTAAACTTATGCCAGCAAGTCTAATTCAAGAAGCTGTAAATATGGAAGTTGGAATTAAAGATGGAACTATCCATCCTTTCACAGGACCAATTTACAATCAAGCTGGTGAGCTTGTAGTTCCTGAAGGTGAAGTAGCGCCTGATGGAATGTTACTTGGAATGAACTTTTATGTTCAAGGAATTGACGGCGAAGTACCACAATAACTAATATTCTTAAAATCCTCTCTCCTTAAAAGAGAGAGGTTTAATTCTTAATTTCAAAGGAAGATTTATGTCTGATTTACACATTAGTTGGGATGAATATAGAGCTAAAACAGAAGAATTAGCAAAACAAATTCATAAAGATGGATGGAACTTTAATCAAGTTGTATGCATTGCAAAAGGAGGAATGAGAGTAGGGGATGTAATGGCAAGAATATTTGATGTCCCTCTAGCAATTCTTTCTGTTGAATCATATAAAGGTGATGGAGTAAAAAATAAAAGAGGTGCAATTACTTTTTCAAGAGATTTAGCAAAAACAAGTCCTAACATTGGATCAAAAGTTTTAATAGTAGATGATTTAGCAGACTCAGGAATTACACTAAAAAAAAGTATTGATTGGTTAAATCATACTTATGGTTTTTATATAGATGAACCAATAAGAACTGGAGTTTTGTTTTATAAATCAGTATCATCATTTAAACCAAATTATTATGTTGATTATTTAGAAGATTCTCCTTGGATACATATGCCTTATGAGGTTTATGAAACTATGAAACCTGAAGAGCTTGGTTAAAAAATTGAAGTAATTTCCTCAAACCTTTTCTTTTGTTTAGCAAATTTCGGAACTGTTGCATCCTCATTTGGTAGCCCGACAATAAGCAAAACAAATGGTTTTTCATTACTAGGTCTTTTCAAAATTTTATTAAGAAATGTCATCGGACTTGGTGTGTGTGTTAACATTGCTAAACCAGAAAAATGTAAACAAGTAATTAATATACCAGTAGCTATACCCACAGACTCTTTTACATAATAATTTTTTATTTTTTTATTTTTTGAAATTGAAAATTTTTTTTCAAATATAGCTATTAAATAAGGCGCATTTTCAATAAATTTTTTATTTTCATCAGTTCCTAAAGGAGTTAACGCATCTAACCACTCTTGGGGAGCTTTGTATTTGTAAAAATTTTCTTCTTCTTTTTCTGCTTCTATTCTAATCTTCTTTTTTACGGTTTTATTTTTTATTACTACAAAATGCCATGGTTGAAGATTAGCCCCACTAGGAGCTGATCCTGCAGATAAGATTGCATTTTTTATAACATTTATATCGATTTTATCTTTTGAAAAATCACGTATGCTTCTTCTTTCTTTAATGTTATTATAAAAACTTTTTGAATTAATCCTCATATCTTTGATAGTTTGATTTGAAAATTTTAAATCTTCAGCTATGTATTTTTTAACTATATGCATTGGTTTGTTATTATTATTGGGATACTTTTAATTTCTCTGTCAATTAGTAATCCTCTATATAAACTAATTATAAAAAAACGAGTAAGATTTAATCTTTTTATTGAAATATTGTTCAGAATAATACTATTTTTAATTAGCGTAATTATTATTTTTTTAGGCTTATACTTAGAAAGTATTTCTTAATATCTTCTAATATTTCTGTCAATTAATGCAGCCCATGCATCTATTCCGCCAAGTACATTAACACAATGATTATAACCTTGTGCTTTGAGCCATTTACATACGGCTTGGCTTCTTGTTCCGGTATGACACATTACAAAAATATTTTTTTTCTTATCCAATTCGGTATATCTTTTAGCTATTTCTGAAAGTTTCATGTGTATTGTACCTTTAATATGGGCATGATCTCTCTCTGTATCTTCTCTTACATCTATAATTTGAATTTTTTTGTCATCTTGTTTAAGTTCATTTAACTGATGAACTGTTATTTCACTACTACTGTAAAGATCCATAATATTATCTTATTATAAATACTACTAGATTTCTACTATTTTAAATAAAATTAATTTTTAAAATTAAATTTGTTATTTCTAAATTTTTAATGTAAGAGCTTTCATCAATATGTCAAAAAAAATAACTTTTTCAGCTTTTGGTAGAGATTCATATTATCACAGAGACTGGTTCAAAAAAAATGGTTTTAAATTTGATAGAAGTTCTAGAAAGTGGACTGTAGAAAATTTACCAATAGATAATGCTGAAGAATTCGCTAGTTATTGTAGAAAATACGGCTTAACATTTGAGCGATCTGATAGAATGATCACAGAATTTGATTATGCCGACTATCTCTGGGATGGAAGAAGGGATGAATTTATGAAACCTTCCGAAAATATTGAAATTCCACAACCTAAAAATAAAATCTAATTTTTGTTAAATAAATTATTATCTAATAATTTAATACTTCTTATAATTTTAGCAGCTATTTGGGGATCTTCTTTTTTTGTTATTAAAATTTGTCTGTCTAGTTTTACTCCTACAAGTATCGCCTCTTTAAGATTAATTATTGCATCTATATTTTTAATTATTTTATATTATTCATACAACAATCATCCTAAATTAAGTCTTGATTTAGTTATAATTCTTTCTTTTATTGGAATTACAGGAAATTTTTTACCATTCTATCTGATTAGTTGGGCTGAACAATATATCCCTTCTTCAACTGCTGGTTTGTTAATGTCAGTTGGTCCCTTAATAACATTACTAATGTCTCATGTTTTAACTTCAGATGATAAGTTCACTTGGATTAAATTTTTATCAATTATTATAGGCTTTGTAGGTATTTTTTTTATTTTAGATGTAAGTAAATTTAATTTTCAAGATGAAAACTACATAAGTACTTTAGCTAAAATTTTTGTGATTATAGCAGCATTTGGCTACATGATTTCAAATATTGCAGCTTATAATAAATTAAAAAAATTAAGCTCTATTTCAATTACTACTTTTGCTACATTGTTTGGAGCCATAATATCATTACCATTTTTATTCTATGATTTTATTAATTATGAAAATAATATTAATACAATTTCTTTAATTTCTATTATTTATTTAGGTGTTTTTCCAACAGCTATTGCATTTCATATGCGCTATCATATAGTTAAGCAATCTGGTCCGGTTTTCTTATCTTATGTTGCCTATTTAATACCTGTTTTTGCTTTAATATGGGGATTCATATTTCTTTCTGAAAAAATAGTATTCACTTCTGTAGTCGGAATTATTTTAGTTTTTATTGGTCTGTTTGTGGGTCAAAAAAAATCAATGAGTAAAATATCCGTAAAAAACATATAATACTAATAAAAAAGCAATAAAAATAGACACATTTTTGAAGTTAAAGTATTTCATTTATGGTTGAAATTTAATTTTTTATAGTCCAATATACTTTTATTATGAGCGACTCAATTAAATACTTACTTGAAGAAAATAAAGCACCAAAGTTTTGGTATAATATTAATGCAGACTTACCAAGTCCACCACCACCACCACTACATCCTGGGACTAAACAACCAGCTGGTCCTGACGACTTTGCTCCTTTATTTCCAATGAGTTTAATTATGCAAGAAGTTTCTACTGAAAGAGAAATAGAAATCCCTGAACCAGTAAGAGAAGTATACAAACAATGGAGACCCTCTCCTTTATTTAGAGCAAGAAGATTAGAAAAGTTTTTAGATACACCAGCTAAAATTTATTACAAATATGAAGGTGTTAGTCCTACTGGAAGTCACAAACCAAATACTGCAGTTCCACAAGCATTTTTTAATAAAGAAGAAGGAATTAGTAAAATTTTTACTGAAACGGGCGCAGGTCAGTGGGGAAGTTCATTAGCTTTTGCAGGCCAGATCTTTGGTATAGATATAGAAGTTTTCATGGTTAAGGTTAGTTTTGATCATAAACCTTACAGAAAATTAATGATGCAATCCTTTGGCGCTAACTGTCACGCTAGTCCATCTAATTTAACTGATTTCGGTAAAAAGTTATTATCAGAAAATCCTGATAACCCTGGTAGTTTGGGAATAGCTATATCAGAAGCAATAGAAGCAACTGTTAAAAGTGGAGGCAAAGCAAAATACTCACTTGGAAGTGTTTTAGGACACGTTTTAATGCATCAAACTATAAATGGCAATGAAGCTATTATGCAAATGGAGATGGCTGGAGATTATCCTGATATAATTGTTGGCTGTACAGGTGGCGGTAGCAATCTTTCTGGATTAATGTTTCCATTTTTAGGACAACAGTTAAGAGGTGGTCAAAAAATTGATATAATTGGTTGCGAGCCTGCATCATGTCCTTCATTTACGAAGGGTAAGTATGCTTATGATCATGGTGATATGGCAAAAATGACTCCATTAATTAAAATGCATACTCTTGGATCTGATTTCTTACCACCAGCAAATCACTCTGGTGGATTAAGATACCATGGCATGTCTTATCATTTAAGTCATTTATATGAGTTAGGCCTGATGAGAGCAAAGGCTTATCGTCAAAAAGATTGTTTTGAAGCTGGTTTAACTTTTGCAAAACAAGAAGGAATTATTCCTGCTCCAGAAGGAAACCATGCAATAAAAGGCGCTATTGATGCAGCTTTAGAATGTAAAGAAAAAGGTGAGTCAAAAACTATTCTCTTTAATTTATGTGGTCACGGATATTTTGATATGTCTGCTTATGATGATTATCTAAATGGATCAATGGCTGATGATGTTATTGATGATGATGGAATAGGTAAATCTATCTCTCAAATACCAGAAGTAGCGTAATTTAAGTTTAATTTTTTTTTTATTTAATTAAAGGTGTTTCTTTATTATGGTTGAAATTAAACCTTTTAAAGGTACACGTCCTTACAACGAAGATGCAAAAAATTTAATTGCTCCTTCTACTGATCATTTAAGTATTGAAAATATAGAAATATTTAAAAAAAATAATTATTGGAATTATTTAAAAATTTTGAATCCTGTTGGACAATTAAAAGAAGCAGATACTCTCTTAGAAGCTAAATCACATTTTAATGAAATGAAAGAAAATGACGTAATTAAAAAAGATAAAGAATTATGTTATTACATTTATCAAATTGAATTTAAAGGCCATACTCAACTAGGTTTTTTATCTCTTTCTAAAATATCAGATTTCGTAGATGAAAAAATTAAAGCACACGAAAAAATATACGAGACAAGGATGAGAGAAAGAGCAGAGCAAATGTTAAATATAAAAACACAAATTGGTCCTATTTATGTGGTATATAAAAAAAATAATAAGATAAAAGATTTATTATCCTCTATAATATCAAATACTCCAGATTATGATTTTGAAAGTTTTGATAAAACTATTCATAAACTCTGGTGTGTCTCTGATGAATTTTTCATCAAAAAGCTATCTTCTGTTTTTGTAAATGAGGTAGATAATTTTTATATTGCTGATGGACATCATAGAATGGGTGCAATGAAAATTATTGGTGAATTAAATTATAATAAAAATATTTTACAGGAAGATTTTATGATAGCTGCATTTCCAAGTGATGAGGCTAAAATATTTGATTATAATAGAGTTGTTAAAGATTTAAATGGTTTGAGTGAAGAAAATTTTTTAGACATTCTTTCTGAAAACTTCGAAATAAAAAAAGAAAAAAATCCTTTCAAACCTCAATCTAATAAACAATTTGGAATGTATCACGAAAAAAAGTGGTACTCATTACATTTTAAAACTGAATTAAAAACTGATAATTTTGTTGATACGCTAGATATAAATATTTTAAATAATTTTATTTTCAAAAAACATTTAAATATTTCTGATGTTAATAATGATGAAAGAATAAGATTTATTGCTGGATGTCATGGTTTGCAAGCTTTAGAAAAAAAAGTTGATGAAAATAATGACAGTGTGGCATTTTCTATCTTCCCATCTTCAATAAGTGATGTTATTACAGTCGCGAATAAAAATTTGACTATGCCTCCTAAATCAACATGGTTTGATCCAAAACCTTTAGATGGCTTAGTAGTTTATGAGTTTGAAAAAATTATATGAATAAACCTAATAAAAAACCTAACAATCCAAACTTTTCAAGTGGACCAACTTCAAAAAGACCAGGCTGGGACATATCAGTGTTGAGTAATGCTTTAACTGGTAGATCTCACAGATCTGTTGAATGTAAAGCAAGATTAAAAGAAGCAATAGATAAATCTAAAGATATTCTTAAATTACCTGATGATTATTTATTGGGTATCATGCCTGGATCAAATACTGGCGCTTTAGAAGCGGCTATGTGGTGCCTACTAGGTAAAACGGGAGTCGATATTCTTGCATGGGAAAATTTTGGTAAAGATTGGGTAATCGATGCAATTAGCGAACTAAAATTAGATAATTTAAATATTCATGAAGAAGATTATGGTAAACTACCTGACCTTAGCAAAGTCAATTTTGATAATGATGTTATTTTTACTTGGAATGGAACAACATCTGGTGTCAAAGTTCCTAATGGAGATTGGATACCTGATGATAGAAAAGGCCTAACCATTTGTGATGCTACTTCGGCAATCTTTGGTATGCCTATAGATTATAATAAATGTGATGTTATAACTTGGTCTTGGCAAAAAATACTTGGAGGAGAGGCTGCTCATGGAATGATAGCAATTTCTCCACGCGTTGTTGAAAGATTAGAAAGTTTTACACCTAGTTGGCCAGTGCCAAAATTATTTAGATTAGCTGAAAACCAAAAATTGATAAAAGGTATTTTTGAAGGAAACACAATTAATACACCTTCAATGATATGTGTTGAAGATATAATTGATTCATTAAATTGGGTTTCTTCTCAAGGAGGATTAAATTCATTAATTTCTAAATCTCAGAATTCTTTACAAAAAATTAGAGAATGGATTAATAAGAGAGATTGGGTCACCTTTTTATCTGAAATTGAAGATGATAATTATATCTCAAATACTGGAATAACTTTTAAAATTATTGAAGATTGGTTTACTAATAAAGATGAAAGCAGTCAAAGAGCTGTAATGGTTGATATATGTAAATTACTTTCTGAAAATAATGTTGGATTTGATTGCAATGGATATCCCAAAGCACCACCTTCTTTTAGAATATGGGCTGGAGGAACTGTTCAAACTTCAGATGTAGAATTAGTTTTACCTTGGATTGATTGGGCCTATTCAGAGATTAAATCAAAACATGCCTAAAGTACTAATATCAGATTCACTAGATAATATTGCATCTCAAATTTTAATAAAAAATAACATTTCAGTTGATACAAAAACAAACTTATCTCCTGAAGAATTAAAAAAAATAATTGATAACTATGATGGTTTAATCATTCGTTCTGCAACTAAGGTGCGAAAAGATTTAATTGACTCTCTTTCAAATTTAAAAATTATAGGTAGGGCAGGAGCAGGAGTAGATAATGTTGATGTGGAAGCTGCTAAAAATAAAAATATTATCGTAATGAATACCCCAGGAGGAAATACAAATGCTACAGCAGAACACACAATTGGTTTAATTTTTGCATTACAAAGAAAAATTACTGTTGCCAATGAGGCAACTCATAAGGGTCTTTGGGAAAAAAAGAAATTAAAAGGAAATGAAATTAAAGGCAAGAAAATTGGTATCATAGGTTTTGGCAATGTAGGCAAAAGAGTTGCAGAAATATCTGATGTATTGGGAATGCAGGTTTCAATATTTTCTTCATACTTTGAAACAATTAAGGATAACTTTCCTGAATATAATTCTTGTTCTATCGATGAGATTATTAAAGATTCAGATATAATTTCTTTTCACTGTAAACCGAATAAAGATGGTAACCCCATTATGAATAAAAATCATTTATCATTGATGAAAAAAAATTGCATAATTATTAATACTGCTAGAGGTAACTTAGTTGATGAAGATGATCTTAAAAATGCTCTAGAAAAAAAAGAAATTAAAGGCGCTGCATTAGATGTTTTTAAAAATGAGCCTTTAGAAGAAAGTGGGTTTTATAATTTAGATAATATAATTTTAACTCCACATATTGCTGCTTCTACTGATGAAGCACAAATAGTAGTAGCAGAAATGGTTGCTAATCAGTTTGTTGAATTTTTTAATAATAATAAAATTATAAATTCAGTTACTTAATAAAAATTTCAGTTAAATTTTCTAAGTAAGCTGATGGATTTGAGAGTATGTTACCATCTAATATATTAGCTTGATCTAAAATTAAATTTGAAGCTTTTTTATGGTCAATTTTTGTTAAATTTTGAGATAAATTTACAATCATCGGATGGTTTGGATTAATTTCAAGTATCTTTTTTGAAACAGGAGTTTTTTGATTATGCATTTTCATCAGTTTTTCCATATTTATATCCATCCCTGCTTCTTCAGCAACAAGTAGAATTGGACTTTTTGTTAATCTCTTAGATATAATAACATCAGATATAGTCTCTTTAAGCTCTGTTTTAAGTATGTTAATTAAATCATTGATTTTACTATCTATTTTCTTTTTATCTTCGTCTTTCTTACTTGATTTTTCACCAACTTTCGAAACATCAACTTTACCTTTAGTTATTGATTTAAATTCTAAATCTTTAAATTTATTTACATTTTGTATCCAAAACTCATCTACTGCATCAACCATAAACAAAACTGGTATCTCTTTATCAGTAAAAACTTCTAATTGAGGAGAGTTTTTAATATGATCCTTATCAGTATTAGCAAAATAATAAATTTCTTTTTGATCTTTAGCCATTAACTTAATGTATTCTTCAAGAGATATTTTTTTATCGTTTAAAGAATTTTCAAACCTTAATAGCGGTAGGATTTTTTCATGATGATCGTTATGTTCGTATAACCCTTCTTTTAAAACAGGACCAAAATTATTCCAAAATGTCTCAAATTTATCCTTTTCTTTCTTAGCTAAGCTATCAATTTCACTTAAAATTTTATTTGTAATACCTTTTTTAATTTTCGTAATAATAGGATTATTTTGAAGCATTTCTCTACTTATATTGAGAGAAATATCTTGTGAGTCGACTACTCCTGGAATAAAGCGTAACCAATTAGGGATTATGTCTTCACAATCATCAGTGATAAAAACTTTTTGAACATATAATTTTATTTTATTTTTCCTATCAGCATTAAATAAGTCCATAGGTTGATTGGTAGGAAAATACATTAAAGCCTTATAACTAATAACACCCTCAGCGTTATAGTGAATAGTTTTTAAGGGATCATCAAAGTTAAATGAAATATTATTATAAAATTGCTTATAGTCTTCCTCTTTTATATCTTTTTTATCTTTTAGCCATAATGGACTACCTTCATTTATTTTTTCTTCTTTTTCTTTATCGTCAAGATCCTTAAGATAAATTGGGAAAGGAATATAATTTGAGTATTTTGTTATAATTGATCTTAAACGAAATGAATCTAAAAATTCATCAGCATCTTTCTTTATATTTAAAGTTATACAAGTTCCTCTTTTATCTTTTTTAGCATCTTCTATTGTATAATTTTCTTTCCCATTGGAAGACCAAAGATTTGTTTCTTCATTTTCAGCATCTTTAGAAAGAACTTCAACATTATCCGCAACCATATATGAGGAATAAAAACCAACACCAAACTGTCCAATTGCGGAAATATCATTACCCTTTTTATTTTTCATTGCTTCAATAAATTTACTAGTTCCTGATCTCGCTATAGTTCCTAAATTATCGATAAGTTCATTTTTAGACATTCCAATTCCATTATCTTCAATTTCAATAATTTTTTTCTTTTTTGAAACTCTAATATTTATTTTTAAATTCTTTTCATCTTTAAGAAGATTTTTTTTAGAGAGTGATTGATATCTTAGTTTTTCACAGGCATCTGCAGAATTAGATATTAATTCTCTTAAAAATATTTCTCTTTCGCTATAAAGAGAATTAGCAACAAGATCTAAAAGCTTACTGACTTCAGCTTGAAATGTTAAATTTTCTTTAGTTTTTTCTGCCATTTTTAAAATTTAAGCATTCATATCTATAATTCAATAGTAAGCAATAATTTTTTGCCACATTTAAGACTATATAAGTAAAAGTTATGGTATTTAGGTTTATAATGAAATTTGATAATTTTTTAAAATTATTTTGTATTACATTGTTATTTTTATATGCATGTACTTCAAATCAGTTAACAAATACTGCTGATAGTTGCATAATTTTTGATGAAAAGAAAAGCTGGTATAAAGCAACTAAAAATTCTTATGATAAATGGAATACCCCAATTGCATTCCAATTAGCAGTTATAAAACAAGAATCATCTTTTACCCAATTTGCAAAACCGAAAAGAAAAAAATTTTTAGGTTTAATACCAACCTCTAGACCATCAACTGCTTTTGGTTATGCACAAATAACAAATCCCACTTGGGATTGGTATAAGAATAAAACTGGAAATCAAAATGCATCAAGGGCAAATTTTAGAGATGTAACTGATTTTATTGGCTGGTACACAACGCAGTCCGAAAATATGATTGGAATTTCAAAAAATGATTACTATAATCAATATTTAGCATATCATGAAGGTCAAAACGGATGGTCGAAAGAGACATTTAAAAGTAAAGATTGGTTGATTGATGTTGCTAAAAATGTAGAAAGAAATACTAAGATGTTTAATAAACAACTAAAACAATGCGAAGAAAAACTAAATAAAAAAGGTTTCTTCGGAATACTATAATGCCAATTTTAAACAGCATAAATCAAATGCAAGATCAGATGACAGAATGGCGTCAGGATTTACATAAAATTCCTGAGATAGGCCTTCAAGAATTTGAAACATCAAAATATATCAAAAACAAGTTAAGTGAATTTAATATTAAATTTAAAGATGGTTACGCTAATACAGGTGTTGTTGCTTGGGTAGATGGTAATGAAGTCACTAATGATAAGACAATTGGTTTAAGAGCAGATTTTGACGCTCTTCCTATGCCAGAACAAAACGAATTTAATCATAAATCACAAAATAAAGGTATGATGCATGGTTGTGGTCATGATGGTCATACCACAATGCTTCTTGGAGCAGCGAAATATCTAAGTGAAAATAATAATTTTAATGGAAGAGTATATTTCATTTTTCAACCAGGAGAAGAAGGTTTTGCTGGAGGAGAAAAAATGATTCAAGATGGTATGTTTGATGATTTTAAAATTGATGAAGTTTATGCACTTCATAATTGGCCTGAGTTACCTTTAGGTACGTTTGGTGTAAATAGTGGACCGATGATGGCAGCAGTTGATGAATTTGATATTACTGTAAAAGGAAAGGGTGGTCATGCTGCATCACCTCATCTAGCAATTGATCCTGTTGTAATTTCTGCACAAGTTATTTCTGCTGTTCAAACAATTATAAGTAGATCCACAGATCCTGTTGATAAAGCTCTTATAAGTATTACAAAAATTAATGCTGGTACAGCTTATAATGTAATTGATGATCAAGTTAAAATGGGTGGGACAATTAGAACTTTTCGAAGAGAAACAAGAGCATACATAGAGAAAAGATTAAATGAATTATGTAAAGGTATAGCCGATGCACATGGTGCAGAGATAAAAATTGAGTTTGATTTAGTAAATAAATATCCACCTACTATAAATTCTAAAGAAGAAACAAAATTTGCCGCGAATGTAGCTAAAGATTTGGTTGGTGATGATAAAGTTATTACTGATATTGACCCGTCAATGGGAGGAGAAGATTTTTCATATTTGTTAGAAAAAAAACCTGGTTCCTATCTTTATCTTGGTCAAGGAGATGCAGAACATAGCGCTCATCTACATACAACAAAGTATGATTTTAATGATAATTTATTACCTATTGGTGTAAATTTTTGGGTGGAACTTGTTCAAAAATACTTTTCTAAGTAATCTTAATTGATGTTAAATTTTAGTGCGATTTATTCAATAATCGCATTTAGAATTAAAGAATTTCTCCAAGAGTATCATTATTCTTTATTAGCCCCTTTAACTACAAATCTTTTATTTATATTAGTTTTTATCACAGTAGAAAATTATTACTCACTTTCTATGGATTCAGGTTCTTTCGTTGAATTTATTGCTCCTGGATTAATCATTATGATCGTTGCTCAGGAAAGTTACGATAATTCGTCTGCTACTTTAATTCATATGAAACAAATTGGTTCTTTAGATGATTGGTTAATGGCACCTATATATAGAATTGAAATATTAATATCTTTAATATTAACATCTCTTATTATTGGAATTATTTTAGCACTTTTTAATTTTTTTATATTTACTTTTTTAATAGATATTGAAATTTATAATTTTTTTTATTTTTTTTACTACCTATTTTTAGTTATAATATTTTTCTCATGTTTAGGATGTTTCGTGGGAATAATTTTTAATTCTTGGGATTCACAAAGTACATTCTCGAGCTTTTTTGTTGCACCTATTAATTTTTTATCAGGAACCTTTTTTTCAATAAATTATCTTCCTGATAATATGAAGGCTATACTTTTATATAATCCTTACTATTATGTTGTAAGCTTTTTTAGGAATTCATTTAATGATGAATTTTCATTTAATTTAGTTGAAAATATTTTTATAATATTTTTTATTTTATTAATTTTGATTATTACATTATTTATTTTTTTCAAAGGTTTTAAAATTATTAAATGATTGATGTTATTTTTAATTTTTTAATTCAATTTGATTTATTAATAAAAAAAAATTTAGAATTGTCTTTAATTTTATATTTTTTATTTTCTTTTTTGTTTTTTACATTTTCTCTACCTGGTAGTTTAATAATTATACTTGCATCAAGTTTCTTTTTTGGATTTATTACAGGTTTTATAATTAATATAACAACTATTGTTTTAGGTAGTTTATGTTTTTTTCTTTTTTTTAAAAATATATTTAAAAAATATTTTAATAAACAAATTGAAAAATTTAGTTACAAATTAAATACAATCATTAAAAAATCATCTTTTGAATACTTAGTTTTATTACGACTTATCTTTGGAGTACCATTATTTGTTCAAAATTTATTTTTATCAACATTAAATATTTCTAAAACTAAATTTATAATTTCATCTTTTATTGGTTTTACTCCTTATTTTCTTCTTTTTTCATTTATTGGTAATCAATTTTCTGATTTTATTGAAATTAAGGAATTTCAACTTCGTAATATTTTATCTTTTGAATTAATTTTAATTTTTTTAATATTAATTATTTTTTTATTAATTAGAATTTTTTTTAAATTTAAATAAATAGATTTTTAAATCTAATTGAAATGAAACATAAATAAACAGTAACTACTATTGCGGCATATATAGTTATATCAATAATTATTAAATTTTTTGCGGAAAATTCATTTGCTATTCTTGAATATATTAAAGCAGAAGTCTGTATTATAGATGTAATAATAATAACATTTAGCAATCTAATAGATCCCTTTGTATTCAAGTAGATCATGAAAAGACCAATAAACAAAAGACCTGTTATAGCTCCACCAAGGTTTCTAAGCCATGCTATATTGATACTTTCAGCAGCAGTTAAATTAACAAAACTATATGGCAAAAATAAAAAATATATTCCATACATAAGAGAAAAAATTGATAAAAATAAAATGCTTAATCTAATCATCTACTAAAAACTATTTATTAAGATATAATTAGTATTGCAAATTAATTTTTACTAAATATAGAAAATATATGTTCCGATTGTTAATAGTTTTAATTGTTATAGTAATTATACTATTTATTTTGAGATCAAGAGCTAAATCACAATATAATAATTATGGTAACTTTTATAGAAATTTAATTCTGATAGTCATAATCGGGGGTATAATCTTCTTCCTTGCAACAACTGGAAAATTCTTGATACCACAGTTATTAAACCTTATTAAAGTTGGTTTACCATTCTTGACAAAATTAATAGGAATATAATGAAATATTTTTCAACAAATGATTTACCCTTAAACGATGAAATGATTAATTTTTGGAATAATAACGGATATTTGGTTATAGAAAATTTCAACACAGATAAAGAATGTGATGAATTAATGCAACGATCATCATATCTTATTGAACATAATAATTTTAATAATCAAAAATCTATTTTTGATACAGTCAATCAAGCTCATAATGATGATAATTATTTTTTAGAATCAGGAGATAAAATTCGTTTCTTCTTTGAAGAAAAAGCTAATTTAAATGATGATAACATAGAAGAAAATAAACATTTTATTGTAAATAAAATTGGTCATGCGTTGCATGACTTAGACAAAGTTTTTTATAAATTTTCTCATAAGCAAAAACTTCAAGATATTGCTTTATCACTTGGTTTCTCTAAACCAAAATTACTTCAATCTATGTATATTTTTAAGCAACCAAAAATAGGTGGTGAAGTAGTTTGCCATCAAGATTCTACTTTTTTATATACTGAGCCAGAAAGTACTATCGGTTTCTGGTTTGCATTAGAAGACGCAAATAAAACAAACGGATGTTTACAGGTTGCAAGTGGAGGTCACAAAGGTCCATTAAGAAAACTTTTTAAAAAAGTAGACGGTAAAATGCAAATGATAGATCTAAATGATGAACCATTTCCTGAAACTGATACTTTTGTAGAAGTAAAAAAAGGATCACTTGTTTTATTACATGGTAGACTACCTCATTATTCATGTGAGAACACAAGTTTAAAATCAAGACATGCTTACACAATTCATGTAATTGATAATAACAACAAATATCCTGAATGGAATTGGTTACAAAGATCTTCAATACCTCTTAAAAGTTTTATTAATGACTAAAAAAATAATTTTAGATTGTGATCCAGGTCATGATGATGCTGTAGCAATAATGTTGGCTGCTTCTTCTAAAGAGATTGACATACTGGGTATCACATGTGTTGGAGGAAATAGTGGTTTAAATAATACAGTAAATAACGCTCTTAAGGTTTGTACATTAATTGAAAGAACGGACATCAAAGTTTACTCAGGTGCAAATAAACCTATTCACTATGAATTATTTACAGCTGAATATGTTCATGGAAAAACCGGATTAGATAAAAAAGGTGATCCTATAATAATAGATACAAATTATAAACCTCAAGAAAAACATGCAGTTGATTTCATAGTAGAAACTTGTAAATCTTCAACAGAGCAAATTTATTTATGTCCAACAGGACCTCTTACGAATATTGCCTTAAGTTTAAAAAAAGATCCGTCTATTAAAGAAAATATAAAAGAAATAGTTTTTATGGGTGGAGCCGCTATGTGCTTAGGAAATACTACACCTTCAGCTGAATTTAATATTTATGTGGATCCACATGCGGCTAATATTGTTTTAGAATCAGGCATTTCTTTAACAATGATGGGTTTAGATGTTACTCATCAGGTAAATGTAAATTCAAAAATTATCAAATCAATGAATGAAAATAAAAATAAAAGTTCTAAGTTTTTTGGTGAACTAATGGAATTTTATACAATATTTCATAAAGAGTTGTACGAAACTGAGGAAACACCTCTGCATGACCCATGTGTCATCGCATATTTATTAGATCCATCTATCTTTAGTGGTAAACAGGTTAATGTCACAGTTGAAGAAAATTCTGAATTAACAAGAGGGGAGACTGTTGTTGATTGGCTTGGTGTTACCAAAAGACCAGCAAATTGTTTTGTGATGAATGAAGCTAATGATGAAAAATTTTTTCAATTACTTAAAGATAAATTATCTTTGTTACCTTAGCTATAAAAACTTTTTGCAATCTGTCCAGCTAAATTTGCATTATTAATTATTAATGATACATTAGCATTTAGAGTTTCATTTTTTGATTGTTCGTTAATTTCATTTATAAGAAATGGCGTTAATTCTTTTCCACTAATATTATTTCTATCAGCTTTTATTGTTGCATTATTAATCCATTTTTCAACGTCATTTTTATTAAGCGCCTTTTCTATTGGAACTTTGTTAAATATGAGAATTGATTTTTTATTTTCTATATTTTTATTGAGTTTTAAAAAAGAAGAAATTTCATGAATTTCATCAAATTTTTTATCAACTTTATTTTCTGTTTCTTCATACCAAAAACCAGGCATATAATTTGTTTGATAACCAATTCTTGTAATTCCTAAAGTTTCAAGTAGTTCATTTGTTTTGTTTAAATCTAAAATAGATTTAGCACCACTACAGATTACAAAATTTGAATTCTCAGAAAGTGCATATAGATCTGCAGATACATCATTCGTATTTTCAGCATTAAGATGTACACCACCAATTCCCCCTGTTGCAAAAAATCTTATTTGAAATTTAGAAGCTATAGAAATTGAACTTGCTACTGTTGTAGCAGCATTTTCTTTATTAAATATTGATAAATTTATATTGTGGTTAGATACTTTTTGTACATTTTTCTCTTTTGCTAATATTTGAATATCCTCTTGCGATAATCCTATTTTAACCTTACCTCTAATTATTCCTATTGTTGCAGCAATTGCACCATTATCTTCAACGGCCTTTATAGACTCGTTTGCGACTTTAATATTTTCTGGATAAGGCAATCCATGACTAATCAATGTGCTTTCTAAAGCTACTATTGGTTTTTTTCTATTTATTGCCTCCTGAACTTTTTCACTTACATCAAATATTTCTTGCATACTATTGTACACTCACTTTCTTAGAAAGATTTTTAATTTTTAAAAAATCACTTTTAGTTTTTAGGCTTTTACCACTAGCATAATAAGATCCGCATGCTACTGAAGTTTTCAAAATATAATTCATATTTTCATTTATACTGAACAAATACAGCATCATGGCTGCTAGTGCGTCTCCAGCTCCATTTTCGTTTACTACTTTTATTGATGGGGGTTTTATTTTTTTTATAAATTCATTACTTCCAAATATTACATTATTTTTTGAATTAGTAGTAATTATTTTTATTTTTTTATTTTGTTTTAATATTTTTTTTACACCTAATATAATATTTGAAGAATTAGTAAGTTTAAGTAACTCCGCTTTATTTAAGAATATAAAATCAATTTTATTTATAATTCTTTTAATTTTAATAACTTTATGCACTGATGTAGCGCACACTATAATTTTATTTTTTTTTGATAGTTTATTTATTGATTTTTCCAAATAGGTTTTAGAAAAATTTAGATCAAATATTATATTTTTATTCTTGATGTTTGGTATTTTTAAAGATTTATTATTTTCATATTCATCTGTGTTAGCTAAACCTAATAAAAATTTATTATTTTTATCTGATAAAGCTAAATAGTATCTATCTGTATAATTTTTATTCACTTGATTAACATATATTTTTTTTGAGATTTTTTTTCTAATCTCTTCATTGATAGCTAAACTATAAAAATTTACATCAACAAAATTTGAAAGCAATTCTGCAATATTATACGCCACTCCACCAATTCTGCTTTTTTGTGTAATTTGATTAGATCTAAAATTAATAATATTTTTTTTAAGATTTAATAAATAATCGTGATGAATTGCCCCAATACAAACAAAAATGTTTTTAGATTTCAGCATTATGAATTATACACCTTTTATGTCAGTTTTTGATGTTGATCCACCTATTATTGATAATAAACATTTAATTAAATGGTTAAAGATTAATTTTTCTTTCTTAAGAAATAAATTACTCAAAATTAAACAACTTGATAGTGAAAGGGATATAAATTTTATTATATTCATAAATAACAAAAAAAAATATGTATTGAAAATTTCAAACCCATCAGAAAAAATAAATATATTAAAATACCAAGATAGATTAATTAATTATTTACGAAGTGATCTTAGTCTTAAATCTTTTATACCAAAAATACACCATACAAAGATTGTAAAATATTTAGATAAAAAAAATAGAGAATGCTTTGTTAGGATCTTGTCTTATATTGAAGGGCAAATGTACGGAGCTATAAAAAATACCGATAAGATTGAAAATTCTTTAGGTAAGTTACTTGGAAAAGTATCAAATAAGTTACAAGCATTTAATGATATAGATGCTCATAGAAATTTTATTTGGGATCCATCAAATATAAAATGGATTAAAAAAGATATTAATATTTTTACTGGCTCAAAAAAATCAATTTTATTAAAATGTTTTTCAGAATATCAAAAATTTGTAAAAAATAATTTAAATAAATTAAGATATTCAATAACTCATTCAGATCCAAATAATTATAATATCGTTATTAAGGAAAACAATGTTTGTGGTTTACTAGATTATGGAGACTCTATTTATTCTCCAACAATAAATGATTTAGCTATATGTCTTTCATACGCATTAATGAATAATGACAACATTTATCTTACACTTAAAAATATAATAACAGAGTACAATAAACAGTTTTCTATTAATGAGGATGAAATTAATTCATTAATATCGCTATGTAAGTCAAGACTTATGATTACTGTTGTAATGGCAAAAAAACAAAGAATTAAATATCCATCAAATCAATATTTAAGTATTAGTGAGAAAGATGCATGGTCTTTATTAGAAAAATTAGACAAAATTCCTATCAATTTTTTAATATATATTGTTCGTGAAATATGTGGCTTTGATATTATTCAGCATCATAATGAAATTATAAATTATATAAATAAATTCAACTTTGGTAATATTTTTAAATTTAATTTACTTGATAAAAATAAATCTATCTTGAAATTAAGTTCTGATTCACCTTTATTAAAAGGTAATCCAGATAATAGTTTGCTTAAAAAAAGAGTTAATAAAATATTTAAAGAAGATAATTCTCGTATAGGAATAGGTTTATACAATGAAAAAAGAAAAGTTTATAAGGGTCCTAACTTCATTTCTGAATTAAATACGAATGAAAGACGTAATATTCATTTAGGCGTAGATATCTTTATTGATCAGGGAACAGATTTATTTGCACCAATAGAAGGTAAAATTTTAATTTTAAAAAATAATAATTTTAAATATGACTATGGTCCCACTCTAGTTTTAGAACATAGTTTTAAAAAATATAAATTTTATACTCTTTACGGTCATTTATCCAAAATAATGTTTCAAAAACTAAAAACTGGAAAAAAAATTAAGAAAGGTGACTGGATTGGTAAAATTGGTAACTCTAATGAAAATGGAAAATGGTTACCACATTTACATTTTCAAATTATTTTAGATTTATTAGGACATGATAAGAATTTTCCAGGAGTAGGTGAAGAATTTTTATTCAATATTTGGAATAAAATTTCACCTGATCCAAATTTAATTCTACGAATTCCAAAATCGTTTTATTCTAATAATAATAATTTTAGAGATACTTTAAAAAAAAGAAGAAAAAATATTTCAGATAATTTTTCAATTTCTTACAAGAACCCCCTTCATATGCTTGAAGCTAAAGATCAGTATTTTTTTGATAGATATGGAAGAAGATACTTAGATTGTGTAAATAATATTTCCCATGTTGGGCATTCAAATTCTTATGTCCATGAAGCAATGACTCAACAAAATTTAAAACTTAATACTAATACAAGATATCTTTACAATACAATTAATGATTATAGTGAATTACTTTTAAGTAAGTTTCCAAAGAAATTAAATAAGATATTTTTTGTATGCACAGGATCTGAAGCTAATGATTTAGCGTATAGAATAGCTCAAACTTATACTAATGCAAAAGATGTCTTTGTTATAGATAATGCTTATCATGGGCATACCAATGCTTTAATTGATCTGAGTCCTTATAAATTTAATAGTAAGGGTGGTTTAGGTAAAAAAGATTATGTTCACGTATTAGATATGCCTGATCCCTTAAGAGGTAAGTGGAAATATCAAAATTCAAATTGGATTAAAAAATATATAACTGAAGCTAAAACAGTAATTAGAAATAAAATTAAAGAAACCAAAATTGCATGTTTTTTTGCTGAAAGTATACTTGGTTGCGGTGGTCAAGTAATTCTTCCAAAAAATTATTTAAAAGAAATATTTTCAGAAATTAGAAGAAACAATGCTTTATGTATCGTTGATGAGATACAAACTGGTTTCGGACGTGTTGGAAGAAATTTTTGGTCATTTGAAGAGCATGATGTCGTTCCTGATATAGTAACCTTAGGAAAACCTATGGGTAATGGTCACCCTATAGCTGCTGTTATAACTACCGAAAAAATTGCTTCAACTTTTAATAACGGGATGGAATATTTTAATTCATTCGGTGGCAATCCTGTTTCCTGCGCTATTGGTAAAGCAGTATTAGAGACTATTGATAATAATAAATTACAAAAAAATGCTTTGTTAGTTGGTAATTATTTTTTAAAAGAATTAAAAAAAATTCAACTAAAATATAAAAAATATATTAGTGAAGTTAGAGGTAGAGGGCTTTTTTTAGGAATGGATATTATTCAAAATAGTAATATCTCTAAACCAAATAAAAAATTAGCTAAACTGCTTATTAATTATATGAGAAATCAAGGTATTTTATTGAGCACTGATGGCCCTTATGACAATGTTATTAAAATAAAACCACCTCTTGTATTTACAAAATTAAATGTTGATCAGGTATGTAAAAATTTAGAAACTTTCTTTAAAAAATTATAAAATATATTCCATAACTAATCATTAGCAGACCAATGGTTAGATCAATCCAAAACCATGTTTTATTTGAATAAATATATTTTGATAAAAACTTTGACATATATCCTAAAGAAAAGAAAAACAAAAAACTAGCTGAAATTGCTCCAACGCCAAATAAAAATTGTTCATTAAAATTTGTTGATAATGATCCCAGCAAAATAATTGTATCTAGATAAACATGAGGATTTGCATATGTAATAAGAAATAAGGTAATTAATACTTTTCCGTATTCGTTAATTATATTTAATTCTTTTTTGATATCTTTAATTTGATTTAGTTTTATAACTTTATTTAATCCATAAAATATAAGCCAAATTCCACCTAATACTTTTACTATTCCAATAATACTTGGATTAATTTGAACAATATAATTAGATAGATATATTCCGATTACAATTAGTAAACTGTCAGATAGACTGCAAAATAAAGTGACTGTAAAAACATAAGATTTTTTAAGCCCTTGCTGAATTACAAATAAATTTTGAGGTCCTATTGCTATAATTAATGTTCCTCCAATTATTAATCCTTGGATAAAATCATAAATATGCATATTGCTTAAAGTTATAATTACACTATTTTAAAATTATGCACAAAATTATATTGTTTAGTTTATTTATTTTATTATCAAAAAATGTTTATGGAGAAATGATAAAACCTGATCCTTCAATTGGTCCTAAAGAAGTTATTCTAATTCAATTAAAGGCACTCCAAAACAATGATTTACCTTTTATTGATGCTGGAATTGAGCAAACTTGGGAATTTGCGCATCCTAATAATAGAATATACACAGGCCCTCTAGAAAATTTTATTAGGATGATTAAGAATCCATCCTATGCAATGATGATTGACCATTTAGAGCACAATATAATTCCTGTTCAGGAACAAGAAAAAAGTTCATACTATTTTGTAGAACTTACAGATAGTAATGGAAAAAAATTTGGTTTCGAATGGACTGTAGAAAAAGTAGATCAAATTGGTGAGTTTAAAGATTGTTGGATGACCATCGGTGTTTCTACACCAATGCCTTTATCACAAGCATCATAGTGTGTGGGAGATTTACAAGTACTGAAGATAAAGAAAAAATTATAAAATTATTTCCTAACTCTGAAGTTTTAAACTACGCTCATAAGTCTTACAATATATCACCTTCAAATATCATTAATATCATTTATGAAAATAACCATAACCTTTTAATAGATACTTTTAGTTGGAGTTATAGTTTCTTTAGTAAACAAAATAATGTTACTCAATTTGTTATTAATGCAAGAATTGAAACGATTAATGACAAATATTTATTTAAAGAATCATTTACTAAGAGAAAATGCCTTATTATTGCAAATGGATATTATGAATGGAAAAATATAAACAATCAAAAACAACCATATTTAATATCAATCCCAAAAAATGAATTATTATTTTTAGGTGGAATTTGGAGAGAAGAAATCAGAGATAATAAGAAAACAAATGTTGCTTGTATAATTACTAAGGAAGCAAATGAAAAGCTTTCCCAAATACATAATAGAATGCCTCTTATTATGTCTCATAATGAGGGTCTTGATTTTCTAAATGATAATGAAAATGAATTTCTATATAACAACAAAAGCATTATCGAGGATGATTTAGACTTTTATCCAGTATCAAAAATTGTAAATAATCCAAAAAATAATGATGAAAATTGCCTTAAGGAAATATCTTTATAATATTTAAATTTTTTTATCGCTTTTATAATATTAATCAAATATATAATTTTTTTTTAAATGAGCCATTTATTTTATAAACCTGCTAAATCTAGATTACACAGAAGTGAATTGGCAGTTCCTGGGTCTAATCCAAAGATGTTTGAAAAAGCATTAAAATCAAATGCCGATTATATTTTTCTCGATTTAGAAGATGCAGTATCTCCAAATGATAAAATTGATGCAAGAAAAAATGTTATTAACGCAATAAAAGAATATAATTGGCGAGAAGAAGGTAAAACAATTTCTATAAGAATTAACGGCTTGGATACACACTATATGTATCGTGATGTGATCGAAATTATAGAAGAGGTCGGTGATATGGTTGATACATTATTAATTCCAAAAGTAGGCTCATCATCTGACGTATATATGGTTGACTGTATGCTTAATCAAATTGAACAAAATAAAAAATTTGAAAATCGAATAGGTTTAGAATGTTTAATTGAAACAGCATTAGGAATGTCTAATATCCAATCAATAGCAACATCAAGTTCGAGACTAGAAGCATTACACTTTGGAGTTGCAGATTATGCAGCAAGTATGCGAGCAAGAACTGTTGTCATAGGAGGTTTAAATCCCGATTACCCTGGTGATCAATGGCACCATGGCTTATCAACTTTAGTAATGACCTGTAGATCATATGGGTTAAGAGCAATAGATGGTCCTTTTGGTGATTTTAATGACAAGGAAGGGTATCTTGATGCAGCAAAAAGAGCCGCAGCAATTGGTTTTGAAGGTAAATGGGCAATACATCCATCGCAAATAGATCTAGCTAATGAAGTTTTTTCTCCACCCAAAGAAGAAATAGATAAAGCAAAAAGAATATTATTAGAATTAGAAAAAGCAGCTGCTGAAGGAAAGGGCGCTGCTCAGCTTGATGGCAGAATGATCGATGCTGCATCCGCAAGAATGGCTGAAAATATTGTAAATATTAATAAATTAATTGAGAGCAAGTAATGGACATACACGAATATCAAGCAAAAAAAATATTGTCTGATTTTGGTGTTAAAATTCCAACTGGTGGTATTGTTTATAGTCCAGAAAATGCAGAAAATAAAGCGAGAGAAATTGGTGGTTCTAAATGGGTTGTAAAAGCGCAAGTTCACTCTGGTGCTAGAGGTAAAGCGGGAGGAATTATATTATGTAATTCTCCATTAGAAGTTGCTGATGCAACTGATAAATTATTAGGTAAAAAATTAATTACAAACCAAACTGGTCCAGAAGGTAAAATAATAAATAGAATTTATATTGAAGAAGCAACTGATATCAAACATGAATTATATTTAGGTTTAGTGTTTGATAGATCTTCAGAAAGTATAATGGTTGTAGCTTCAACAGAAGGTGGAATGAGTGTCGAAGAAATTTCAAAAGAAAAACCTGAAACAATTATACGATCTAAAATAGAAGTAGCAGTTGGCATTCAGCAATTTCAAGCAAGAGAAATAGCTTTTGGTTTGGGAATTGAATCCAAATTGATCTCAAGAGCTGCAAATACTATTATTGGTTGTTATAAAGCATTTAGTGAGCTTGATGCAACAATGGTTGAAGTTAACCCATTAGTTGTATCAAACCAAGATGAAATATTAGCATTAGATTGTAAAATGAGTTTTGATAATAATGCAATGTTTAGAAGAGATGAAATTGCAGAACTTAGAGATAAAACACAGGAAAATTCTAACGAAGTTTATGCTTCTGACAGAGGAATGAATTATGTAAGCCTAGACGGGAATATTGGTAATATTATTAATGGTGCAGGTTTAGCAATGGCTTCAATGGACATGATAAAACTTGCCGGCGGTGAACCTGCAAATTTTCTAGATGTTGGTGGAGGGGCCACTCCTGAGAAAATAGTTAAAGCTTTTAAGTTAATCTCTATGGACACAAAAGTTAAGGTAATTTTAGTTAATATTTTTGCAGGTATTAACAGATGTGATTGGGTTGCGGAAGGAATCGTTCAAGCTTTATCAAAAATTGAAATTAAACATCCTTTAGTTATACGTTTAGCTGGAACGAACGTTGAAAAAGGAAATGAAATACTAAAAAAAAGCAATATTAATTACATTGAAGCATCAACTTTGGAAGATGCAGCAAATAAAGCAGTAAAGGCTCTTGCACAATAATGTCTATAATCATTCACAAAAATACAAAGATTTTAGTCCAAGGTTTTACTGGAAAAATTGGAAGCTTTCATGCTGAAGAAATGATTAAGTATGGTTCAAACGTTGTTGGTGGAGTAACACCTGGAAAGGGAGGTATGACTCATTTGAATCTTCCTGTTTTTAATACTGTTAAAGAAGCTGTAGATCAAACGGGTGCATCAACGTCAATTTTATTTGTACCACCATCCTTTGCAGCAGACTCAGCAATGGAAGCTGCTGATGCAGGTATTAAAACTTGTGTGGCTATTACTGATGGTATACCTTCTCATGATATGGTTAAAATAAAAAGATATATGAAAAGATACCCAAAAGATAAAAAAATGGGATTAGTAGGTCCGAATTGTGCAGGAATAATTAGCCCTGGTAAATCCATGTTAGGTATTATGCCAGGTCATATTTACAAAGAAGGTAAAATAGGAATAGTTAGTAGATCTGGTACTTTGGGATATGAAGCTGCACAACAACTTAAAGATTTAGAAATAGGTGTTTCAACAAGTGTTGGTATTGGAGGTGATCCAATAAATGGCAGTTCTTTTAGAGATATAATTGAAAAGTTCGAGAATGATGATGAAACAATTGCAGTTTTAATGATAGGTGAAATAGGTGGTCCGCAAGAAGTAGAGGCTGGTAAATTTGCTAAAGAAAATATGAGTAAACCTGTAATTGCTTATATTGCAGGGTTAACTGCTCCTAAAGGTCGTGTTATGGGTCATGCTGGAGCTATAGTCTCTGCATATGGTGAAAGTGCGATTGAAAAAGTAGAACTTCTTAAAGAGTGTGGAGTTACGATTTCCAAAAACCCTTCTGTAATGGGAGAGACCGTAAAAAAAGTATTGGTAGAAAATAAATTGAATTAATATAATAAAATTAAAATGAAATTTTTATATAAAAATGAATTTTGGATGCTTATATTTTCATTAGGTGTTCTTTACTGGCTATTTAATCCATCAGTTTTAATGACTTTGATTATGATAATACCTTTATTGTTAGCAGTTTCATCTAGAAAATAATTATTTTATATCTAATTAATATTTGTGAAAATTAATTATTATTTACTATATTTTATTGTTTTATTGTATTCACCATTTTCCTTATCAAATGAACATATTGAGTACGATGATTGGATTAAAAATGAAATTTTCTCAAAAAATTTAATAAAAAAAATTGATAATTTAATTAATTTAAAAGTTAATTCTAAAACTCAAAGTGAAAACCAAGCAAAAAAAATAAAAAAAATAATTATTTCAAATTTAAACTTTATTGCTAATTATCAAAATCAATATAAAAATTTAAGATCATTTTGTAGTAATCAAATTGGTGAAATAAATTTTGAATATTTTTTACTTGTTGAGAATTGTATCGAAAATAAAGATAAAAAATTAATGAATGAATATTCATTATCTGAATTTGAATTTAATAATACCAAAAGTTTATTATTTGATAATGCAGAAAAATTTAAAATCAAATTTATTAGTTTGCATTCGCACGAAGTTAAAAAAGAAAACTATGATATAATAATGAAAAATTATAAAAATAATATTGAAGAAATAAACTATAAAATATTTGAAGATCAATTTAATATTTTATTAATATATTTAGAAAATAAATATAAATTAAATTAATATTTATGAAATTATATTTAATTAGACACGCTGAGTCTGAAGCTAACGCAGCATCAGATTTAGATAATCCAACTTATTATTATGATGCAAGAATTACTCAAAGAGGAGTTGTGCAAGCAAAAAAATTAAATAATAGAATTAAAAATCTCAAATTTGATAATTATTTTTGTTCCCCCTTAACAAGAACATTGGAAACATTCTCTATTGTTTTTCCATCTAATAAACCTGTAATTGAACCTTTAATAAGAGAGCATTTGTACCACTCATGTGATGTAGGAAGACAACCAAAAAAATTAAAAAAAGAATTTAATAATTTTGATTTTAATAATTTAAATAATTTTTGGTGGAATAATAACAAACCTATTAATGAAAAAAAAATTATACAAGAGTCTCACAATGATATTAAAATGAGATTAAGGTCTTTTCTGCTAACTATCAAAAACCTTAATTTACAAAAAATTGTATTAGTCAGTCATGGTACATTCTTAAGTCAAATAACTGAATATATGCTGGATAACTGTGAGGTATATGATTGTGAGTACAATGAGGTATACGAAAAATTCTTTTAATTTAATTCTTAATAAATAATAAACTAAAACATCTCATTTATTATTTTATTTAATTTTTGTGTTACTCTATCAATTATTTTTTTTCCTATCAGAGTATTGGACTTTGTAGGGTCTCCAATAATTCCACTTTTACTTAATTCTTTAGTTACCCAAGTTTTCTTAATATTTTTCTCATAAGAAATGGTTTTAGATGATAAATAATCGGGAGATAATGTATGTTTAGAAATTTTAGATTGCCTAACTAGGTTTGGAAATAAATATAACATAATAGATGTTTCAAATTCTCCACCGTGATAACCAAAGTCTTTTTCTTTACTTGATATAATTCCTTTAAATTGATCAAATAAAAAATATGTGCCTTTTACTATGTTTATCTTAAATTCTGATTTCAATTCTTTAGCAATAATATCTATATGGCTAATTTGTCCACCATGACTATTTAAAAGTAATATATTTTTAAATTTCAATTTACATACATTTTCTAAAATTGATAAAGAGTGCGATATAAATTCCAATGAATCAATACTTATTGTTCCATCAAAATCCGCATGTTCAGCAGCTGAACCAAAATATATTTCAGGCATAATTAAATATTTATTTGAATTATATTTTTTATTGAATTCTAATAATATTCCTTCAAGAATTTTTTTATCAGTATTTAAAGGAAGATGCGGACCGTGCTGTTCTATTGATGAAAATGGGAAAATTAAAACTGTTTTTCTATTTATTTTTTTAATTTCATTTGTTGTTAATTCTTCCCAAAAGTTTGTTAGCATTTTTTTATTATACATTTATAAGTAAATTATGAAATCTTATTCTTTATGGATTGATAAAAAAAAACAAGCTAAAATTTATCAAAAAAAACTTATTTACAATAAAAATAACAAAACAGTTTTAGTTAAAACTATTTACTCAGGTATTAGCAAGGGAACTGAAAAATTAGTTTCATCTAAAAGCATAAGTAAGGATCAATTTGAATTAATGAAAGCCCCTTTTCAAGAGGGTTCTTTTAATTTACCTATAAAATACGGTTATATAAATGTTGGGAATATTATTGATGGTCCAAGGAAATATATAAATAAAAAAATATTTAGTCTTTATCCTCATCAAGATTTATATGAAATTTCTATTCACAATTTAATTTTTCTACCAAAAGGAAATTTGAGAAAATATATTCTAACTGCAAATATGGAAACAGCAATTAATATCTTTTGGGACGCTCAATCTAAAAGTAATAACAAAATTCTAATTGTAGGGCTTGGCTCTGTAGGAATATTAACTGCATTTTTTTTTAAAATTAATGGATATAAAAATGTTTATGTTTTTGATAATAATAAAAATAAAAGAAAAATTGCCAATTATTTAGGATTCAATTTTATTGATATAAGAAAGATTGAGAAAATAGATGTAGCAATAAACACTACAGCTAATTATAAAGTTTTAAATTCTTTAATGGAAAAATTATCTATCGAAGGAAAAATAGTAGAAGCTAGTTGGTATGGTAAAAATAAAGGAGAAGTTGCCTTGGGCGGGTATTTTCATTCTAAAAGATTAAAAATTATTAGCTCACAGGTATCTAAAATACCAAAATACATGAAAAATAAATATGATTTTGAGGGGAGATTAAAATTAGCAATTAAATCTTTAAAAAATTCAAAATTAGAAAAATTAATTACTAGTGAAAGTAATTTTTTTGATTTAGAAAAAGATTACTATAAAATCCTTCAAAATAAGGACACAATAATGCATCTAGTTAAATATTAATTATGTATTCGATAAAAGTAAGAGAAAATATTCTAATAGCTCATTCTTTACCTGGAGAAGTATTTGGACCAGCTCAAAATATGCATGGAGCTACATATTTAGTAGATGCAGAATTTTTCACTGATAAAATTAATAAATACAATATAATTATGGATTTAGGAATAGTGTCCACAACTTTAAAAGATGTTCTTAAAATATATAATTATCAAAATTTAGATGAAATTGATGAATTTAAGGGAAAAATTACCTCAACAGAGTTTCTAGCAGAGGATATTTGCAATAAGATCTTGAATAGACTAAGAAATGAATTCTCTGAAGATTACAAATCTTTAAAAAAAATTAAAATAACCTTGCAAGAATCAAATGTTGCATGGGCATCATATGAAAAAGAGGTTATCTAAAAATAAATCTGATATTTATTTTGTCTATCCAGGAAATATTAATGCAAAAACTGGAGGATATATTTATGAAAAAAATATCCTAGAATATGCAAAGATAAGAGATATAAATATTAGATCAATTGCTCTAAGTGAAAATTATCCTTTTCCTACAAATAACGATATAAAATATTTTCTTAAAATTTTAGATAAAATTGATCCTCACTCTAAAATTATTATAGATGGATTAGCTTTAGAAGGAATGTATTCAATTTTTAAAAAAATACTTACTTATAATGTTATCGCGCTAATACATCATCCATTATATCTTGAATTTAAAGGTCAAAGGTCAAAAAAATTCTTACGATTAGAAAAAGAAAATTTCAAAAAAATAAATAAATTTATTGTGACTTCTAAAAATACAAAAAATTTATTAATAAATGAATTTAAGGTACTAAATAATAAAATTTATGTAGTTGAACCTGGTATAGAAAGACTTGCAAAATATAATTTTAAAAATAATAGGAAAATTCATTTTTTAACATGTGGAAGTATAATAAATAGAAAAAATTATCTTTTTTTATTAAAAGTTCTAAAGCCTTTAGATAATTTTATTTTAGAAATTATTGGTGATACTACAAGAGATATAAGTTATTACAAAAAACTCAAAAAATTTATTTCTAAAAATTCAATGAACAGAAAAATAATATTCCATGGCACTATTTCAGATACAAAATTAGCTAAATTATATTCTAAAACAGATTGTTACATTTCGGTAAGTAAATATGAAGGTTTTGGTATGTCTTTAGCAAATGCATTAATAATTAAAAAGCCAATTATAACCTATTTTACTAATACTATCTTAAATACACTAGGAAAAAAAGGTGTTATTTATTTCAAAAAATTTGAAGTAAATGATCTTAGGAAAATAATTATTAAAAATATATTAAATAAAAAAAATTTTAAAAAACTAAATATTGATATTCATAAAAATAAAAGATATCTTCTTACTCCTCTAGAGTCTGCTAAGAAATTTGTTAAATTAATTTAATATGCATGAATTTCAAAATAAATGGTTAAATCTTAGAGAAACTGTCGATAGAAATTCAAGAAACAAAAGAATACTATATTTAATTAATAAATTTTTTAAAAATAAAAAAAATATTAGAATAGTTGACTTAGGTTCTGGTGCTGGATCTAATTATAGATTTCTTAAGTCACGATTATTAAATAATCAATATTGGTCTTTTGTAGATATATCACATAAATCAACAAATTATTTTAAAAAAAATATAAAATTATCATCTAAAATAAAAAAAAATAATTTTAAAATTGTTGATGTAATTAATAATCTAGAAAAAATAAATTTTAATGATTATAATTTAGTTACAGGATCTGCTTTTTTAGATATTCTTCCAAAAACATGGTTTAAAAATTTTTATAAATTTAATGTTGATACAGAAATTGTCTACTTTGCCTTAAATTATAACGGTAATTTTAAATTTTTTCCAAAACACAAGGATGATAAAAAAATTCTTAATATTTTTAATAAAGATCAAAAATCTGACAAAGGAATAGGGGAATTGGCCGTTGGACCAGATTGCACTAAATTAATAAATAAAGTATTTAAAAGGACTCACAAAACATATGTTTTAGACTCTACATGGGATGTTAGTAAAAATTATGAATTTCAAATTTATTTCTTAAATTTTTGTAGAGAAATTATTCAAAAAAATAAACTTAACTTTGATGATTGGTTAAAATTTCGTTTAAAAAATATTAAAGAAAAAAATTCTAGATTTATTTTAAATAATAAAGATTTTTTAGCTATTAAGAAAAAAATTAACAATAAATTCATTTTCTAATTCATTAAAATTATATTTTGGTCTGATAGCTTTATTGAGATTTGAAATTTCTTTTAAATTCAATGAATTAATTCCAGAACCTATTAATATTGGGGCAATCATTAATTGAAGAATATCAATATATTTATTATTTATTAATTCTGAAATAGTTTTTGATCCTCCCTCTACTAAAATATTTTTATATTTAAGTTTTTTAATTTGTGTAATTAAGTTTTTAGTAAAATTTTTTTCTTTTAATTTAATTATCGTTGAATTATTCAATTTAATATTTTTATTACTTTTTGTAAAAATTATATTTTCATTACCGTCATTAAAAATTTTATATTTGTTATTTAGCGAAAGACTGCCATCAATAATAATTCTTTTTGGATTTGTGCCCTTTATTCTTCTTGTTGTTAATAGTGGATCGTCTTTTTTAATAGTATTTGAGCCCACAATAATCGCATCACTGATACTTCGTAAACAATGAAGATAAATAATACTCTTGGGATTATTTATATAATGTGAATTACCATTATTTAACGCAATTCTACCATCAATACTTTGTCCTATCTGAGCTATAACTAATTTTTTGTTTTTTCTTAGAATCGGGACAAGGATATTTAAGATTGATTGATAAAATTTACTTATATTAATTTTGGATTCCAGATTATTATTTTTTATGTAAAAGTTACTTTTTCTTTTTGATGATAAAGAAATACTATTTTTTTTAACCAATAAATATAAATCACTATTCTTTTTAGAATTTTTTATAAAATCTAGTAAAATTCCTATATTTTTTGATGTAATCATTTGTTTTTATTGCAATTATATCTATATAAAGTTTTCATGAGTTTCAAATCTAATACAGGAACTATAATAGATAGGGCAATTAATGAACTCAGGACCGGAAGACCCTTAATAATTCAGAATAACAAGGAATATTGGATGTTCTTTAATATAGAGCATTCCCAAAGTAAAATTTTTAATCAATTCAATAAGCACTTAATTGATGAAAAATACCTTCTTATCACTAAACAAAAAGCTCAATCAATTTTTAATAAGAATGTTAAAAGTAATACTTATTTTGAGATACATCCCAAAACAGATGTAAATCAAATAATAAATTTATTTGTCAATCCTCTTAGCAATAATAAAGTAATTAAATTTACCAATATTAAAAAATTCAAAGCTAAAAATTTTCATAATGTTTGTATTGATCTTTCCAAAAATGCTAAAATGATACCATCGCTAGTTTTTAAAAAAATTAATAAAAAACATTACAAAAATATAAATGAATTTGGATTTAAAAATGGAATTTTAATATTCGATTACAAAGATTTATTGAAGCAAAATGAATTAATTTGTGAAAGTATCAAATTAGTTTCCAGTGCAAAAGTTCCACTACCAAAAAATGAAAATTCTAATTTTAAAATATTTAAATCATATATTGGATCTGATAAACATGTAGCGATAATTGTAAATCCAAAAAAAATAAATAAAAAATCTGTTAATTTAAGAATACATTCAGCTTGTTTTACAGGTGATATTTTTCACTCTTTAAAATGTGATTGCGGTGAACAGTTAAATCAATCAATCAATTACATGGTTAGAAATAATGGTGGAATTATATTATATTTAGAACAAGAAGGTAGAGGAATAGGATTAGCTAACAAAATGAGAGCCTATTCTCTTCAAGCAAGAGGTATGGATACAATAGACGCCGATCATAATATTGGTTTTTTAGATGATGAAAGAGATTTTAATATTGCAGCTAGAATACTTAAATTATTAAAAATAAATAAAGTTAATCTTATTACAAATAATAAAAGTAAAATAAATTCTATTAAGAAAGCTGGAATTAAAGTCGAAAATCAAATTAATACAAAGCCAACCTTGAATAAATTTAATAAAAATTATTTTAAAACAAGAGTTAAAAAAGCCGGATATGGTCTTAAACTAGTAGTATAATTATGAAAAAAATTCCTAAGATAAAACTTCAATTAACAAACGACAATGAGTTTGATTCATCTAAATTAAAGAATAAAACAGTTTTATTCTTTTATCCTAAGGCGTTAACTGGTGGATGCTCAGTAGAAGTTGCAGATTTTCAGAAATATTTAACAAAATTTAATAAAATTGGCTTTGATGTAATAGGAGCTTCTAAAGATCCTGTTGATCGGAATAAAAAATTTTCAGATAAATATAAATTGAAATACCCACTTGGTTCGGATGAAGGAAAAAATTGTGATAAACTTGGTATTTGGATAGAAAAATCTATGTATGGTAGGAAATATTTTGGGATAGATAGATCTACATTTGTAATGGATAAAAATGGAAAAATTCTAAATTCTTGGAATAAAGTCAAAGTTAAAGGTCATGCTGAAGAAGTTTATAATTTTTGTAAGGATCAGTAAATTTTTATTTAATTTTACCTATTTCTTTTTCTCTTTTGATTACAAATAAACCACTTAATGTAATAATTATTGCACCTACAATCATATTATAAGTTGGAGTTTCACCTAATATTAAATACCCAAAAATCATACCAAATATAATTACACTATATCTTGCAGAGGCCGTTAAAGAGAGTGGTGCATAAAAAACTGTTAATACTGAAAATAAATATCCGAATAAAACAAATATACTAGAAGCAAGAATATAATTTACATCTTCACCGCTTACTTGATAACCAAAAATAATTGAACCTAACCCTGCAAACCCAGTGATTAACAATGCTGTCACAAATGTAATTTCAACACTATTTGATTTAGTCGCTAAACTTTTTGTAGCAATATCTCTAATAGTTAAAAAAATAGCAGCTAAAATAGGTAACACCAAAAGATAATTAAATTGAAAATTTTGTGGATTTACAACAACTAGTACACCTAAGAAGCCAATTATAACTGCACACCATCTTCTTATTCCGACTTTCTCTCCCAAAAAAAGAAAAGCAAAAATCGTCACAAAAAAAGGATTAGTCATTAAAAGTGTGTAAACCTCAGATATTGGAAGTAATATTAATCCAACCAAAAAAAATAATGCCGTTAAAACTTCATACAAACCTCTTATATGAAAACTTTTGATTGATAGTATTTTAATTAAATTCTTTTTTTCAAAAAATATTAAATATAGACCTAATAAGCTAGAGGTAATTAAACCTCTTAAAAAAATTACAGAATATAATGAATTGTCATCACCTATATTTTTTACAACAAGTTTGACATAACTATCATTTATAGAGAATGATAATTGGCCAGCCATCATAAAAAGTACACCTATCGTCCCAACTGAAAATAAAATCTTGCTTTTCATAATAAAAAAAAATATTTAACTGATATGTTACAAAGAAATACTTCCAGCCATTTATATGGATTTACTGACTTGAAGTCATTAAATGAAAGAGGCCCTTTAGTTATTTCTTATGGAAAAGGAATATATGTTTACGATACTAAAGGTAATAAATATCTAGATGGAAATTCTGGTCTATGGAATCAGTGCGCTGGTTTTGACTATCCTGGATTAATTGAAGTTGCAAAAAAACAGTATGAAAAATTTGCAGGTTATCATTCTTTATTTGGAAGATTGTCTGAAGAAACGTTACAGCTATCTGAAAAAATTATTGAAGTATCACCTTTTGATCAAGGTCGTGTATTTTTTTGTAATTCAGGATCTGAAGCAAATGACACCATGATCAAAATGTTATGGATGTTAAATGCAAGAATTGGAAAGCCAAATAGACGAAAAATTATAACAAGAATTAATGGATATCACGGAGTTACTTTAGGAGCTTCTTCAATGACAGCCAAACCATACAATAAAGAATTTGGATTACCATCAAAAGAATTCATTCATATTGAATGTCCTCATTATTGGAAATATGGATTAGAGAATGAAACGGAAGAGGAATTTTCTCTTAGGATGGCCAAAAATTTAGAAGAAAAAATCATTAAAGAAGATCCAGAAACTATCGCAGGTTTTGTTGCAGAACCCGTTCAAGGTGCAGGTGGTTGTATACCACCATCAAAATCTTATTTTGATTTAGTTCAGCCTATATTAAAAAAATATAATATTCCTTTTATCGCAGATGAAGTTATTTGTGGATTTGGAAGAACTGGAAATTTATGGGGTTGTGATACCTATAATATCAAACCAGATATAATTATTTCATCTAAATGTTTAACAGCTGGGTACTTTCCAATGGGAGCAGTTATTGTTAATAAAGAGTTTTCTGATAAATTTGTAGAAGTATCAGAAGAAGCAGAGGAGTTTCCACATGGTTTTACAGCTGGTGGCCATCCTGTTGGATGTGCAATTGCTTTGAAAGCAATAGATGTAATTATGAATGAGGGTTTATTAGATAATGTAAAGTTGATGGAACCCTATTTTTTTGAAAGATTAAATGAATTTAATGATTATGAACACATTGGAGAAACTAGAGGTATAGGTCTTATGGCTGCATTAGAGATGGTAAAAAATAAAGATACAAAAGAACCATTTGAAGGTCATCTTAATATGGGTGATAAAGTTGCTAATTTATCAATTGATAATGGATTAATTTGCAGACCTTTAGGGCCTGCAATTGTTTTGTGTCCTCAATTCATAATTAATAAAAATCAAATTGACGAAATATTTGATTCTCTTCATAAAACTATAAAGCAAGTTTTTAATTAAGTTTCGTATTTAACTATAAAACCTGAATACTTAACATTACTAATTATACTATTTGGAATAACTCCTTCAACTAGAGCTAGTGATGGACCATCTTTAGCTTTTTCAGTAATAGATAGTATACTTTGCATATCTCCTTGAATTATGGCCTCTACTTCATCTTTACTTTCTTTATTTTGAATATAACCATTTAATCCCAAAGATATTGCTAAATCACTAAACCAATGTCTAAAGCCCACCCCCTGGACTTTTCCTTTAATAATAAGTCGATAAGTTTTTATTTCATTTGTATTCATTGAAGTATCAATATAAGTACTTTTTTTTATCATACAATCCTTCAATTCATTATATGAAAAAAAGTATAGTTTATTCTTCAATTCTTTTATTTTTTGCTGGAATTTTTTTTGTAACAAATGATGCAATAATAAACTACCTAACCCAAACAGATGTAAAATTTTATCATTTCATCTTTTATGGAATACCCATTTATTTATGTTTCCCCTTATATTTATATTTTAATGGAACTTTAAAAAAAAATATAAAATGCACTAATTATTTTCCACCTATTTTCAGAGGTTTTTTAAATATTCCTTTGCCTTTTATTGCCTTTATAACACTTGAACAAATTAAACTTCCAGAATTCACAACATTAAATATGACCGCTCCATTAATGGGAACAATATTTGCTATTTTTTTATTAAATGAAAAATTAAATTTTTTAACTTATATATCTTTGTTCATAGGTTTTTTAGGTGTACTATTTGTTATACAGCCGGGATTTGAAAGCTTTAATATTTATTATCTAATTGTCCTTATCGGGGTATTATTAATTACAATTACAACATTTATTGTAAATAAATATAATCATGTAACTACAAATATTGGGTATTTTCTTTATGGTGGTTTCTTTGTGCACTTTACTTCAATACCTTTATTTATTATGAATCCATTAAAAGTAACTCTTTTTGAATTTATTTTAATTTCTACTGCTGCATTATTTATTAATTCAGCAATGTTTTTTGCAACTACTGCTTTTAAGATTGCTCAAAAACATTATGCATCAGTATTTAGTTTAGTTTACCTCCAGGTTTTATGGTCATCATTAGTTGGAATATTTATATTTAATGAATATATGAATTTATATGCTTATATTGGAGCAATATTTATAGTTTTAAGTGGAATTGTTTCATTACCTTCACAAATAAAACAATTAAAGGAAGCAAATTAATGTATAAAATCTTATTATTTTTATTTCTTTTCTTTTTTAGCTGTAATTCTTTTTCTAACGAAGTTAAGATCTTAAATGAAACCGTTGGCAATGGTTTAGAAGTTAAAAATCATTCAAAATTATCTGTTCATTACATCGGTAGACTCGAGGATAATACTGTTTTTGATAGTTCATACGATAGAGGGCAATTATTTGATTTTCAAATAGGTGTAAGACAAGTAATCTTAGGTTGGGAGACAGGTTTGCTTGGTATGAAAGAAGGAGGCAAAAGAACAATTTTTATTCCGTATGAGCTAGCATATGGAGAAAGTGGTGCAGGCAGTTTGATTCCGCCAAAATCAAATCTTATTTTTGAAATTGAAGTTACAAAAGTAATCCCTCCAGGGTACAAAGAAATAGATGGTTATCAATTTAAATTAGCAATGACTAGTGATTTTAAAATTATAGATATTAGAACTAAAGATGAAATCATTAATTCAAATAAAATACCTGGCGCTATTCAAATAACTGCATTTGATAAAAATGGAAATTTTTTTCCTAATTTTTTTGATAAGTATAAAGAAAATGTACAAATTGGAGAAAAAGTTGTTTTTGTAAGTCAGAACGGAGATATATCATCAATTTTAGCTAATGGATTTGTTGAGCAACTAAAGCAGATTAATATATATCATTTAAAAGATGGTGTTTCTGGTCTAGAAAATATAAATTTTGATTTTGAATAAATTAAAAATCTATCTTCTTATTATTTTCAGCTGCATAATTAATAATAAATTGCCACGCTGACCTACCCGTTCTATTTCCTCTTTGCAAACTCCATTTAATTGCTTCTTTTTCTGTTTCTTTATTAAATGGCAAATTAAACTTTTCGCAATATTTACTAATGATATTAATAAAATCGTTTTGAGAAATATTATGAAAGCCAATCCATAAACCAAATCGATCACTGAGACTTATTTTTTCTTCTACACTCTCATCTGTATGAATTGCAGAAGATCTTTCATTTTCTATCATATCCCTAGGCATTAAATGTCTTCTATTTGAAGTAACATATAAAATAATATTCTTAGGTTGGTTTTGTATACTTCCATCTAAAGTAGATTTAATTATTTTGTAGTCACTATCTATTTTTTCAAATGATAAATCATCAATAAAAATTATAAAATTAAAATTTTTAAAATTTTCATATTTTTCATAAATTATTTCGATATCAAAAATATTGTTCTTATTTAATTGTATTAATTTTAAGTTTTTATTTTTTTTGTTTACTTTATTAAAAACAGATTTAATTAGAGAGCTTTTACCGTTACCTCTAGATCCCCAAAGTAAAGCATTATTTGTAAAATTACCTTCAGAAAAATTTACTGTATTATTTAAAATAGTTTTTTTCTGCCTATCTAGTCCAACCAAAAGATCTAAATCCAAACATCTAAAATTCGATATTATTTTGAGATTTTTTATTTTACTATCCCAAATAAATGCACTTCCTCTTGAGACAGTCAGATTTGATAAAAAATTGCTTAAAAACATCATAAATACTTTATTTGATTTTTCTTATTACACAGTATAATAAATCACTCAAATTAAATCATCATAGGTACTATTATGGAAGCTTTTGGAACATTTTTACCACTTATTTTAATATTTGTAGTTTTTTATTTTTTACTAATTAGACCTCAACAAAGAAAAGTTAAACAGCATAAAGAAATGCTTTCTAATTTAAAAAGAGGGGACAAAATAGTAACCTCAGGTGGAATCATTGGAACCATAAATAAAGTTGCAGATAATAGAGAACTAACTTTAGAAGTGGCAGAAAATGTTGAAATTAAGATTGCATCAGGAATGGTTGCGGATTTATATGCAATGCCCGAAGTTAAAAAAAAAGAACCACCAAAGGAAGAGAATAAAGGCAAATCTGGCTTCTCTTTATTTTCTAGAAAAAAATAATTTTTTTATTAATGAAAAATTATCCTATCTGGAAATCATTCACAGTAATATCATTAGTTTTATTAGGAATAATTTTTGCAATACCTTCAATTATTTATGATGAAAATTCTGAAAATTGGTTTTTAAAAAATAAGATTAATTTAGGTTTAGATTTACAAGGTGGATCATATTTATTATTAGAAGTACAACTTGATGTTTTATATAACGAAGAATTAGAAAATTTTGCTGATAGTGTTCGTTTGATTTCAAGGGATCAAGCTGCAAAAATCGAACAAATTGTTATTGAAGAAAATGATGTTATTGTAACGTTTTCAGATATTAATAAAATCAAAGATATTAGAGATAGTTTTTTTCAAATGTATAGAGGTATTTCATTACAAATAAATAATAACAAATTGAATATTAAGCTAAATGATGATTATAAAAAAATTATTCAAGACTCCGCGATTAAGCAATCACTTGAAATTGTTAGAAAAAGAATTGATGAATCGGGAACAAAAGAACCTTTAATACAAAGATCTGGTAAAAAAAGAATTTTATTGCAATTACCAGGAGTAAAAGATCCAGAAAGAATAAAAGATTTATTAGGCAAAACTGCTAAACTTACCTTTCATATAGTTGATGATGAAAACACGTCTGCGCTAAATAATAATTTGGCACCTTTTGGAAAAATGATTGTATTAGATTTATACGATGAAAATATAAAATATCTTTTGAATAAGAGAGCTGTCGTCGGTGGAGAAAACTTAGTTGATGCTAAAGGTTCATTTGATCAAACAGAAGGTCACGCGGTATCTTTTAGATTTGATACTGAAGGTGCTCAAAAATTTGGAAAAGTTACTACAAACAATATTGGAAAAAGAATGGCTGTGGTATTAGATGGAGTTGTTATTACTGCTCCTAGAATAAGTAGTGCAATTACTGGCGGTTCTGGAATCATAACTGGAAACTTCAATGCACAAGAGGCTTCTGATCTAGCAGTTTTATTAAGAGCTGGTGCGTTACCAGCACCTTTAGAAATAGTTGAAGAGAGATCAGTGGGTGCTGGTTTAGGAGCAGATTCTATAGCTGCTGGTCAAATAGCTGCAATTATTGGTATGGTATTGGTATGTATTTTTATGATACTCATATACGGAACCTTTGGAGCCTTAGCCAATGTTTCTTTAGTAGTTAACTTATTTATTATTATTTCATTACTAGGAGCAATTGGTGCAACATTAACATTACCTGGTATTGCTGGAATTGTATTAACAATTGGTATGGCAGTAGACGCAAATGTTTTAATTTTTGAAAGAATTAAAGAAGAGAGTTTAAAACAAACAAAAGTTTTTCAAATTGTTAAAAATGGTTTTGATAGAGCCATGTCAACCATACTTGATGCTAACATTACTACTCTTATTGCTGCTGTTTTGCTATTTGCTTTTGGCTCTGGTCCAATAAGAGGTTTTTCCATAACATTATCTTTAGGTGTAATAGCTTCGATGTTTACTGCTTTAATGCTTACAAATTTCTTGGTTTACATGTACTTATCATTTGCAAATAAAAAGGAATTAAAACTTTAATGTTTGGTTTAAATAAAATTATTCCTGTTGAGCCCAACATTAATTTTTTAGGTTTAAGAAAAAATTTCTTAATTTTTTCAATATTAGCAATTTTACTTTCAATTGGCTTATTAAGTATAAAGGGATTAAATCTAGGGATTGATTTTAAAGGAGGTACATTAATTGAGGTGAGTACAAAAAATACCTCAATTGGAGAATTAAGAGAAATTTTATCTTCTTCTTATAGTGATGTATCTTTACAAGAATTTGGTGATGAAAGTATTATTTTAATTAGACTTCAAAATAAAAGTAATCAAGAAAGCATTGAGACAGTTAATTCTGTTAAAAATTTAATTCAAGACAAAGTTGTTGAGTTTAGAAGATCTGAATTTGTTGGACCTACAATTAGTTCTGAGTTATTATTTCGAGGTTTTCAAGCCGTCTCTTTTGCTTTAATTGCAATTTTAATTTACATTTGGTTGAGATTTGAATGGCAATTTGGTTTTGGTGCCGTTGTTGCTTTAACTCATGATGTATTATTTACTCTAGGTTTGCTATCCATTTTAAATGTAGAATTTTCTCTTGCCACAATAGCAGCAATTCTTACAATTGCTGGTTATTCAATTAATGATACAGTTGTAATTTTTGATAGGGTTCGTGAAAATTTAAGGAAATATAAAAAGTTAGAGTTAGTAGATCTCTTTAACTTATCAGTTAATAATACTCTATCAAGAACCATAATGACAAGTTTAACAACGCTTCTTGCTTTAGTATCTTTATTTATTTTTGGGGGTGAGGTTATTAGACCTTTCGCTTTAACAATGATTATTGGCGTGATAATTGGAACATATTCATCAGTATTTATTGCGGTCCCAACTTTATTAATCTTTAAGTTTAGACCGCAAGATGAGGATGATTAGGCGTTATTTAAATTTTCTGTAACTTTTTCCCAATTAACTAAATTATCGATAAATGCTTTTAAATAATCAGGTCTTCTGTTTCTATAATCTACATAATATGAGTGTTCCCAAACATCACATCCAAGTAGAGGAGTGTGACCATGTACGATTGGGTTTTCACCATTTGGTGTTTTAGTAATTTCTAATTTTCCATTATTTAAAACTAGCCAACACCAACCTGATCCAAATTGCCCAATCCCTGCGTTTATAAAATCTTCTTTCATTTTTTCAACTGAACCAATATCTGAAACTATCTTATTTTCGAGCTCAGAGGGAATTTTACCATCTGGATTATTTTTCATTACTTCCCAAAAATGAACATGATTTATATGTTGTGCTACATTATTGAATACTGGGGCATTTTTTTGATATGAATTAATAACAATATCATTCATATTGTCATCTGATATATTCTGTTCCTTAATAAATTTATTTCCATTAGTAATGTAAGCCATATGATGCTTATCATGATGCAACTCTAAAGTTTCAGCCGACATATACGGCATTAGAGCATCTTTACTATAGGGTAGATCTGGTAACTCTAGATTTATCATTTTATTTCCTCGATTTATAAAATTTTCTTTAAAAATTCACCTGTATAGCTTTTTTTATTATTTGCAATATCTTCGGGGGTACCAGTTCCAACAATTTGACCACCATTTACACCTCCTAAAGGACCAAGATCAATTATATGATCAGCTGTTTTAATAACATCAAGATTATGCTCAATAACGATTACAGTATTACCTTCATCAACGAGTGTATGAAGAATTTTAAGTAATTTTTTAACATCGTCAAAATGAAGACCGGTTGTTGGTTCATCTAGAATATATAGTGTTTTTCCTGTTGATCTTTTTGATAATTCTTTTGATAATTTTATTCTTTGTGCTTCGCCACCTGACAAAGTAGTAGCTGATTGACCTATTTTTATGTAATCTAATCCAACATCCATTAGAGTTTGTAGTTTTTGTTTTATTGTAGGAATTTTATCAAAAAATTTATAACCTTCTTCAACAGTCATTTCTAAAACATCTGAAATAGATTTATCTTTATATTTTACTTCTAAAGTTTCTCTATTATACCTTTTACCTTTGCAAATATCACACTCGACATAAACATCAGCTAAAAAATGCATTTCTATTTTTTTTACTCCATCACCTTCACATGATTCACATCTACCACCCTTAACGTTAAATGAAAAACGACCTGGTTTATAGCCTCTAGCACTGGACTCATTTAAGTTTGCAAACCAATCTCTTATTGGAGTAAAACATCCTGTATATGTTGCTGGGTTTGATCTTGGCGTTCTTCCAATAGGAGATTGATCAATATCAATTACTTTATCGATATGATTAATACCTTTAAAGTTAAAACGACTTTCATCTTTATTTAAAGATTTATTGAAATATTCATCTAATCTTTGAAACAATGTATCAATAATCAATGAAGATTTTCCACTTCCAGATACACCTGTTACAGTAATAAAATTCCCTAAAGGTAAAGTGATATTAAGATTATTTAAGTTATTTGTTTTTATTTTATTAAGTTTAAAAACTTTATTTTTATTAAATTTTCTTCTAATTTTTGGAACTTCTATTTCTAAGGATTTATTCAAATATTTTGCTGTTAAACTTTTATTATTTTTTAATATTTTTTTAAGATCACCCTCTGCAATTATGTGACCTCCATTAACACCAGCCTTGACACCTATATCAATTATATGATCAGATTGTCTAATTGCATCCTCATCATGTTCAACAACAATTACTGTATTTCCTAAATCTCTTAATCTAAATAAAGTTTCAATCAGTTGTTGATTATCTTTTTGATGCAACCCAATAGAAGGTTCATCTAAAACGTATAAAACTCCTGTTAAACCTGAACCAATTTGACTTGCTAATCTAATTCTTTGACTTTCACCTCCAGATAAAGTTTTACTAGCTCTTGCCAAAGATAAATAATCTAAACCAACTCTATTTAAAAAAACTAATCGATCTTTAATTTCTTTTATTACTCCCTCAGCAATTTTTTTATTGTTTTTATCAAGTTTACTTTCAAGTGATGAAAACCAATGTAAACACTCGCTAATTGATTTTTTGGTAATATTACCAATATGATTTTCATCAATTTTTACAGCTAAAGCTTTCTCATTAAGCCGGTAACCATTGCAAACTTCACAGTCTCTTTCAGATAAATATTTTTCTAATTCATATTGAAGCCACCATCTCTCAGTTTCTTCGTATTTTCGATCAATAAAGTTTATTATTCCTTCAAAATCATATAAAAAATTTAATTCGCTATTTTCATCTCCATAAAGAATAATATTCTTTACCTTTTTTGGAATTTGACTCCACGGAACATTTTTTTTTACTTTAAATTGCTTTAGAATTTTATCTATTGTTTCAACAAAATATTTTTTTTGATAACCAAATACTTTAGTCTCCCAAGGCTTTATAGCTCCATCAGCAATAGATCTAGTTTCATCAGGTACAATTTTATATTCATCAAAATATTTTTCAACTCCAAGACCATCACATTCAGAGCAAGCACCTTGTGGAGCATTAAAACTAAATAATCTAGGTTCAATCTCTTCAATACTAAATCCAGAAACAGGGCATGCAAATTTTGATGAAAATATCGATATTTTATTTGTATCTAGATTTTCTAAATATAACAAACCATCTGATAAAGTTAACGCAACTTCTATACTTTCACTCAGTCTTTGCTGAATATTTTTTTTTACAATAAGTCGATCAATTACAACATCAATATTATGTTTAAAATTCTTTTTAAGTGAAGGCACTTCATCAATATCATAGACAACATTATCTACTTTAAGTCGTTGATAACCTCTTTTTTTTAAATCTTCGATTTCTTTTCGATATTCACCTTTTCTATCTCTAACTATTGGAGATAAAATATAAATTCTTTTATCAATATTATTTTTAATTATAAGATCAGTCATTTCACTTACTGATTGTGATTTAATCGGTTTACCTGTTGCTGGAGAGTAGGGTACACCAACTCTAGCATATAGCACTCTTAGGTAATCATAAATTTCAGTAACAGTTCCAACTGTACTTCTTGGGTTTTTTTGTGTAGTTTTTTGTTCTATAGAGATAGCCGGTGATAATCCATCAATACTGTCTACATCAGGCTTATTCATCATTTGAAGAAATTGCCTTGCATATGCTGATAGACTTTCAACATATTTTCTTTGTCCCTCAGAATAAATTGTATCAAAAGCTAATGTCGATTTTCCTGAGCCACTTACACCAGTAATTACCACGAGTTTATTCTTTGGTATTTCTAAGTTGATATTTTTAAGATTGTGCTCTCTTGCACCTTTTATAACAATTTTATCTAAATTCATGAATATTAGTGTTATCTAATAACTTTAATATGTTATATGGATATATATAGAATTCTTATGGTTGGTAGTGTTAATAAAACAATTTTATTAGGAAACTTGGGAAGAGATCCTGAAATTAGATCTATGCAATCTGGAGCAAAAATGGCTTCATTTTCAATTGCGACATCAAAGAGATGGAAAGACAGAAACACACAAGAACAAAAAGAAAAAACATCTTGGCATAACATTGTTGTTTTTGGAGATGGCTTAGTTGATATAGTAGAAAAATATGTAAAAAAAGGCTCAAAAATTTATGTTGAAGGAGAACTTCAAACAAGGAAATGGCAAGATAAAGATGGAAATGATAGATACACTACAGAAGTAATTTTACAGGGATATAATTGTAATTTAACTCTTTTAGACAGCAGAAATAGTAATTCTCAGGTATCAGACAATTCTAATGAAATGGATCAATCTAAGCCTATTGAAGACAATTCTTTTGGAAATCAATCAAGTGATTCTGATGATTTAGATGAAGATATCCCTTTTTAAATTTTTATATTAGATATTATTATTTAATTACTGAAAAATAATGCTTTTTTAATATAATTTAATCATTTATTTATATTGGTTTAATTTATGTTTTTTGATATTAAAAAGTCTTAATTTTTCTTAGAAAACTTGGATTTTTTTAGTGCCTGACGATATAGATACATCAAATAACGATAATCAAGAATCTACTAATATACCTTCAGTAAGTTTAGAGCAAGAAATGCAAAAATCCTACCTGGATTATGCAATGTCTGTAATAGTTAGTAGGGCACTTCCAGACTGTAGAGATGGCTTAAAGCCTGTTCACAGAAGAATATTATACTCTATGAGTGAGTCAGGCTACAATTTTAACAAACCATACAAAAAATCTGCAAGAATAGTGGGTGATGTAATGGGTAAATATCATCCTCACGGAGACTCAGCTATTTATAATTCTATGGTTAGAATGGCACAAGATTTTTCTATGCGATTAGAGTTAGTTGATGGTCAAGGAAATTTTGGATCTTTAGATGGAGACCCTCCTGCAGCAATGAGATACACTGAAGCACGACTTGCTAAAGTATCCGAGAAGCTTGTTGAAGATATTGATAAAAACACTGTTTTGTTTCAACCTAATTATGATGACACAACAAAAGAGCCCTCAGTATTGCCTTCCCAATTTCCAAATCTTTTAGTTAATGGTGCGTCGGGAATTGCAGTTGGAATGGCGACTAATATTGCACCGCATAACTTAGGAGAGGTAATAGATGCATCTTTATATCTTATTAAAAATCCAGATTGTAATATCTCAGACCTTCAAAAATATATTTTTGGTCCTGATTTTCCAACAGGAGGTCAAATAATTGGTAAAAAAGGCATAACAGAAGCTTTTGAAACTGGAAAAGGAGGCTGTGTAGTTAGGTCAAAGACTAGTATTGAAAATTTTAAAAAGGATCGTGAAGCAATCATTCTCCATGAAATACCTTATCAGGTTAATAAATCAAAATTATTAGAAAGGATTGCGGAAATTGTTAAAAATGGAATTGTTGAAGGAATTTCAGATTTAAGAGATGAGTCAGATAGAAACGGTGTTAGGGTTGTTATAGAATTAAAAAAAGATGTAGATTCAAATATTATTCTCAATCAATTATATAAACATACTTTAATTCAAACGACATTTAATTCTAATATGCTTGCTTTAAATAAAGGTAAGCCAGAACAAATGAATTTAAAAGAAATTTTATCTTCATTTTTAGATTTTAGAGAAGAAGTAATAATAAAAAGAACATTATTTGATCTTAATAAAGCTAGAGAAAAAGCTCATATTTTAGTTGGATTGGTTGTTACTAATGAACATATTGATGAAATTATAGAATTAATAAAAAGTTCAAAAGATACAAAAGAAGCAAAAGAAAAATTAATTAAAAAGAAATGGAAAGTATCTAAACAAAATCTTAATTTTATTAAATCAGTTGAGGATGATACTGTGGAGTTAAAAAACAACACTTTCAATTTTTCTGACGCACAGTCTAAAGCTATTTTAGAATTAAGATTACAAAAATTAACTGCTTTAGAGAGAAATGATATACAAAAAGATTTAGAAAGTCTAATTTTAGAAATTAAAAATTACCTATCTATACTTAATTCCAGGGATATTCTTCTAAAGGAAATAGAAAATGAATTAGCTGAAATTAAAAAAGAATTTGCAACTGAAAGACGTAGTGAGATTATTGATCAAGAATATGAGCAAGTAGATGATTTAAGATATATTCAACAAGAAGATATAGTTTTAACCATTTCTAATAATGGGTACATTAAAAGATCACTATTATCTAATTATCGTTCTCAAAATAGAGGAGGTAAAGGTAAAACTGGTATGTCAACAAGAGAAGAAGATTTTGTTAAAGAAATTCACTTTGCAGATACTCATACTAAACTTTTAGTTTTTTCTTCATTAGGAAAGGTTTATTCTCTAAAATCGTATGATGTTCCTGAAGCCAGCTTAAAGGCTAGGGGAAAGCCAATAGTAAATTTACTCCCATTTAAATCTAATGAAAAAATATCTACTTTCCTTCCATTACCTCTGGATGAAAATCAATGGGATAAACTCTATGTTATTTTTGCAACAAAAAATGGAATGGTAAGAAAAAATAAATTAATAGATGTTGCAAAGAGTGGAAAAAGAGAATTGAGGGACTCAGGAAAAGTATCTATTAAGCTTGATGAAAAAGATGAATTAATTGGTGTTAAGCTTTGTACTATAGATGATGATATTTTGCTTTCTTCATCAAATGGAAAATGTTTACGTTTTCCTGTTGAAAAATTAAGATTATTTTCTGGTTTAAATTCATCAGGTGTAAGGGGTATAAAATTAGATAAGGGCAATACAATTATATCTTTAGCAATTTTAAAACATTCAGTGATTGATATGAGCATTCGTCAAGAATATTTAAGAGCAGCATCTGAAAGTAGAAAAGAAACTTCATCACTTAAAAATGGATTTGAAGAATTAAATAATAATGAGGAATTTCTTTTAGCTATAACATCAAAGGGTTTTGGAAAAAGATCATCCGCTTATGAATATAGAATTTCAAATAGAGGAGGAAAGGGTATAACTGGAATAATGACATCTGAAAAAAATGGTGAAGTTGTTGATTGTTTTGTTGTTCAGGACAATGATGAAATTATTCTTGTTAGTGACAAGGGTCAAATAATTAGAGTTAATGTAAACCAAATTAGAATAGCTGGAAGATCCACAAAAGGTGTAAGTATTTTTAAGATTCCTGAAAGTGATAGAATTGTTTCTGTTTCTAGAATACAAGAATTTGAAAATGATGAATAAAATTGGAATATATCCAGGCACTTTTGACCCTATGACTGCAGGACACATGGACATAATTAAAAGATCATTAAGAATAGTAGATAATTTAGTAATAGCAGTTGCTAACAATATTAATAAAGAATCATTGTTTAGTGTTCAAGAAAGAATTAACATCATCAAAAGTGATATTAGTAATCTAAATGAATTTAATTCAAAAATTAATGTTATGGAATTATCAGGATTGCTTACAACATTTGCTAAAGATCAAAATGCCACATGTATAATACGTGGTTTAAGAGCAGTATCAGATTTTGAGTACGAATTTCAAATGACAGGTATGAACTACCAACTTAATCCTGATATTGAGACAATATTTCTTATGACTTCTGAAAAAAACTCATTCATTTCATCAAATTTTGTTAAAGAAGTCCACAAACTAGGCGGGGATGTTTCAAAATTTGTTTCTAAAAATACTTTAGAACAACTTAATAAAAAAAACTCTTAGTTAATCACTTGCGCTTACAATATTTGAACTATATAGAATACACATTCGATGGGCCCTTAGCTCAGTTGGTAGAGCAATTCCCTTTTAAGGAATGGGTCGCAGGTTCGAATCCTGCAGGGCTCACCATCCAAAATGAAAAAAACAAATATAAAAAATATTTCATCTGGTATTGAGAAAAACTGCGATATTTTAAGAAAAAACGACAACATTCTTGAAGTAGTTCTTGAAGGAACAACAATCAAAATATTACTTAAGAAAAAGAAAAATAAATATATTGGGTATTTTAAAGAAATGGAATTTGAGTCTGACGGTTAATTTTTATTCCTAATATTTAATTCGTTTTCATAATCAATTTGTACTTGCTTTAAAATTTCTTTTTTTGTTTTTACTTTACCTTTACCTACACCAGGGCAATTTTTAGCAATATTGTTATTCCAAGTTTTTGTATTCATATTTTCAGGCCAAAAAGGCCAAGTTCTACATTGTATGGGTCTTGACTTATAAACGGTGCATTTGTTATCTTTCAAAAATATGCAATTTCCATTATTTTTTTTTAATTCTTTTAAGTGAATGAAACCATCAGTTTTTTGACAATAAGTTTTTACAAAATTTTGTTCTGTTATTTTAAATCCATCTGACAATTTTTTAATATCTTTTTTACTTAAATATACAAAACCATAGTTACCTCTTGAAACACAACAATTTCCAGAACCCTGGCATTCAAATCTAATACCTTTTTCTATATCCATAATTATTATCCAGCAGTTAGTGTTAAAATTGCTGCATCTCTTTCTTGAAGGTACAATAAGTTTCGAAGATTTTCTCCTTCTATGTTTTCTAATTTTGGATTTTTTGATAATATATCTTCTACCATAATTTTAGCATCTTCTAATAGATCGTAATCAAAACTAAGGTCAGCTACATAAAAAGATGGGCTGCCAGATTGTTTTTTTCCTAAAATTTCTCCTGGTCCTCTTATTTTTAGATCCTCTTCAGCAATTTTAAAACCATCATTTGTTTGCTTCATTATATCAATTCTTTGTTTTGAAATTTCCCCAATATTATCTTTATGTAAAAGTATGCAATATGATTGAATATCATTTCTACCAACACGACCTCTCAATTGATGAAGTTGAGCTAAACCGAATCTTTCTGCATGCTCAATAACAATTGTTGTTGCAGAAGGAATATCTACACCAACTTCAATAACTGTTGTTGAAACTAAAATTTTATAATCCTCATTTTTAAACTTTGTCATTATTTCTTCTTTTTCTATTTCGCTTAAACGTCCATGCATCAAAAGAACTTTATTTTTGAAATATTTTTTTAAAATTTTGTATCTTTCCTCTGCAGCTTTTAGATCCAATTCTTCAGATTCTTCTATTAAAGGGCATACCCAGTAAAATTTAGAAGATGAATTTTTAATTTTTTTATTTATTCTATCAATAAGTTGATTTTCTTTTTTTAATGACAAAGAGCTAGTAATAATTGGTTTACGACCTAAAGGTTTTTCAATCAATTTACTCTCTTTCATATCTCCATATGCTGCTAAAGTTAATGTTCTTGGAATGGGAGTCGCACTCATTACTAAAATATTTGGTTTATGATTTTTATGATTAAATACCATTCTTTGATAAACTCCAAATCTATGTTGCTCATCAATAACTGCTAAACCTAAATTATTAAATTTTACAGTATCTTGTATTAAAGCATGTGTCCCTATTATAATGTCTGCTTTTCCCTTTGCAATTTGATCTAATTTTTCTTTCCTTTCCTTACCCTTATCCTTTCCTGTAATAACAAGCACATTTATCTTTGAATCTTTTAATAAATTTAAAATATTTTCATAATGCTGAAAAGCAAGAATTGTAGTAGGTACCATTAAAGCAGATTGAAAATTACTTTCAAATACTTTTATCATTGATATTAAAGCTACAATAGTTTTTCCAGACCCAACATCTCCTTGCAATAATCTGATCATTTGATTAGAACTACCTAGGTCCTGAAGAATTTCTTTGATTACATTATTTTGTGAATTTGTTAGTTGAAAATCTAAATTACTATAAAATTTATTTAATGTTTTATTTTCACTAGTAATTTTAAGACCTTTTTTCTTTTGATTAAAATTTCTCATAATGCCTATAGCTAATTGATGAGATAGTAATTCATCAAATGCTAGTCGTCTTCTGAGCAAATTTTTATTTTTTATATTATTATCGCTTGGATTATGAAGATTTTTAACTACTTCATTCCATTGTTTAAATTTATATTTATTTAATATTGAAGTTTGTATCCATTCATTAAAATTTGGTAAATTATCTAATATTTGATCAGTTAATTTATTCATTATTTTTTGATTGAGGCCACTAGTTAAACTGTAAACTGCCTCTTTACTTTTGATTATTTTATTATTGTTTAAAGCACTTACATGAGTAGGGTGCGTTATTTGAAATGTGTTTCTAAAATATTCTAATTTTCCAGATATTAATCTATTTTCATTTGTTGGCAGCATTTGTCTCAACATAGGATGTCTTGCATTAAAATATACTAAATCAATATTTGTATCTCCACAGATACATTTAATTTTGTAAGGTTGCCTTTTAAACCTTGAAGGTTCATGTTTAATTATTTTTAAATTTAATGTTACTAAAGAATTAATCTCAGCATCATGAATATTTTCATAGAATTTTCTTTCAAGAATATTATTTGGTATATTCCAAACAAAATGTATATTCTTATATATACCTAATTTATTAATAATTTGTTCTAACTTTGGACCAACTCCTTTGATAGAAGATATTGGAGATAATATGTAGTTTAATTTTTCTGGTCGCATAGATTTTTATAAAATTATAAACTATATTCTATATTCAATTTTTATGTCATTCAATTCACTTAAAAAAACAATAAAATATAGGGTTTCTTACTCTGGAACAAAAGAGACAGATATTTTATACAAAAGATATTTTATAAATCATTTAGATAAATTTACTGAAAAAGATCTTGGGGATATTAAATCGATATTTAATCAATTCTCCGATAATGAGATTTATGATTTTCTCACTTCTAAGGCGGCTATCCCATTAGAATTTAAGGAAATATTTAATAAAATACTTAATGAAGAATAATAATACAATCGGTCCATCAATTCACAATGTTGAGCCTTTTTTCATTTCTCAGTTCTATCAAAATTCTAATAAATCAATTTTATATATTGGAAAAGATGAGAGAGAAATATCATCTATGGAACAAAAAATTAAATGGTTATTACCTGATGTTGAAATTTTATTATTTAAATCTTGGGATCAAATTCCATACGATAATGTCTCTCCTTCAAAAGAAGTTCAAATAGAAAGATTAAAAACACTTAAAATTTTATCAAATTCTAATGCAAAAAGAATAATACTCACAACAATTAATTCAATAACTCAAAAAATAATCCCTAAATCAATTATTAATTCACAACTTTTTAAAATTACAAAAAATCAAAAATTTAAATTTGAGGATCTTATTAATAAACTTGTCCTCTTAGGCTTCCAAAGAACTTCTTTAGTGCGTGATAAATCAGAATTTTCTGTAAGAGGATCAATTCTGGATATTTTTCCAAATGATAGATCTAAGCCAATAAGAATAGATTTTTTTGATGAAGAAATAGAGACAATTTTTGAATTTGATCCAATTACTCAAAAAAGACTTAAAAAAATAAATAGTGATTTAGAGTTTAATATTATTAATGAATTAATTCTTAATGAAAATAATCTTAACTTATTTAGAAAAAATTTTAGGGAAATATTTCCAGAGTATAGAAATAGTCAAGTTTATAATCTTTTTTCTGAAAATATTATTCCATCTGGTGGTGAACAGTTTTTGCCTTTATTCTATGATAATCTCGAAACTTTGTTTGATTATATTAATGACTATAAAATACTATTAAATGACGAATTTAAAAATATTTTTGAAAATAGATTAGAGAATATAAATGATTTTTATTTAGCCAGAAAAAATAATAAAGAAAATTTTTTTTTATCACCTGAATTTTTTTACTTAAATAAAGAAATTTTCCAAAAATATTTAGATAACAATGAGCATTTTTACTTTAATACATTTAATAAAAATAATCATATCAATATTGATGTAAATATTATTCATAATTTATCATCAATTAAAAAAGAAATTGATTTTAGTTTTATAAATCAATTTTTTACAACTAATTCTAAAGAAAATTTTATATATATATGTTGCCGTAGTAAAGGAAGTTTAGAAAGAGTATCTAAAATATTACAGAATAATTTAAGTTTAAATTTAAATAATGTAACAAACTTTAATCATCCAGTTTCAGATAAAATTCTTTTAACTATTCTGGATATTGAAGAGTCATTTAAATTTAATAAATATATTTTTATTAATGAAAAATCCTTGTTTGGTTATTTTTTTAATACGCAAATATCTAAATCACGTAAACAAACTATTTTTTTTGAAGAATTAAATAAATTATCTATTGATTCTATTCTGGTTCATTCTGAATACGGTCTTTGTAAGTTTAATAATATTAGAAAAATTGAATTAAATGACTCAATTCATGAGTGTTTAGAATTAGAATTTTTTGAAAATCAAAAACTTTTTTTACCAGTTGAAAATTTAAGTTATGTTTCAAAATACAGTGATGATACTGATGGAAATATCATTTTAGATAAACTTGGTGCTTCTCATTGGCAAAAAAGAAAAGCAGATGCAAAAAAGAAAATTAGAGATGCTGCAAAAAAACTTATTTCAATAGCTTCTAAGAGACTTCAATCTCAATCTTATGAAATCAATACAAAAATTCCTGAATACGATAAATTTGTAAGCACTTTCCCATATGTTGAAACCGATGATCAATTAAATGCAATTCAAGATGTAATTAATGATTTTTCTAAGATGATACCATCTGATAGACTAATTGTAGGCGATGTTGCATTTGGAAAAACAGAAGTAATTTTGAGAGCAATTTTTTTTGCTGCAAAATCAAATTTACAATCTGTAGTCTTGGTGCCAACTACAATTTTATCTAGGCAGCATTTTAATAATTTTAAAAAAAGGTTATCTATTTTTGGAATTAATATTGCAGAAATTTCTAGATTAGTATCATTAAAAGATAAAAAAGAAATTTTTGAAAAATGTAATACAGGTAAAATAGATGTTTTAGTTGGAACTCATGCTTTATTAAACGATAAATTAAAATTTAACAGGCTTGGTCTAATAGTTTACGATGAAGAGCAAAAACTAGGAACAATTCAAAAAGAAAAATTTAAAGAAATAGCTCCAAAAGCGCATTGTATCTCACTTAGTGCAACACCTATTCCAAGAACTTTAAGTATGTCTCTGTCAGGGATAAGAGATCTAAGTCTAATTCTCACAGCTCCATTTGAAAGGATGGCAGTTAGAACTTATGTTTCACCTTTTGACTCTTTAACTATCACAGAAGCTATTAAGAGAGAGATATATGGTAGAAAGAATGGGGTTTACTTTGTAGTGCCAAGAAAAAAAGACTTACCTTTTATAGAACAATTTTTAAATGATAATTTACCAGAAATAAAATATGTAATAACTCACGGTCAGCTTAGTCCTAAATTATTAGAAAGTAGAATTTCAAAATTTTATAATCAAGAAGTTCCTTTAATGCTTAGTACAAATATTATCGAAAATGGTTTAGATTTACCTCACGTAAATACAATTATAGTTTACCGATCCAATATTTTTTCTTTAGCTGCACTATATCAATTGAAAGGAAGGGTGGGGAGATCTTCTAAACGTGGATACGCATACATTACATACAAGGAAAATGAGTTAAAAGATAATGGGAGAAAAAGATTATCGATAATAAACTCTTCTGATCATCTTGGAGCAGGTTTTAACATTGCATCTCAAGATTTAGATCTTCGAGGTGGTGGTTCTATTATAGGCGAAGAACAAAGTGGATTTATCAAGGAAATTGGAACTGAGCTTTATCATCAAATGCTTGAAGAAGAGATAAATTTACAAAAAAGTAAAATTAATTCAAATTTTACCAAAAAAGATAGTTTTCAACCAATTATTAAAATCCCTGTTGAAATTTATATACCTGAAGATTTTATTAACGATGTTGATCTAAGACTTTCCATTTATAAAAGAATCTCAAATATAAATAATAAAAAAGAAATTGAAGAGATTAAAATAGAATTAATCGATAGGTTTGGTAAATTACCTAAACAATTAATTAATTTGCTAAAATTAGTTGAAATTAAAATCATTTGTTTAAAAAATAATATTGAAAAGTTTGAATTTAGCAGAAAAGGCATACTAATTAGTTTTTTTCAAAATAAACCAAAAAATCCAGAAAAATTATTAGAACTTTCATTATTAAATAATAATTCTTTGATATTAAGACCTGATCAAAAAATTTTTTATGATTTTGGTGGTAATTTAATTGATGACAGATTTGAATTATCTAAAAATGTCATTAACTTAATGAAATAATGGTTAAAATTATAATCATATTTAATTTTTTAATTTTTTTACTTTTTAATAAAAATGTTTTATCTTTAGACAACAAATATAAGCTTGAAATTTTAAAATCTAACTTAAGTTCCCCTTGGAGTTTAACATTTATAAATAAAAATCAGATTTTAATAAGTGAAAAGACTGGTAAAATTAAATTATTTGATATCTTAAGTAATAAAATTACTGAGATAGGTCATAACTTAAAAGTAATTAAAGATAAAAATTCGCAAGGCGGTCTTCTAGACATTTACTTTTATAATAATCAAATTTTTATATCTTATTCTGAAAAGATTGGTGATAAATTATTTAGTCCTTCAACAACATCTATAGCAAAGGCAGATTTAGATTTAAATTTCTTAAATTTTAAAAATATTTTTAGAGCTAATCCACCTATTAGATCACCTTATCACTTTGGTTCGAGAATAGTTATTCATGATGATTTTCTATTTGCATCTGTGGGTGAAAGAGGAAAAGGAATGATAGCTCAGGATGTAAAAAAACACCCTGGAAGTATCATTCGAATAAAATTAGACGGAACTTCACCTAAAGATAATCCTCATTACATTTCACAAGAAACATGGTTACCAGAAATATATCAAATCGGTGTGAGAAATCCTCAAGGAATGTCTTTTTCACCTTTTGATAATAAAATTTATATTAGTAATCACGGAGCAAAAGGTGGAGATTGGTTTGGTGAAGTAAAAAAGGGTGAAAATTATGGTTGGAAAATTTTAGGTTGGGGTGGAACTAATTATGATAATTCCAAAATTGGTCCTAAATGGTTACCAGGTTATGCAAAAGCAATTCATTATTGGGTACCATCAATTGCTATTAGTGCAATTACAATATATGATGGAAATGAATTTCCAGAATTTAAAGGATTAGCACTTATAACATCTTTAAAAGATCAATCTTTACGCTCATTAGATTTTTCAAATTTAGATAATGTCAAAGAAGAGATTATTTTTAAAAAAGAAATAGGAAGAATAAGAGATATTAAGATTCATCCAATGGATGGTAAAATATTTTTATTAGCTCAAGACAAATTGTGGTTATTTGAAAAAAAATAATTTCTTAAAGAGTATTGAGAAATATTCTTTTTAATTTATAAATATATAATGTTTGAATTTTTAGCATTTTTAGTTGGTGTTATGATTATGGCACCAATTGTCTATATTTATTTTTTAGTTCAAGATATAAAAAAAAGGATTGATAAGCTTGAAAATAAAAATTAATTCTTAATGCATAAAAATATTTTTTTGGCTTCTTATCCTAAATCTGGAAATACTTGGTTGAGGTCTATTATTGGAAATTTTTATAATTTTGATAAAGATTTTAGCCTGAATGATTTAAAATTAATACCTTTACTATCAATTAAAAAACATTTTAGTGAATTTGAAAATAAAGTTTATACCAAAAATAATGAGTTACATTTTGATTGGATTTCACAAAATATTATTAAATGTCAAAAAATATTAAATAATAAAGTAAATCATCTGAATATATTTAAAACTCATAGTGCAAGACATAAAAATTTTACAAATGAAACGGTAAATGCAGGTTTTATTTATATAGTTAGAGATCCTAGAGACATAATAGTTTCTCTTAAAAATTTTTCAGGTAAAGAAATTGATAAAACTATTGATGAATTTCTTTTTGCAAAAAATTTAATGATTACAACTAATGGAGCGCAAGAATTACTTTCAACTTGGGAACTTAATGTTCAATCCTGGTTAAATTATAATAGTGTTCCTAGATTGATCATAAAGTATGAAGATTTAAAATTAAATCCAAAAGAAATTATATTAAATATTACGAAATTTCTTAATAAAATACATAGATTAAATATAAACTTAAGTGACCAAGACATTGACAAAATAATAGAAAATACAAATTTTACTAATTTAAGAAATTTAGAAGATAAAAATGGTTTTGATGAAGCTACAAAACATTCTAAATTTTTCAGATCAGGCACATCTAATCAATGGAAAGATATATTATGTAATTCACAAGCCAAGCTTATTGAAAAAAATCTAAAATCATTAATGAAGTATTTTAATTATATTTAGATTATAATGGCGGAGAGAGTGAGATTCGAACTCACGAACGAGTTGCCCCGTTGCCGGTTTTCAAGACCGGTGCTTTCAACCGCTCAGCCATCTCTCCGTTTAAAAGCTTACTATAGTTTCATCTTAAAAATGTCAAAATATTAAGTATTATCATTTCCTAATTGACGATAGTTTTGGTAATTTTAGTTAATGATTATTAGGTTTGTAATATTCTTTATTTTTATTTCTTTCAAATCCTATGCAACTGATTGTGAAAAACCGAAAATGCCAACTGATGAAGAATGGAACATTTGGCTGACTAATATAAAACAAGAAGCACTTGAAAGAGGTATAAGTCAAAATACTATTTCAAATAATTTAAATGACGTTAAGCCACAAAGTAAAATAATTATGCGTGATAGATGCCAGCCAGCATCAACAATGACTCTGGATGAGTATTTATTTTATACAATTACTAAAGATAAAGTTTTTGCAGGAAAAAATTTTTTAAATAAACATGAAGATTTATTAAAAGAAATTGGAGATTATTTTAAAATACAACCAAGATTTATTGTTGCTGTATTAGGTATGGAAAGTTATTATGGAAGAAATCAAGGAAAAATAAATTCCATAATCGCGATAACCACTCTTGCATTTGATAGAAGAAGAAGTGACTTTTATAAAAAACAATTATTTGCTGCTCTTGAAATATTAGATAAAAATCTTGTTCCAAATGGAGAACTAAAAGGTAGTTGGGGTGGGGCGGTTGGTATGACACAAATGATTCCTACAACTTTTTTAGAAACTGCATATGATTGGGATGGCAATGGTATTGATATCTGGAATAGTTATGCAGATGCTTTTGCTAGTACTGCAAACTATTTAACTTCATTAGATAAAAATCCATGGTCTAATGATAGTACTTGGGGTAGAGAAGTGCTTCCACCAAAAAATATTTCTTCATCTTTTTTTGATTCTATAAAACAAGTTAACCCCAAAGGTTGTGGGGCAGTTAAACGTAGATCAATTCCTAAAACTCTATTCGAATGGTCAAAATTAGGATTTACAAAGATCAATGGAGATCCTTTACCAATTAGAGATGATTTAGAAGCTAGATTAATAATGCCTGATGGGATAGATGGAAGAATGTTTATAGTTTATCCTAATTACAAAAATATTCTTTATTATAATTGTTCATCATATTATGCTGTATCAGTGGGTCTCCTAAGTGACAAAATATCTAATTAGTCTAATTTTTCTTTTATTTATATTTTCTTGCAATGAATTAAATCTTAATAACGTTTCTGATGTTGTAGAAAATAGCACGAATAAAATAGAAAAAATAATTGACAATAAAAAAGAAGATAAAAAAGAAAAAAATCAATTAACCAATAAAAAAACTAAAGATAATATTTTTTATTATGTTGGTGAGCCTTATTTTATTGAAGGGGTTAGTTACATTCCAGAGGAAAATTATAATTATTCGGAAATCGGACTTTCTTCTTTTTACGGTAAGGAATTGCACAATATTAAAACTGTAAACAATGATACAAATAAAGTTACAGAGTTACTTGGTAGACATAAAACATTACCTATACCAAGTATGGTCAAAGTAACTAACTTGGATAATGGACTTTCTATAAATGTAAAAATAATAGATAGACATGATGATAATGCAGTTATTATTCAGGTTTCAAGAAAAGTTGCACAACTTCTTGGATTTTATAAATCTAAAATAGCTACTGTAAAAGTAGAAATACTTTCTGATGCTAGTAAACAATGGAAGAGCGTTGCAAATTCATTAAATGAAGAAAATTTTGATGAAACTATCTCCTCTGCACCAACAGATATTGTATCTATTGAAGAAATTGATGAAAATATGGACACTACTAATGAAGCTACTAAAATTACAGAAGAGCCAATTGAACTTAAATCAGAAAAAATAACTGATTTTAAATTGTATTTAAGAGTTACTGGGTTTGAAAACTATGAGAGTATTCGATCAGTATTAGATAATTATGATAATAATCTAAAATATACTTCTGAAAAAAATAATTCCAAATATGACGTAATTATTGGTCCTTTAGAAAATACAAAAGCAAATAATTTGGTTTCATACTTTATCTCAAAAGGTTATAAGGAGACTGAAATTCTTATTGAATAACAAATAAAGGTCATAATTAAGAATTATTAATATTTATGGTAAAAATTTTTAGCTTTTTTTTATTTTTTATTATTTCTTTAAAACTTTACGCTATAGATACAAGGGCAGAGCAAGCAGTTGTCATTGATTTCGATACAAATGAAGTTCTTTTTGAAAAAAATTCTAATGCAAAAGTAATTCCTGCTTCTATGACTAAAATTATGACTGTTTACGTTGCATTTGATAGAATAAAAAATACAAATTTTGCAATTTCTAATGAATGTAAAGTTTCTCCTAAGGCTTATAAAAAGGGAGGTTCCAGAACATTTTTGGAGATAGATGATAATGTAACAGTTGATGATTTATTAAAAGGTATAATTGTTCAATCTGGTAATGACGCTTCTATAGCTTTAGCAGAATGTTTAGGTGGTACTGAGGAAGATTTTGCTAAACTTATGAACGTTTATGCAGAACGTTTAGGGATGACAAATACAAACTTTGTTAATTCATCTGGCTGGCCTGATGATAATCACTATTCCACTGTTTATGATCTTGGAATTCTTTCAAATGCAATAATTAGAGATTTTCCAGATCTTTATACATATTTCAAAATGGAAGAGTTTACTTATAATGATATTACTCAGCCAAATAGAAATAAACTTTTATATCAAGTTCAAGGAGCAGATGGATTAAAAACAGGTTTTACAAAAGAATCCGGGTGGGGAATAGCTGCTACAGCATTAAGAAATGATAGAAGGATTACAGTTGTGATCAATGGTACCAATAGCTCTAGATCAAGGTTAAATGAGTCATCTAATTTAATAAATTGGGCATTCAATCAAACTTCTCAACAAACTTTAGTTGAAAAAGATCAATTTATTAAAGAAGTAGATGTATGGCTTGGTAGTGAGAGTAGTATTAATTTAATTAGTGCACAAAAATTAGTCTCAACATTATCATTTGATCAAATTCAATTAATGAATTCATCTATTGAATATACAAAACCTATTTCTGCCCCAATCAAAAAAGGTGATGAATTAGGAAAATTAATAATTGATATAGATGGAAAGCCAAAAATAGAAATAGCCCTTATTGCCGAAAAAGATGTATCTGAAATCAATCCTTTATTTAAAATTTTTGCTGCAGCAAAATACTTAATTTTTGGAAGAAGTTTAGATGAAATTAAATAAAGGTTTGTTCATTACTTTTGAAGGACCCGAAGCTAGTGGAAAGTCATCTCAAATATTACTTTTATCAAAATATTTAAAAAAAAATAAAATTCCTTTTATTATATCCCGAGAACCAGGAGGAACTGATTTCGCAGAAAAGTTAAGAAAATTAATTTTAGATAATAAATCCACAATTAATAATTTAGAAGAATTGCTTCTTCTTATGGCAGCTAGGTCAAATCATATAAATGAAGTAATTATTCCTAATCTTAAAAAAGGTAAGATTGTCATTTCTGATAGATATGCAGATTCTTCATTTGTTTATCAAGGATATGTAAATAAGTTTGGTATTGAAAGGGCTCAAAAACTTCATAAAGAACTTCTCAATAATTTCTTTCCTGACTATACTTTTATTTTTAATATCAGTCCAAAAGAAATAATCAAAAGATTAAAACAGAGGAAGATAAAAAACAAATATGATAAGTCTAACTTATTATTTCATCAAAAAGTAATTCGAGGATATAAAAAAATAGCAAATCCAAAAAGATATATAACGGTAGATGCATCTTTATCTAAAGATATAATTCACAAAAATATAATTAATAAATTAAAGTTATAATTAATGATTGAATTAATAGGTTTTGAAAAAGAATATAACGATCTTCTCAAAAGATACAAATCAAATAATCTTCCAAATTCAATTTTAATTCATGGATTGAGCGGTATAGGCAAAAGAACTTTTCTCAACAAACTAGTTAAAAATATTTTAAATATAGAATTTAAAGATAATAATTTGGATCATCATTTAAATTTATTTAAAAATAATACACATCCGAATATAAAAATAATTGAAAAAGAGATTGATAGCAAAACTGGAAAAATAAAATCTAATATAACAATTGATCAAATTAGAAGATTAAAAACATTTTTAAATTCAACATCAATAATGCAAAATTCTTCTAAAATAGTTATTGTTGATTCTGCTGATTATTTAAACATTAATTCAGCAAATAGTATGCTCAAGATTTTAGAAGAATCAAATGATAGTACCTATATCTTTTTAATATCAAGTCAAATTTCATTACTTTTGCCAACAATCAGATCAAGATGTTTAAAAATAAAATTTAATACTCATAATTTAACGAATTTTACTAATATCATTAAAAATAATATCGATGAAATATCTAATGAAGAGATAAATTTTTACTTTGAATTAACATATGGATCACCAGGAACTGCTATTCTTTATTACAATAATGATTTCTTGGATATTTTCCAATTATCAATAAAATGTCTTTTATCAAATGATCTAGATGATGATAAAATAAATTTATCAAATATATTATCAAAACTTGCTAACGATGAGTTTAATAATTATTTATCAATGCTTAAATTTATTCTAATTGTCGCTAATAAGCTAAAAGTAAGTAGAGATGAAAAAAGCTTGGTTAATATGCCAAATTATCTAGAGTTAGAGTCTTTATCTGCAACTCTTACCCAAAAAAATCTTATTGATAGATTTGATTATTTAACTAATAACCAAAAAGAATTATTTAGTTTAAATCTTGATAAGAAAATATTTATATTAAATTTTTTAACTCAATAAAATGAATTTTTATATAACTACACCAATTTATTACACTAATGATATTCCTCATATAGGTCATGCTTATACAAGTATAGCTTGCGATATTATTGCGCGATATAATAAATTATTAGGAAACAATGTATTCTTTTTAACAGGTACAGATGAGCATGGGCAAAAAGTAGAAAAAGCTGCTATTAATTCAAACCTAAAACCTAAAGAATTTGTCGATAAACTTTCAGTTAATTTTATAAATTTAATACCTTTTTTAGGATGCGAAATAGATGATTTCATAAGAACTACTGAAGAAAGGCATATTAAAGCGTCGCAAGAACTTTGGACGCAATTAGAAAAAAATAATCAAATATATCTTTCTAATTATGAAGGTTGGTACTCAGTTAGAGATGAAGCATTTTATTTAGAAAATGAATTAAAAAAGATTGATGGTAAATATGTTACTGATAATGGATCGCCTGTAGAGTGGGTTAAGGAGGAGAGTTATTTTTTTAAACTTTCAGAATGGCAGAATAAGTTAATCGAATATTATGAAAAAAATCCAGAATCAATCTTACCAAAAACGAGATATAATGAAGTATTAAGTTTTATTAAAGGTGGATTAAAAGATCTGTCTATTTCAAGAACAACTTTTAACTGGGGAGTGCCAGTTCCAAATAATTCGAAGCATGTTATGTATGTTTGGATTGATGCATTATGTAACTACTTAACTGCAATTGGTTATCCAGATACAAATAATAAAAATTATAAGCAATTTTGGCCTGCAACACACATTGTAGGAAAAGATATATTAAGATTTCATGCTGTATATTGGCCAGCTTTTTTAATGGCTGCCGGTATAGAACCTCCTAAAAGAATATTTGCACATGGTTGGTGGACTAATGAAGGACAAAAAATTTCTAAATCACTTGGTAATGTCATTGATCCTTATGAAATTATTAATGAATATGGATTGGATCAAATAAGATTTTTTTTATTTAGAGAAGTACCATTTGGAAATGATGGAGATTTTTCAAAAAAAGCAATCGCAAATAGAATTAACGCAGATTTATCGAATAATTTTGGTAATTTAGTACAAAGGATTTCATCATTTGCCGTAAAAAATAATGATTCTTTACTAAAACCAGCAGAAAATTTAACCAATGAAGATCAGAATTTAATTAATATTTTTCAAAATAAATTTGATGAATATTGTAACTTTATGGATAATCAACAAATTGATAGAGCAATTAAGTCAGTCTTGGAGTTAATATCTGCTGGTAATGCATATGTTGACACTCAAGCACCATGGACACTAAAAAAAACAAATAAAATTAGAATGGAAGAAGTTTTATATATAGTTACAAATATAATTATTAAATCAGCTATTATGCTCTATCCAATAATACCAACTAGTTCTAAAAAAATTCTTAATATTTTTAACTATAATATGGAAAATAATAAATTTGAGAACTTCACTAAACTAATAAATCAAAATATAAAAATAAATAATCCAGAACCAATATTTCCAAGAATATTGAATGATTGACTCACATTGCCATTTAAATTTTAAAAAATTATCAGAAAATTTTGAGAAAATAATTAATAATTCAAAAAAAAATAATATTACCTCAATATTATCAATAAATACCAAACCAGAAGATTTTCAGGATCATTTAAATTTAATAAAAAATTATAATTCTATTTATCTTTCATATGGACTTCACCCAAGTGATGTTCAATCAACGAATCAAATTGAATTACAAAACTTTGATCAATACTGTAAGAATGAAAAAGTAATAGGAATAGGTGAAACAGGAATTGATTTGTATCATAATGATCAATTTCTTAAAGAACAAACACAAGTATTTGAAACCCATATTGAAGCTTCAATAAAGCATTCATTACCAATAATCATTCATCAAAGAAATTCTGAAAAAGAAATAATAGATGTTTTAAAAAATTATAAATTAAATAATTTAAAACTAATTTTTCACTGTTTCACTGGTTCAAATCAACTATTAAATTTTTGTCTAGAGAATAACTACTACATTTCAATTTCTGGAATAATAACATTCAAAAATGCATCAAATTTAAGAGATATAATCAAGAATGCACCTTTAAATTCTATACTTATAGAAACTGATAGCCCATTTTTAGCTCCTGAACCTATGAGAGGAAAAGTTAATGAGCCATCTTTTGTAAAATATACTGCTGAATATCTAGCAAATTTTTTTAAATTATCCTTAGAAGAATTTGAAAAAATCACTGATAATAATTTTTTTAATTTGTTTACTAAAGCTAAAAGAGATAATTATCTGTAATGAAAATAACAATTTTAGGCTGTGGAGGATCTTTCGGATCACCTTTGGCATGGAATAGACATGGTAATATTGATCTTAATAATAAAAGAAATTTTAGAACAAGATCATCTGTACTTATTGAATATAATAATACAAATATTCTAATTGATACTAGTCCAGACCTAAGACAGCAACTTTATAATGCTAAATGTACAAATATTGATGTAGTACTTTATACTCATATTCATTCTGATCATACATCAGGCGTCCCAGATATGAGAGCAATGTCGTTAATAAATAAAAAAATTATTCCTGCATATATGCCAAAAGAAATGATTCCTGAGATGGAAGCAAATTATAAATATATTTTTAAAGGAGAAAAAGATTATTTACCATTTATGGAAATTAAAGAATTAGATACTAGTATAAAATTTCAAAATATAAGTATTGAAACATTT
>CACOAX010000003.1 GCA_902625365.1 uncultured Alphaproteobacteria bacterium
GCGGTCAAGTTTCCCAGGTCGTATAACAACCGTATTTAATCCTGTTAGCACTGATTGATCATTTTTTTTTAAAGGCTCAATAAATTGACAAAAAGAAAGATAGTTTAATCCTGTAATAGTAGGATGTTCAAATCCAATAGAAGTGTTTGCTTCATTCAATAATTCTTTTGCAATATTTACAAATTTAATAGCATTCTTTGGTTCAATTTTAAGATTAAAATTACTAGCATTACAAATCAAAAAACTATCTCCACCGAAAGCTGTACTTACTTTTATTGTACCAAAATTTTTGGTCTTTAGATCGACGTCTATTTTATCGGCAAAACATGCAAGATTAGTTAATGTAACGTTTTTTACTTTTTTATTTTCACAATCAGCAATTACTTTTATTAAACCGCCTGGAGCTTCAAGAGTTAATGAGGTTTTGGGATATTGCATTTGAATAATATTTTTTTCTAATAACACAGTTGTTACACAAATAGCATTTGATCCACTCATTGGAGGATTATCTTCTGGCTCCATAATAACAAAACCAGCATCTGCATTTTTATTTGAAGGCTCTACAATAATATTGCAATGTTTAAACACTCCTCCTCTTGGTTCATTTAAAAAAAAATTTCTCCATTTTTTATCTAAAAAAAGTTTTTTGGAAGCTTCCTCAGGTGAATTAAACTTTAAACCTTTAATTCCAGTTACTACATCTCCAATCTCACCAGAGCAATGAGTATTAAATACTGTGATTTCATCCATTTGAAATTATTAAATCATCAATCTTTTTAGAATGATGTGTAATTTGTTCATATCCATCTTCTGTAATTATAAAACTATCACCTACCTGTGATCTAAAATTATTTGCACTTGCTCCTCCATCAACAGCAAATACCATACCAGGTTCGAGCACTGTTTTGTTGCCAACTACTAATTGCGGTTCCTCTAAAAAACTAAAACCAGTACCTCTTCCACATCTAAATGTAGGATACGGGTATCCTTCAGACTGAATAGTATCTGCATAGGCTGCATGAACTTCTTCTGCCGTCACTCCTGGACCAAGAATTTCTAGAGCAGCTTTTTGTGATTTAACTGCAGTCTCAAATGCTTTTATTTGTTCATCAGATTGAACTTCTTCTACCCAAAATATTCTATCAAAACCTAATTTAAACCTATGAAAATTTGTTGAACCACAATAACATACAAATACAGGATCGCCTTTTTTGATAATTTTGGTTGAAGCGCGATGGTGGGTTTTAGGTAAATCATGACCTGATGTCATAACGGGTAAAAAGTGAATATTTGGAGACATATTAATATTGTCAGGATAAAATTTTTGTAAAATATCTGCGGCTTTCCTTGTCCCGGCTTGTGATTGTGCAAGTGCAACCTCATACTCAGGAACATTATTACCAATTGTTTTTTTTGCAGCCTCCATCATAGCCATACCAACTTCTCCAGCATGACGAGCAATATTCAATTCATGATTAGATTTAATCATTCTTATGCTATCAATTAAATTTGTTAAATCCCCAGGTTGTTGTGGAAGTATTTCGTCTAAATAACTTTTAACCATTGAGTTTATTTTAAATTTTTCAATGAATATATTTTTATGCTGATTAATGATTTGAGGTAATAATTCTCTCCATTCATTACCGATACCATCATTCCATGTCTCAACCATGTCTACAGGACATGACTCTGGAACTAACAAAACATCAAGAAGAGGTGTAATTAAATAGGTTTTATGATCATTTGAAACAACTAATAATGTTGGTCGATAAAAATCCATATGAAGAAAGTCATGGTATCCTGTAAAATAATATATGGAGTCATCATCTGTTATAATTGAGAGATCAATATTATTCTCTGACATTTTTTTCTTAAGTTTATTTAAGTTTTCAGAAAACATTTATTTTAATTGTTGCTCTACTAGTTCAGCCCAATAAGAAGAACCTATGACCAATAACTCATCATTAAAATCATAATTGTCAGCATGTAAAGGTCTTGAATGTTGCTCAGATGTCCCATTTCCCATTAAAACAAAGCAGCCAGGTTTTTCATTTGCCATTACAGAAAAATCTTCTGAAAATAAACGAGGCTCAATATCACCATTACATTTATCACTTCCTAGTAATGACACAGCAGCTTTTGTTGCAGACTCAGCTTGGTTTTTTGAATTATAAGTTACTGGGCATGCTGTTTCATATTTTACACTGCCGTTAACTGCATGCGCACTGCAAATACCTTCAACTATTTGTAACATTTTTGACGCAATTTTTTCATTAGTTTCTTTTGATAAAGCTCTTGCATCGCCTGTCATTTTTACCATTCCTGGCAAAACATTTTTTTTACCATCTGTTATAAATTCAGTAATAGAAACTATACCATTATCTGCCGGATTTAACTTTCTTGATACAATTGATTGAAGAGCCACAGCTATTTGAGAACCAACGGTTATTGCATCAACACCCATATGAGGCAATGCCGCATGACCACCTTTAGCTTTTATTTCTATTTCAAATAAATTTTCACTTGCTGTAATGGCTCCTTTTCTTGTTCCAAATGTTCCAATTTCCATATTAGGAATGTTATGCATAGCATATACTTCATCAATACTAAAATTATCAAATAGACCTTCATCAATCATAGTTCTTGCACCAAATGTATTTTCTTCATCAGGTTGAAAAATAAAATATACGGTACCATTGAAGTTACCTTTTTCTGCCAAATATTTTGCTGCACCTAATAACATAGTTGTGTGACCGTCATGTCCACATGCATGCATTCGATTATCGAATTTTGACTTATAACTAAAAGTGTTGGTTTCATGTATAGGAAGAGCATCCATATCAGCTCTAATACCAATTGATTTTGAACTATTCCCTTTTTTTAATATTCCAACTACACCTGTTCTGGCTATACCCGAATGAACTTCTATTCCAAACTCTTTAAGTAGTGATGAAACTTTTGCTGCTGCATATTCTTCTTCAAAACTAATTTGTGGATGCATATGTAAATCATGTCGCCATTCTACTAATTGGTTATGTAAGGCTTGGGTTTTCATAAACTACATATTATTAAATTCTTTAATCTGATTGTCTAGAGAAAGCATGTATTCATAATGTGAATTCCAAAATTTCTGATCTTTTCGTTTCTCAAAATCATCAAGACTTATGCCTTGTTGTTCTACCCATGTAAAGTAACCTAGATTAAATATTCTTTTTTTATCCATGTAAGAAAGTTCCAACATATTATCAGTTGATATGCCCGATAAATGCTTACCAAATAATTCAGCACAAACTATTTCATTATAATTATCTTTAAAATCATTGATCGTTTTATTTAATTCTGACATGTACAAATCTGCGCCATCAGTAGCAACGGTGATAATTGCGTCATCACTATTTAAATCCATATATTTAGCTAGTTTTATTGAAGCTAATATATTTGCTATTGCTGAAAAACCAAATTCAGGAAGTCGAGAAACAAAATTAGGATCTAAATTCTTTCTCTCTATTAAAAACTTTTTTCCTATTTCAGTATTAAAAATCATATTTAGATTATTGGTAGCTTGATCTGAAATATCTACAACAAAATCCGTATTCATTACATTATGAATAAGTGGAACATGTTTATCGCCAATTCCTTGTATATTATGTTCACCATAACCTCCATGAAGCAATGTTGGACACTCCAAAGCTTCTACAACTGCAATTTTTGTTTGTAATTTATCTTTAAGATAATCTCCTGCTGCTAGAGTACCGCTAGAACCTGAAGCGCTAACATAAAACCTTGGAACTAAATTACTGTCACCTTTAACTTTAAGAAATGATTTTTCAAAAGATGGACCAGTTACAGAACGATGAACACCATAATTATAATATTCATCAAATTGATTTATAATATCGTTTTGACTATCTTTTTTTAGTTCATTACAAGCATCATAGATTTCTTTCACATTACTTTCTGTGCCTTTTGTCTTTATAATGTTTCTTTTATCTTCGACCCAATTATTCAACCATTCAAATCTCTCTTTACTCATCCCTTCAGGAAGTATTGCAATACTATTAAGTCCCATGATACGAGATATTGCTACTCCACCTCTGCAATAATTTCCTGTTGAAGGCCAAACTGCTTTATGTTTTTCATAATCAAAAGTGCCATTCAATATTCTTGGAAGTAAACAACCATAAGCTGCCAAAACCTTATGAGCTGTTATTAAGGGAAAATAACGCCCCATATTTACAATAATCTTTGCTTTGACCCCAGTAAATTCTGACGGAAGCACAACATATTCAGGCTCATTACCAAAACCTGATTGATCTCTTTTGTTGAACCAATGTACTCTAAAAAGATTAAGTGGATTTATGTCATTATTATTTATTTTTTTTAAAGAATTTTTAATATTTTCATTAATACTCTGAGGGTTTTGAAGTTCACTTATACTTGGCAAGACAACTCCTTTAGATTTGAAGTAATCAGATGTTTTTTTAATTATTGTTTGACTCATATTTTAAATATTGATGCCTAAATTATTTTTTTTACAAAGATTAAAAGTAAATCTTGCTATCGCAGTATCTTGTACACCAGTTCCTGTCAAATCACATATCGTTATATCTTCTTTATTTTTTCTTCCTAAGTTTGGATCATTAATAATATCACCAAGATCATTAAATTTTTCTTGAGATGAAATTAGATTTTTTTTCAATGCGTGATGTAATTCACCTAATGCACTTGTCTGTGATTGATTATCTGGCACATATTGATCACAATATCTTAACATAAGAGGATCTATTTCATTTTTATGTTCTGCATCTGATCCCATTGCAGTTATATGTGTTCCTTTTTTTATCCAATCAAATTCTAAAAGAGGTTTGTTGCTTGGAGTTGTTGTAACGATTATTTCTGATAAACTGGCCAATTCCTTACAAGACGAAGCCATATGCAAATCTACTTCTAAATCTTTAAAGCTATCTAGAAATTGATTAGCTTTAATCTTGTCTCTTGCCCAAACAGTAATTTTATTAATTTTTCTCACTAACATTATAGATTTAAGTTGTAATCTGGCTTGAATTCCAGCTCCAATGATGCCTACCGAATTAGCATTTTGATTTGATAAATATTTTGTTGCTATAGCTCCTGCAATAGCTGTTCTAGTATCTGTAAGATAACCTTCATCTAATAAAACAGATTTTACTATTCCTGTTTGAGAGTCTAATAAAACCATCAATCCATTACTTGACGGCAAACCAAGTTTTGGATTATCAAAAAAACCTGATGCTATTTTAATTGCAAAGCTATCTAAACCTTCAATATAAGCAGCTTTAATATCAGATTCACCATGGTATTTCTCAATATCAATTCTCATAATTGGAGGCATCACAACTGATCCTTTTGATAAACTTACAAAAGCTTCTTCAATTATTGGTATGAGTTCTTCATTTAATTGCACATGTTGAATAATCTGATTTTTATTAAGTATGAGCATGACTTAAAACTTTATTGAATAATTCCGAGTCTATATTACCTCCACAAATTAAACAGATTATATTTTTTCCTAAGTGCGATGTTAGTTTTTCTTTAACAACCATAACACTTGTTGCTGCTGCACCTTCAGATACTATTTTATGTTCTAAAAAATTAATTCTTATTCCTTCAGCTATTTTTTCTTCACTCACTAGAACAAAGTCATCAACATATTTTTGTACAATATTAAATGTAAATTTATTATCTAATCCAATACTACCACCTAAACAATCAGCTAAAGTTTCAGTTTCCTCAACATCAACAGGCTTACCTTGTTTTAGACTTTCATACATGGAGGGTCCTCTTTCCATGGATACTGCAATAATTTTTGTATCAGGTTTTTGAAGTTTAATTGCTTGTGCTATTCCAGAAATAAGACCGCCGCCTGATGTTGGAATAATAACTGTATCAACATCCGGGAACTGATCTAGCATTTCTAGACCTACTGTTCCTTGACCTATAATAATATCTTCATCATCAAAAGGATGGATTAATGGAATATTTTTTTCTTTGGCAATTTGTTTCGCATAAAGATCTGCTTCATCACTATTATTTCCAATAATTTCAACTTTTGCACCTAATCCTTCTATAGCTTCTTTTCTATAAGTTGGTACCATAGCAGACATATAAATTGTTGATTTTATACCTAATACCTTTGAAGCATAAGCAACACCTTTACCATGATTACCTGTAGAAACTGCGATGACTCCTTTGTTTTTGTCATCTTCACTTAAAGAAAGTAATTTGTTAACTGCACCTCTTAATTTAAATGAACCAGTAATTTGAAAATTTTCTAACTTTAGTTTTACTGTAGTATTTTTTGATAAGAAATTAGAATTGATTAATGGCGTATAATTCACATATGGTGAAATTTTATTGTGTGCTTCCTGAATTTGTTGAAGTGTAATCAATTTAAACCCTATTTAATGTAATTTAAATAGATTGCCATAACCATCAATTTTTTGATTAATATTAGATAATCTTAATGAATCCCAAATTATAGCTTGATTACTTGAAATTATGTCTGTGCTTAATTTTGACTCTAATTTTTCAATTATATCAATTACTTTTAATGCGGTACAAGAAACAAAAATACTATCAACATTTGTTAAATCAATTGAGGAAATTGTTTGCATTAAACTATCATGAGTAACTTTGGCAATTTCCGAATCATAGTTTAAATTAAATGAGTTAAATGATTTAATTTCAAATCCACTTTCAATCAAATAGTTGTAAACTTTAACATTAACATCTTTTGGGTACGGAGTAAGAACAGCAATTTTTTTATTATTTAACAATTTAAGTGCCTTTACAGCTGCTGTAATTGGGGTAGTGATTAAAGCATCAGGCTTAGCTTTAAATATTTCAGATCTTATTTTTTTTTCTCCTATCTCAATAGTACCCGAAGTACATCCATACGCTACTACTTGAATTTTTTCATTAGGCAGTATTTGATTTGTTGTTTCTTCGATATGATCAGCCATCTTTATATAATTTTCATGAGTAAGGGGATTTAAAAAAGGTATCCTATTAAAAAATAGATCAACTGGTAAATTATGGCAAATTTTTCTAAAATCCTGCTCAATAGTAAAATCAGTTGATAGTGTAATTACACCTATTCTAGAAAAGTTCGTATCATGTAAATTAGCTTTAAAGTTATTTTGATTAAAATTATCCATTATTGATTTGGAAAATAATCCTCACACTCACCTTGTCTATAAACATCAGTAGTGGCACAATGTAAACTACCACCAAATGCATATACGTCTCTAAAAGGTACTGGGATAACATCTAATCCAAAACTTTCCATTTGTTTAATCATTTTTTCTTCAGTTGCTTCAACACATATAGTTTTAGGATCAATTATCAAAACGTTCATCGATAACCAGATAGATGAATAACACATTGGTGGTGGACTATTATGAATAGAAGGAGCAGCTTCATGAATTTCCCATTTATTATCATCAAATATTTTTCTTTGCTCAGATGATATTTTTCTATTCGGGTTAATAATAATTACTCCTGGTTTAATTGGAGTAAAACATGCATCAATGTGAGTTGGAATTAAATCACCTGGTAAATTTATTTGATGAACACGATGATTTGGATAATGTCTTCTTAACCAATCTAAACCACTTAAATTTGATGTAAAATTATTATGATAAAAAAGATCTTTTCCAAATCGTAAAATCTCTGCAGCATCAAAAAGTGGTTCCTTTTCTGTAAGTATCATGTCTCTATTTTCAATTTTCTTATATCGTTCTTCTTCTGTTATGCCTTCAGGAAGATAATTAGGCTTATAAGATTGATTTGTTAATCTTGGTTTAGGTGCTGACTCCCATCTCATATTTTGATCTTCTGAATAATATTTTTCAAGTAATGGTCTATAGGCAAGGTACTCGAACCATCTACATCTATAAGACATAGGTGCTTCTAGCATTTCATTTCCTACAGTGAGAATAACATCTCTTGGAGGCATGCAACCAAACATACCATCATTTGACCAATCAGGTGTTTCAATACTCTGAGAAAAGTCAATAGGTGTAGGTCTATCAACTTTTATATTTAAAGAGTTTAAAATTTTAACAAAGTTTTCTAATTGTATATTTGCTTTTTCGATTGACTCTTTTGAACGTGGTCCATGAGATCCTGCCATACCACTATCTTTACTAATTTTCGGTTCAAGTGCTGGTTCCATTGGAGGTATGTTAGCATTTTCAACTGCTCCAACTATAACATGTTTTAATGGATCCCATTCATTCCAAGAATTAACTATTGTCATTATATTTTCCTTAATTTAGAACTATGCATTATAATTAAAACATATGGAATTAAATAACAAATCACTCTTTAAACAAAAATGTTTTATAAATGGGGAATGGGTTGACAGTTCTTCTGGCGAAAAATTTGAGGTTAATAATCCAGCTTCTCTTGAAATTATTGGCAACGTCCCAAAATGCTCAGTTTCAGAAACTAAAAAAGCCATAGATGATGCTAATATTGCTTTCCAAACTTGGAAAGAAACTACTGCCAAAGAAAGATCAGTTATTCTGAAAAAATGGGGAGATCTAATCACAGAAAATGCAGATGATTTAGCTAAAATAATGACCATAGAGCAAGGTAAGCCTCTTGCTGAAGCAAAAGGTGAAATACTAATGGGTGCTTCATACATTGAGTTCTATGCTGAAGAAGCAAAAAGAGTTTATGGTGATATAGTTCCTGATCCAAGACCTGGAAAAAGAATTGTTATAATTAAACAACCAGTTGGTGTTGTTGGGGCAATAACTCCATGGAATTTTCCAAATTCTATGATCACAAGAAAATGTGCTGCTGCTCTTGCAGTTGGTTGTACTACTGTTGTTAAACCTGCAAGTCAAACACCCTATTCAGCATTAGCTGTAGCAGTACTAGCTAAAGAAGCTGGTTTTCCAGATGGTGTATTTAATGTAATAACTGGATCGGCAAGTGAAATTGGTAAAGAGCTAACAAGTAACCCTATTGTTAGAAAAATTTCTTTTACAGGATCTACTGAGGTTGGAAAAATACTTTTAGAACAAAGTGCCTCAACAGTGAAAAAAGTTTCTATGGAGCTTGGTGGTCACGCTCCCTTTATTGTTTTTGATGATGCAGATATGGATGAAGCTGTTGCAGGCGCACTTCAAAGTAAATTTAGAAATAGTGGTCAAACATGTATTTGTTCAAATAGAATATTTGTGCATGAAAATATTTATGATGAATTCCTGGAAAAATTTACAAATGAAGTAAGTAAAATAACAGTGGGCAATGGACTTGAAGATGGAATTACATCTGGTCCTTTAATTGATCAATCCTCTTTAGAAAAAGTAGTTGATCATGTACAAGACGCAGTTAATACAGGAGCTAAAATAGCAATTGGTGGAGATGTGCATTCGCTTGGTGGGAATTTCTATCAACCAACTGTTCTCTCTAATGTTTCTACAAAAGCAAAAATAACTTTTGAAGAAACATTCGGACCTGTTGCTCCTCTTTATAAATTTTCAAGTGATGATGAGGTAATTAAAATGGCTAATGATACACCATATGGATTAGCTTCATATTTCTATTCAAGAGATATAGGAAGAATTTGGAGAGTTGCTGAAGCACTTGAATATGGCATTGTATCTATTAATAATGGACTACCAACAATTGCCGAAGTTCCTTTTGGGGGAGTTAAAGAGTCAGGCATGGGAAGAGAAGGTTCTCGATACGGCCTTGATGATTATTTAACAATAAAATATATTTCAATGGGTGGTATTTAAGAAAGCCAAGCTGCTCCTCTTACACCACTTGAATCTCCATAAACATTTTTAACAACTTTAGTTTCTAGTGTATCAGTAAAAACATATTTTTTTAAAGTATCATTTATATTTTCATAGATAAAATCTATATTAGACATTCCACCACCCAGAACTATTACATCTGGATCAAGGATATTACACACAACAGATAAGCCTCTAGCTAAATGATCGACGTATTGATTTAATGCAAAAATACTATTTTCTTCTTTATTAAGAAAACCCTCTAATATTTGATGTGAATTATAATTTTTGTTGAAACGCAAATTATATGCTGATGAAAATCCTGGACCAGATATATAAGTTTCTAAACAACCATTTTTGCCACAATAACATTTTTTAACATACTTTTTTTCTTCTTCAGTTCTGCCTGGTAATACAATATGACCCCACTCCCCACTTATACTATTACGACCTCTTATAACTTTTTGATTAATACTAATACCACCACCAACACCTGTTCCAATAATTACTCCAAAAACTACTTGATAACCTTTTCCTGCTCCATCAACTGCTTCAGATAGAGTAAAACAATTTGCATCATTTTCTATATTAATATTCCTATTAAGTATTTTATCTAAATCTTGTTTAAATGGTTTACCATTTAACCATATAGAATTAGCATTTTTAATTAAAGCTGTATCATTTGATATGGCTCCTGGCATTCCCATGCCAACAGATTCTGCTTTGCCATGTTTTTCTTCAAAATGATTTATAATGGAAAGTATTCCACTAATAGTTCCATCATAACTTTTTTCAGTATTAATTCTTTTTCTATCTATTTCAGTTCCATTTGGATCTAGAAGAATGCCCTCGGTTTTGGTACCTCCTACATCAATACCTATTTTCATTAATTATTATTTTTTAATAATTTTATGTAACGTCGGGATCAGAGCAACTGCTAATGCTATTTTAAATAACTCACTTGGAATAAATGGTAAAAGACCAGCGGCTAATGCTTTTTCGAAACCGATAATATAACCAAGATACATGATACCAAATGAGAATATAATAACAGAACCAATTAATAAAGATAAGGCAGCTTTAAAATATGTTTTGCTTAAACCTAAATTTGCTAAATAACTAATAACTATTGATGCAAATAACATACCATAAAGATATCCTGCTGTTGGACCAACTAAATAAGCAATTCCACCGCCTGCTGCAAAGACAGGAAGTCCTATAGCTCCTTGGAAAAGGTAAAATGCAACGGTGGCAAAAGATAATCTTATACTATATGTCATTCCTATTAAGAAAATGACAAATGTCTGCATTGTCATCGGAACTGGCCAAAATGGTACTTGGACCTTAGCCGAAATCGCTAGTAAAATTGACCCAAATAATATCAATGTTATTATAAGAAAATTTGAATTAATATTTTCAAAATTTTTTAATTTGTGTATTAAAATTCTATCTTCGCTCATATATTTTCCTTTAATTATTGTAATTAAACTAATTTATATTTTGCTTCAAGCTTATCCCAAAAATCTTTTTCTAATTTTACATTGTTTAATGCATTAATTTGCTTCAATCCTGTAGGTGAAGTTACGTTTATTTCTGTTAGATAATTTCCAATTATATCAATTCCAACAAAAAAAAGATTGTGTTCTTTTAGTTTCGGTCCCAAATTTTCAATAATTTCTTTATCTCTATAAACTAGGTCGGTTTTACTTGCCTTACCGCCAGCGTGAAAATTTGCCTTTAAATTACCATCTTGGGGTATTCTAGCAACTGAACCAAAATATTCACCATCAAAAAAAACGATTCTCCTGTCACCATGCTCTATCTCATTAATAAATTTTTGGACCATTATAGGTAAGTGTAAGTATTCCTCTAATATTTTAGAATTGAAATTACTTTTATCAAATCTATGTATACCCTCGCCTCCATTACCATAAAGTGGTTTAGTTATAATATCTTCTTCTTGATCTAAAAATTCTTCAATAATTTTTAAATCTTTTGTTACCAGAGTAGGTGGCATGAATTCTTGAAAATTAAATGTAAATAATTTTTCAGTAGAATTTCTAACTGCTGTTGGATCATTCACAACAATTGTTGAAGATGGAAGTAAGTCTAAAATATAAGTCGATGTGATATAATTCATATCAAAAGGTGGGTCTTGTCTTAAAAACACAAATTGAAAATCTTCTAATTTGGAAATTATTTTACTAGATTTAAAATTGAAATAATTATTTTCATCTAGTAATAACTCTAAATAATATCCAGATGCTTGAATAGTATTTTCTTTTATGAATAAATCTTTTGGATTATAATAAAAAATATCATAACCTCTTTCTTGTGCTTCATAACCTATTAAGAAAGATGTATCGAATTCATAATCAATTTTTTCAATATTATCCATTTGGATTGCTATACTTTTTTTCATTAGAAAATTTCTTTCTCATATATTTTTTTAATATTTTTTTTCCATTCACCATTATATTTACTAACTAATAAATCAGCAGGTGATTGACCATTTGATAAATTTTGCTCTAAATCTTTTAGATAATATGTCTCATTATATTTGCCATTTTTTACTAGAATATTTCTTTTCTCTAAACCTGATTTTGAAATTTCAAACAATTTTTGTGCAATATCTAATAGATCACCATTTTTAAATTTTGTTTGTAAACCTTCTACCGGTGCTAAGTTATTTATTAAATTTCTATCATTTTGATTCCAACCCTCAACAATTTCATTTGTTTTATCAATAGCTTCATCATTGTATAAAATACCAATCCAAAAAGCAGGCTGAGAACATATCAAATCCCATGAACATGCGTCCATAGAACGAATTTCTAAGAATTGCTTCAATCTAACTTGAGGAAATAAAGTTGATAAATGGTTTATCCAATCTTCAATACTAGGTTCAATATTTAAATCTTTAGAAATATTATTTTTCATAAAATCTCTAAAAGTATAATCGGTCATATCTATATATTTATGATTTCTAATTACAAAATACATTGGCACATCAAGAGCATACTCCGCATATTTTTCAAAATTAAAATCTTTATCAAAAACAAATGGCAATAAACCTGTTCTATCTTCGTCTGTGTGATGCCAAAAATGAGATCTTAAACTCTTATATTTGGAAACTTCTTTTTGATCAAAAGGTGAGTTAGCAAATATTGCAGTTGCTATACCTTCAAGATTTAACATTAATCGATACTTTGTAATCATATCCTGTTCAGAATAATAATCCAAATTTACTTGGTTTGTACATGTGCGTTTCATCATATGATGTCCTAAAGTACCAACTTTAGGCATATATTTTTTCATTATGGAATATCTTTGTTTTGGCATCCAAGAGAAATCATCAAGAGATAAACTAGGCTCAACACCTAATCCTAATAATATAAAACCAAATTCTTCACCAATATCTTTTAATTCCTTTAAATGTCTATTAGTTTCAGTACAGGTTTGATGGATATTTTTTAATTGTGCTCCAGATAATTCGATCTGACCACCTGGTTCTAAAGTTATACTTTCACCAAATCTTTCTAATGCAATTATTGTAGTATTTTTATCATCATACTTTGGTTTCCATCCCTTATCTACAAATTTTAAAAGAATTTCTTTTATCCCTTTGGGCTCTTCATAAGATAATTGATGTAAACTGTCTTTTTTTAGTACAAATTTCTCGTGCTCTACTCCTATTCGTAAATTATTCTTATTTTTGATTCCTTTATAAAAGTAATCTATTAAATCATTTTTTTTTAGCATTGTTTTATCTTAAATAGTCAGATCATATTAGAAATAAAGTTGCTAATCCAAGAAAAGAAAGAAAACCGAATACATCTGTTATTGTAGTCAAAATTACCGCAGATGCTAAAGCAGGATCAATTTTAAGCTTATCTAAAACTAGTGGTATTACAATACCTGAAAAACCAGCGATTAGTAAGTTTAGTATCATAGCAAGACCTATTATTAAACCCAAAAGCAAATTATCAAACCAATAAATAGAAATTAAAGATATTATAATAGCAAAGATTATACCATTTATACCACCAATTAGAGTTTCTTTGGTTATTATTTTTATCGCATTGCTAGTTGTTAGTTCTTTAACTGCAATAGCGCGTACTGCAACTGTTAAGGTTTGAGTACCAGCATTAGCTCCCATAGAAGCTACTATTGGCATTAAAATTGCTAAAGCTACTACTTTTTCTATAGCAGCTTCAAACAAACCTATAACTATTGAAGCTACAACAGCTGTCATTAAATTTACAATCAACCATGAAATTCTAGATTTTGTTGTACTAATAACTGACTCATATAAATCGTCATGATCTACACCGCCAAGCTTTAAAATATCTTCCTCTCTTTCCTCCTCAATAACTTCGACAACATCATCAACTGTAATAGAACCAATAATTTTTTTTTGATCATTAATTACAGGAGCGCTTACTAATCCATATTTATTAAATAGTAGAGCTACATCTTCTTGATCAGTATTTGCATCTATCAACCTTAAATCTTTGTTGATTAAAGAATTAAGTTCTATTTCCCTTTTAGAACCCATTAATCTTCCTAGTGGAACAATACCTTTTACTTCCTTATTATTTATTAAATAAATATCATAAAAATCTTCAGGTAAGTTTTCTTTATTACCTCTTAGATAATCAATTGCTTGACCTACATTCCAGTTTTCATCAACGGCAACAAATTGTCTTTGCATCAATCTCCCTGCAGAATCTTCAGGAAAATTCAATCCTTCTTCTATTAATACTCTTTCTGCTTTATCTAAATTTTCTAAAAATATGTTTTGGTCTTTTTCCTCTAAATCTTCAACTAAGTCTACAGCATCATCAATATCTAAAGTTTTAGCATTACTAGCTAACTGCTTTATATCCAATGTTTCTATTATCTCTTCTCTAAGACTTTCATTCAAATAAGTTAAAATTTCAGGATCGAAATTTTTATCGATAATATTTAATAAACTTAATCTTAAAACAGGATCTAAATTTTTTAGTATTTCTGCAATATCTGCATTATGAATATCTTTTAAATAAGATAGTAAAGTATCATATTTATAATTTTCTAAATAATCAGTTACTAGTTCAATTGATCTAATTGAAGCAATCTGATCTTTTTTTATAATAATTTCTTCCATATTATTTGGTGCGGCTGAGAAGACTTGAACTTCCACAGGATAAATCCCACAGCGACCTCAACGCTGCGCGTATACCAATTCCGCCACAGCCGCATATATAGTAGAATTAAATATCAGATAGGATATTAACTATCAATAAAGTTAAATATAAGATGGAACAGATTGAAATTAAAATATCTAATAATGAAATAAAATATCAAGAAGCAGTAATGTTTATGGAGTCTAGAGTTGAAGATATAAGTAAGAAAAAATCTCAAGAATTATTATGGTTTCTTAATCATAATCATATTTTTACTCAAGGAACAAGTGCATCAAAAGAAGAGATATTAAATTCAGATATCATAGATGTTATCAAAACTAATCGTGGAGGTAAAACAACGTACCATGGACCTGGTCAAAGAATTGTTTATTTTATGTTAAATTTAAATAATAAAAATAAAGATATTAGAAAGTTTATAACTATTATTGAAAATTCTCTTATCTCTTTATTAGCAGATTATAATATTGAAGCACAGGCCTTTAAAGATAGAGTTGGTATTTGGGTAACTAAAAGTAATAATATTACATTTAATAAAGAAAAAAAAATCGGTGCAATTGGTTTACGGATTAAAAAATGGATTACATACCATGGATTAAGTTTTAATATTAATCCTGATCTTAAATATTATAATTATATTCATTCATGTGGCTTAAGAGAGTATCAAAATACCTCAATGGAAGAATTAGGTATGAAATTAGAACAATCTGAATTTGATAATAAATTTAAAGAAATTTTTATTGAAAAATTAAAAACTATTTAAATAATTTTTTAAATCTGAATTTATTTTTAAATTATTTTTTTTAATTAAATTAAGAAAATAATCTGGAAGGATTGATATAAATTCAAATTTTTCCGTATTTATTGTAAATCTTAGAGCAAATGCATGTAACATTAAGTTTTCTTTTTTATATTTAGAATAAAAATTATATTTATTATCACCAACTATTGGACATCCAAGATTTTTAGATACTATTCTAATTTGATGAGTTTTACCAGTTTGAGGATTAAATAATATTGAAGAAATACTTTTGTTTTTACTTAAGAGTTTATAATTAGTTAGGGTATTTTCAATTTTAAGTTTTTTATTTTTAATTTCTAATTTAACTTGAGAATTATTATTTTTGGGATTTCCTTCACATAAAGCAATATAGTATTTAGTAATTTCTTTTTGTTTGAAAAGAGAAGATAGTTTTTTTGCATAATTTAGATTTTTAGCAATTAAAAGAAGTCCTGATGTTTCTTTATCAAGCCTATGTACTAACCTATATTGTGAGTTAATATTTTTGATTATATGATCTATTGATATATTAATTTTACTACCCCCTTGAGTAGCTATTTGTGACCATTTATTTAAAACAATAAAATCATTATTTTCAAATTTTATTGATCTTTTGAATTTATCTAGAATTTCATTAGATATTTTTAAATTTTTTTTAAAGATTATCTTATTTTTATATAGTGTTTCATGAAAATTTAATATTTTAAGCTCGTCATTAACTTTTACTAGATAGTTTGCTTTAGTTTTTGAATTATTAATTAAAATATTTTTTTTTCTAATATTTTTCTCAATAAATCCCTGTGTCAAAGAAGTATATTTATGTTTAAGATATTTATCTAATCTTTGATTCAAATTATCCAAGATTTTAATATTTTTAATCAAATCAAAACTTATTTATTAAGGTTCCAAGATATGCAGACATTATGCATATAAAAATGGAAATAAAAATATAAGTAAAAGAAGAAATATATTTTTTTGAATTTATTAGCTCTACAACTTCATAAGAAAATGCTGAAAAAGTTGTAAAAGATCCTAATAGCCCGATAATTAAAAAAAACTTAATAAAATTTTCAGATAAATTGTTTCCAAAATTTGATGTTATAAAATATCCTATTAAAAAAGAGCCTAATATATTGACAGAAATGGTTCCATAAATACTAGATGCAAACAATGATTTACTAATGATTGTCAAAAAGTATCTTATTATAGCTCCTAATGCACCACCAGTGGCGACTAACATTAAGTTTAACAAAATATATTAAACTGGAGGTTGTTCCTCTACTTCTTCAGTAGATTTTTTTTCTATAACAGGTCCACTATCGAGGCCCTTGGCATTTATATCTCGATCTACAAATTCTATCACAGCTGTGGGTGCATTATCACCAAATCTATTACCTAATTTAATAATTCGAATGTAACCTCCAGATCTATTTTTATATCTATCAGCCAACACGTCAAAAACTTTTTGTGTCATTTTGTTATCTTGAAGGGTTGCAATAGTTTTTCTTCTAGAGGTTAAATCACCTTTTTTTCCTAGTGTAACAATTTTCTCAACAAATCTCCTTAGTTCTTTAGCTTTTGCAAGTGTGGTAGTTATCTGTTCATGCTTTATAAGAGCATTAGACATATTCATAAACATTGCTTTTCTATGAGAAGATGTTTTATTAAGTTTTTTGTTTTTAATGTTGTGCTTCATTTTTATTTATTAAAAGGATCCTCATACTTCTTTGCTAATTCATCAATATTTTCAGGAGGCCAATCAGGTACTGACATGCCTAAGTTAAGTTCCATTTGTTGAAGAACTTCCTTAATTTCATTTAATGATTTTCTACCAAAGTTTGGTGTTCTTAACATTTCTGACTCAGATTTTTGAACAAGATCACCAATGTATATTATGTTATCATTTTTTAGACAGTTTGCAGATCTTACCGATAATTCTAACTCTTCTACTTTTTTAAGTAAATTTGAGTTAAATGATAAACTTTCAACTTGTGATTGATCAGGAAGAACTTCTGGTTCATCAAAATTTATAAATGGCTGTAGTTGATCCTGCAATATTCTTGCTGCTAAAGCTATAGCATCATCTGGTGTAATAGCTCCATTTGTTTCAACTTCAAAAACTAACTTATCAAAATCAGTAACTTGACCAACTCTACTATTTTCGATTTTATATGAGGCTTTAACTACTGGACTAAACATAGCATCTAACTTAATTTCACCTATTGTCTTATCTTCATCTTCAGCGACTTCAGCAGTTACATATCCTTTACCTGTTTCAACATTGGCTTCAATTTCAACATCGGCATTAGAGTCTAGAGTCATTATTAATTGATCAGGATTCATAATTTCTGTTTCTGAATCAGTTTCAAAATTACCAGCTCTAAGCTCGCCTGATCCCGAGGATTTCAAATACATTTTTTTTAACCCAGGAGAATGTACTTTTACTGCTATTGATTTCAAATTTAGAAGTATGTCTGTTAAATCTTCTTTTACACCTGGTATTGTTGAAAATTCATGAACAACTCCTTTTATTTTAACAGAAGTTATTGCTGCTCCTTGTAAAGAAGATAATAAAATTCTTCTTATTGAATTTCCTAATGTTAAACCAAAACCCCTTTCTAACGGCTCTGCTATTAATTTTCCAACTTTTCCATTGTTTTCATCTACATTAACTTCCATTTTAGTAGGTTTAATTAATTCACTCCAGTTTTTTTGTAACACTTAAATGCTCCTTTTTTAAACTCTTCTTCTTTTTCTTGGCCTACAACCATTATGGGGTATTGGAGTTACATCTTTTATTGATGTAATCACATATCCAATTGATTGTAATGATCTCAAAGCCGACTCTCTTCCTGAACCTGGGCCAGATACTTCTACTTTGAGATTTTTTAAACCATATTCTTTTGCTTTATTACCTACATCTTCAGCAGCTATTTGAGCTGCGTAGGGTGTAGATTTCCTAGATCCTTTAAAGCCCTTGTGACCTGATGATGACCATGCTAACGCATTCCCTTTTTCATCTGTTATGGTAATAATTGTATTATTAAATGACGAAACGATATGAGCTATACCGGATGAAAATTTTTTTTTGGTTTTAGTTTTTTTCTTCTCTACCATCTTAACCTTTTGTAACTTTTTTCTTTCCTGCAATAGCAACTGCTTTACCTTTTCTAGTTCTGGCATTAGTGTGTGTTCTTTGACCTCTAACGGGTAATTTTTTTCTATGACGTAACCCCCTGTAACATCCTAAATCATTTAGTCTTTTTATATCTAAAGATATTTTACGCCTCAAATCACCTTCAACAGAATAATCCTTATCAATTAAATCTCTAATTTTGTTTACTTCTTCTTCATTAAGTTCACTAACACGTTTTGAAGTATCAATAGAAGCAGAATTGCAAATGTCTAGAGCTATTTTTTTTCCTATTCCAAAAATATATGTAAGTGCTATATTTACTTTTTTGTTAGTTGGTATGTTAACACCTGATATTCTAGCCATAATGAAATCCAAAAAAAATGAATGAGGGTGAATACATGATAATTGTGCAATTAGTCAAGAAAAGATATGCTAAAATTTGGCTGTTTTTCATGATTTTTTTAGAATTTTTTTGATTTTTTTTGTAATTTCTTCAATTTGTTGAGATCCATCTATTTCATAAAATACAGAATGGTTATTTTCTTTATAAAAGTTAGATACTTTTTCAGTAGAATTTAGATATTCGTTATATCTCGTTTCTATAACATCTATGTTATCATCTTCTCTACTTTCTTCAGAAGATCTTTTTAATATTCTTTCCTTTAAAATTTCAAAATTTATTTGAATATTAAAGATGAAATTTATTGAAATAGAATTCTCAGTAAAAAAATTGTTTAAAAATACAGATTGCGCTAATGTTCTTGGATAACCATCTAAAATAAAACCATTATATATTTCAGTTTTTAATCTTAAAGCTACTATAGAATTTAATATTTCATCTGAAACTAAATTACCTGAAGACATTATTGATTTAAGTTCATTGGCTAAATCATCTTTATCTAAAAGTTTTTTTCTCAAAATATCTCCTGTTGAAAGGTGAGATATATTTAAATATTCTGATATTTTTTTTGCTTGGGTTCCCTTTCCTGCACCAGGAGGGCCAAAAAAAATTATATTTTTCAATTTATCTTCTGCCTTTTAACTTGGTTTTTTTGAGTAGACCCTCATACTGATGTTGAAATAAGTGTGATTGTACCTGGGTGATAAAATCAATCATTACAACAACTACAATTAATAATGCTGTACCTCCAAGATAAAAAGGTATTGATGTTCTTGATAATAAAAACTCTGGAAGCAATGCTACAAATGTTAAATAAATCGTACCAATCGTAGTAAGTCTAATCAATACAAATTCAATATATTTTGCTGTATTATCTCCAGGTCTTATACCTGGAATAAAACCTCCATATTTTCTTAAATTTTCTGCCTGTTCATCAGGATTAAATACTATAGATGTATAAAAAAATCCAAAAAATATGATCATTGCTGCGTATAAAACAAGATAGAGTGGCTGTCCTCTTCCTAAATAACTGGAGATTAAGATAAATATATCACTTGATGAACCAGCACCGAAACCTGACATTGTATTTGGAAGAAGAAGAATTGAAGATGCAAAAATAACGGGAATGACTCCAGCGGTATTAATTTTTAAAGGCAAATGTGAACTTTGACCTCCATAAATCTTATTGCCCACTTGTCTTTTTGGATATTGAACTGGAAGGCGTCTTTGAGCTTTTTCGACAAAGACAATGAAAATTATTAATAAAAGTATAAGTATTAATATTCCTAATATAAATCCAATACTTAGCTCACCAGTTCTGCCTAATTGTAAGGTACTAACAAAGGCACTTGGTAAATTTGCAATAATACCAGCGGTTATGATAAGAGATATTCCATTCCCTACACCTCTTGAAGAGATTTGTTCACCTAACCACATGAGAAAAATCGTACCACCTACAAGTGTTATTACTGTTGTTAGTCTAAAGAATAAACCGGGTTCAAATACAATATTTCCATATGTTGTCTGCATAGATTCTAAACCTATTGAAACTCCATATCCTTGAACAGCTGCAATTAATACAGTAAAATACCGAGTAAATTGGAGTAGTTGTCTTCTACCTTTTGATCCTTGTTCTTTTAGAGATTTAAGATATGGAATTGCAGATTGCATTAATGTCATAATGATTGATGCTGAAATGTAAGGCATGACTCCAAGTGCAAAAATTCCCATTCTTCCTAATGCCCCTCCTGAAAATGTATCAAAGATGCCTAATATACCTGAAGATTGTTGCTCAAAAAATTGTTGTAATGCTAATGGATTAATACCTGGAATCGGTAAAAAAGTACCTAAACGAAATACTATTAATGCACCTAGAGTAAACAGAAGTCTTTGTCTTAATTCTGTTGCCTTGCCTAAAGCTCCAAAATTAAGATTATTCGCGATTCTATCTGCAGCTGTTGCCATTTATTTTTTCGTTAATTTAATATTTCCACCTAATTTTTCTAAAACTTCAATGGCTTTTTTTGAAGCATAAGAAATTTCTAGATTAGTGGCTTGATCAGGTTGTCCAATATTTAGAAGTTTTAAACTTCCTTTTGATCTTTTATAAATTTTTTTATTGAAAAGCTCTTCCTCTTTAATTTCTTTAGGATCAAGCTGATACTTTTTTACTAAATTATTTAAAGCAGAAAAACTAATACTCTGTGTTTTGATTTTGAAGTAATTATTAAAACCTCTTTTTGGCAAACGTCTATAAATTGGCATTTGTCCACCTTCAAAACCATTAATTGATACACCAGATCTTGATTTTTGACCTTTTACACCCCTTCCAGATGTTTTTCCAAGACCAGAGCCCGAACCTCTTCCTCTTCTTTTAGATTTTTTACTTGAAGTAAGTGTAGATTTTAAATCATTAATTTTCATATTAACTTTTCTTTGTATAAGTTATTTCATTTATTTTCTTTGATCTCTTTGCCGCTACGGACTTAGGAGACTCTGATATTTTAAACGCATTTAATGTTGCTTTTAACATATTATGTGGGTTAGATGTTCCAGTAGATTTTGCAACTACATCTTTAATTCCTAAAGATTCAAAGAGCGCTCTCATTGGTCCACCTGCAATAATTCCTGTGCCGGGAGCAGCTGCCCTTAATATTACTTTTCCAGCTCCAAAACGTCCTACTATATCGTGATGAATTGTTCTATTTTCTTTTAAATGAACTCTAATCATTTTTGTTTTTGCATTTTCAGTAGCTTTTCTTACAGCTTCTGGAACTTCTTTTGCTTTACCCGTTCCTATACCAACTCTTCCTTTATTATCTCCTACTATCATAATTGCCGCAAATCCAAATCTTCTACCACCTTTTACAACTTTAGCTACTCTGTTAATAGTTACTAAATGTTCACTAAATTCATTTTTTTCATTCTCAAACATAGATTCCCCTAAAAATTAAGACCTTCAGATCTTGCTGCTTCAGCAAGTATTTTAATTAAACCATGATATTTATATTTACCTCTATCAAATGCTACTTTATCAATACCTTTAGAAATTATTTTTTTTGCTATACTCTTTCCTATAAGTTCTGCAATTTCTTTTCTTTGTAATTTTTTATCTTTGATTGATTTTTCAATAGATGAAGCACTAGCTATTGTTTTTCCATTGGCATCATCAATAAGTTGAGCATATAAATGATTGTTTGACCTAAAAACACTCAATCTGTTTCTTTTAGAAACACTTTTAGTCTTAAATCTAACTCTTTGTTTTCTATCCTTCATAAATTATTTCTTTTTACCTTCTTTTCTAAAAATATATTCATCAATATATTTTATCCCCTTACCTTTAAATGGTTCAGGCTTTCTAAATGATCTTATTTTTGCAGCTGCAGCACCTAACTTTTCCTTATTTATACTAGTTAATTTAATTAGGTTTTGTTTTGGACACTCAATTTTTATATCCGAAGGAATATCAAAATTAATGTCATGGCTATACCCTAATTCTAATTTTAATTTTTTTCCAGACACGCTAGCTCTATATCCAGTGCCATTCAACTCTAATGTTTTTGTGAATCCATTTGTTACTCCATTAATTATATTTGCAATAATAGCTCTAGTTGTACCCCAATTTGGATCTTTGTTATTTTCATTCGTAGGAATAATTTTTATTTCGCTATCATTTATATTTATATTATAATTTGGATTTACATTAGTCTGCATCTCTCCAAGTTTACCTTTTGCAGAAAAAACCCCATCTCTGAAGCTACATTCTATATCTTTTGATATTTTTATTGGATTATTTGCAATTCTTGACATTAAAAAACCTCACAGAGAATTTCACCACCAACATTGTTTTTCTTTGCTTGATGATCTGACATAACTCCTTTTGGAGTTGATATGATAGATATTCCTAATCCACCATATGGTTTATTAAGTTCACTAATTTTTGAATATTTTCTTATGCCAGGTTTTGATATTCTTTTTATTTTCTTGATAACTGGATTTCCATTATAATATTTTAATTCTATTTTTATTGAGCTTACACCTTTTCTCTCTTCAATATTTTTAAAGTCTCTAATATAGCCCTCATCTTTAAGAACACTTAAAACATTTAAATTTAATTTTGACTTTAGGCATAATGTTGATGATTTATTTGCTTGATGAGCATTTTTTATCCTTGCTAGCATGTCTGAAAGTGAATCGTTCAAAGCCATAATATTCCTTTCTACCAACTGGACTTAACAACTCCTGGTAAGTCACCAGTCATTGAAAGTTCTCTAAATTTAATTCTAGACAAACCGAATTTTCTATAATTTCCTCTTGGCCTACCAGTTATTTCACATCTATTTCTATGTCTAATAGATGAGCCATTTCTAGGAAGGTCGTTTAGTTTATTTTGATAAGAGATTCTTTCTTCTAAGGAAATATTTTTGTTTTTAATTTTAGCCTTAAGACTATCTCTTTTAGATTTATATTTTTTTATCAATTTTTGTCTAAAAAGATTTTTTTGAACTGAACTTAGTTTTGCCATTTTACTCCTTAACTATTTTGATCATTTTTAAAAGGCATATTAAAACTTTTTAATAATTCTAAAGCCTCATTATTATTTTTTGCAGATGTACATATTATGACATCCATTCCTCTAATTTTATCTACCTTATCAAAATTGATTTCTGGAAATATTACATGCTCTTTAATTCCCATTGAAAAATTGCCGTTTCCATCAAAGCTCTTAATGTTAAGACCTCTGAAGTCTCTTATTCTTGGGATTGCTATGTTAACTAATCTGTCAAGGAACTCATACATAATTTTATTACGAAGTGTTACTTTAACACCTAATGGCATTCCTTCTCTAATTTTAAATCCTGATATTGCTTTTTTTGATTTTGTTTTAACAGCTTTTTGACCTGATATAAGAGATAAATCTTCTAATGCCTTATCAATTAATTTAGAATCATCTTTACCATCACCAACTCCCATGTTTAGAACAATCTTAATAATTTTGGGAACTTCGAATATATTTTTTAGACCAAGTTTAGACATTAACTCTTGCTTGATTTCATTATTATAAACTTCTAATAATCTGCTCATCAAATTTCCTTGCCTGAAGATTTGTTAATCCTTATTTTTTTATTTTTATCTAATTTATATCCAATTCTCACACCTTTTTTTGATAGTGGATCATAAAATGATAGGTTTGAAATATGTATTGGCATTTCTTTATCAACAATTCCACCTGGTTGATTATTGTCAGGTTTTTGGTTTTTCTTAACTTTATTTATTTCTGAAACTACAGCCTTCATTACTTTAGGGAGCATCTTTACAATTTTCCCAGTTTTACCTTTATCTTTACCTACAAGCACTATTACTTCATCACCTTTTTTTAATTTAAATTTATTATTCATTAAATTACCTCAGGAGCTAAACTTATTATTTTCATAAATTTTTTGCTTCTTAGCTCTCTTGTTACTGGTCCGAATATTCTTGTTGCGATTGGTTCTTCTTGTTTGTCTAGAAGAACTGCAGCATTTTTATCAAATCTAATTGCAGATCCATCAGGTCTTTTAAAGTCTTTAGAGGTTCTAACAATTACAGCTTTATACACATCACCCTTTTTTACTTTTGCTCTAGGCAAAGCATCTTTAATTGAAACAACAATAATATCACCAATTGAAGCAGATCTTCTTTTAGAACCACCTAATACTTTTATACATTGAATAGTTCTTGCACCTGAGTTATCTGCAACAAATAGTTTAGATTGCATTTGTATCACGATTTTTCTCCACTATTTGAAACCACTCTCCATTTTTTTAACTTTGATATTGGTTTTGATTCAATTATTGAAACCGTGTCCCCAACATTAAACTCATTATTTTCGTCGTGAGCATGATATTTTTTTGTCTGTCTAATTATTTTTTTATAAAGTTTGTGTTTAATTCTTCTAGTCACATCAACAGTAATGGTTTTATTTGAATTTGAAGAAACTACTACACCTGATAAAATTCTTTTAGGCATTTTTATCTCCACTTAAATTTGATAATTTAGTTTTTAATACAGCAATTTGCTTTTTCGCATCTTTGATCTTAGATGTTTTTTCTAACTGACCAGAAGATTTTTGAAAATTTAAATTTAATAGAGATTTCTTAAGACTCAATATCTCATCCTTAATTTTTTTATCCTCTATATTGATTTTCTTATTCATTAGATTTTTCTTTCAACAAATTTGCATTTAATTGGAAGTTTTGCAGCAGCTAAAGTCATGGCTTTTTTTGCATCATTTATATTTACTCCATCAACTTCAAACATAATTCTTCCAGGTTTAACTCTACATGCCCAGTATTCAATCGAACCTTTGCCTTTACCCATTCTTACTTCAGCAGGTTTCTTTGATACGGGCACATCTGGAAATATTCTAATCCACATTCTACCTGCTCTTTTTAAATATCTAGTTATTGCTTTTCTGGCAGCTTCTATTTGTCTTGAAGTAACTCTTTCTGGCTCCATGGCCTTTAAACCATAGCTACCATAATTAAGAGCAAAATTGCCTTTGGAAGTTCCATGAATTCTACCTTTAAATTGTTTTCTAAATTTTGTTTTTTTAGGTGATAACATGTTCATTATCTAACACTCCCTTGATCAACCTGTTTTCTTTCACTTGCATATGGGTCTTTTAATAATATTTCGCCTTTATTAATCCAAACTTTTATTCCACATATCCCATAGGTTGTTTCTGCTTCTGCAGTTGCATAATCTATATCGCCTCTTAGTGTATGTAATGGCACGCTGCCTTCATGATACTTTTCTGTTCTAGCAATTTCTGCACCACCTAATCTGCCGCTGCAGACAACTTTTACTCCCTTAGCACCCAATCGCATTGCTGATTGCACAGCTTTCTTCATTGCTCTACGAAATGAAATTCGTTTTTCAAGTTGAGATGCAATATTTTCTGCAACTAATCTAGCTTCAACTTCTGGCTTCCTGACCTCTTTTATATCTAAAAATACTTCAAGATTTGACATTTTAGAAAGGTCATTTTTTAGTGTTTCAATATCAGCACCTTTTTTTCCAATTATAATACCTGGTCTAGAACTATAAATAGATAGTCTCAACTTTTTTGCTGCTCTTTCGATATTAATTTTAGAAATGCTAGCATTCTTTAATTTTTTTTCTACATATTTTTTTATTTTTAAGTCTTCATGCAATAACTTTGTATATTCATTTTTAGAAAACCATCTTGACGACCATGTTTTATTAATACCAAGTCTTATGCCATAAGGATTTACTTTTTGTCCCATTATTTTGCTTCCTTTTTTAATTCTGTTCTTTCTTCAACAACAATTGTCACTTTACTAAATGGTTTAATAATTGAAGCAGCTCTACCTTTTGCTCTAGGTCTCCATCTTTTCATTCTCAAGCTTTTGCCAACAAATGCCTCTTTAACGAAAAGTTTGTCTATATCTAATTGCTTATTGTTTTCTGCGTTTGCAATAGCAGCATTCAGTACTTTTAAAATTGTTGCAGAAACTCTTTTAGAAGAGAATTTTAATTGATTTATTGCTGTACTAACTTTCATATTTACAATACTATTTACTAAAATGGATAGTTTTGTTGGACTTATCCTTACCATATTATCTTTAGCTATAGCTGTTAGATTTTCGTTCATTTCTGTTCCGCTTTCTTATCTGCAGCTGTATGTCCTTTAAAGGATCTCGTAGGAGAAAATTCACCTAATTTGTGACCGACCATTTGTTCATTTACTGTTACTGGTACAAACTTTTGTCCATTGTAAACACCAAAAGTCAATCCTACAAACTGTGGAAGAATAGTTGATCTTCTGGACCAAGTTTTTAGAACCTCTTTTCTTCCAGATTGTGATAACTTTTCAGCTTTCTTTATTAGTGTAATATCTACAAATGGTCCTTTCCAAACTGATCTTGTCATTATTTTTTCTTCCTTTTAATTATAAAAATATCTGTTTTTTTATTATTTCTTGTTTTTTTACCTTTTGTTGAAACACCCCAGGGAGTAACAGGATCTCTTCCTCCAGATGTTCTTCCTTCTCCACCACCGTGAGGATGGTCGACTGGGTTCATTACAACTCCTCTTACTTTTGGTCTAAATCCTAAATATCTTTTTCTTCCAGCCTTACCAAGTTTTATATTCTTTTGATCTGAATTTGAAACTTCACCTATTGTAGCTCTACAATTTTTATTAATATGTCTAATTTCACCTGAAACTAATTTTATTTGAACGTAAGGCTGTTCTTTAGATACGATCTGTGCCGATGAACCGGCAGATCTAATTAACTGAGCTCCTGCACCTGGTTTTAGTTCAATATTATGAATATTGGTACCAACCGGTATATTATTTAGGGGTAAAGAATTCCCATTTTTAATTGCAACATTGTCACCGGAAATTATTTTTTCACCAATTTTAATATTTTTTGGCGAAATAATATAACTATGCACTCCATCCTCATATTTTACTAAAGATATAAAAGCTGATCTATTAGGATCATATTCATTTCTAATTACTTCAGCAGTGATATCAGTTTTTGATCTTTTGAAATCTATAACTCTATATTTTCTTTTCACACCACCGCCCATTCTTCTTGAAGTTATTCTACCTTGGTTATTTCTACCCCCTGTTGATTTAAATTTTTTTACAAGTAATTTATGAGGCTTTTCCTTAGATAGTTCTTTTTTTGAAACAAGAACAGTACCTCTCAATCCTGGTGTAATTGGTTTAAATTTTAATAACATTATTTAATCTCCAAAGATGAGTCTATTGTATCACCCTCATTAAGTGTCACTATTGCCCTTTTGGTATCTTTCCTAAAACCATATTGACCCTTAAATGTTTTGCCTTTTCCTCGTAGAATTGAAGTGTTCACTTTGCTAACTTTAACTTTGAAAATAGCTTCAATGGCATTTTTAATTTCAAACGAATTTGAATTTTTAGACACTATAAAAGAATATTGATTAAACTGTTGTAAGTTGGTTGTTTTTTCAGTTGTTATTGGTTTTTTTATAATCTCATAAGCTTTATCAATTGAAATTTTTTTAAGTTTATTTTTCATGAAAGCCTCTTTGTAATTTCATTTATTGATTTTTCTTCAATAAATATTTTATCAAATGTAATTAGATCTTTAACGTTTATACCTTTTTGACTTAGAATTGATACTTTAGGTATGTTAGCGGATGCTAATTTAAAATTTTTATCTATTCCTTTTTCAGAGTGGATAAATAAAGCTGATTTATAGTCAAATTGTTTTAAATCTAAATGCAATTCTTTTGTTTTGAAACTTTTAATTTCAAAGGAATCGATTATCACAACTTTATCTTCAAATAATTTAGAAGATAGTGCAGATTTTAAAGCAAGTTTTTTTTCTTTTTTATTTAAACTAAAAGAGTAATCTCGGTTTTGGGGCCCCATAGAAACAGCACCACCTCGAAAATTAGGGGGTTTATTACTACCTTGTCTTGCATTACCTGTACCTTTTTGAGAGAAAGGTTTTTTACTACGTCCACTTACTTCAGACCTTGTCTTAGTTTTATGAGAGCCTTGTCTTGATTTTGCATTTTGGTATCTAATGTACTGATGTATCAAATCAGGAAGAATTTTTACACCAAAGATACCTGAGTCTAATTCAACACTTCCAACAGATTTATTTTTAAAATTAAGAACTGATATTTTCATTATGATTTTTTAACTGAGTCTTTTAGATAGATAACTGAATTTTTTTTTCCTGGAACTGAACCTTTAACCATCAAAAGGTTATTTTCACTATCAACGTTTATGACTTTTAGGTTTTGTTTAGTTACTTTTTTATTACCCATTCTCCCGGCCATTTTCTTTCCTTTAAAAACTCTTCCTGGATCTTGATTTTGACCAGTTGAGCCATGGGATCTATGTGAAATAGAAACACCATGCGATGCTCTTAGTCCCCCAAAGTTGTGTCTTTTCATTACACCTGCAAAACCTTTGCCAATGGAAGTACTACTTGCATCAATAAATTGATCTACTTTAAAATGATCCACGTTAAGTTTCGTTCCAACTTCTAAAATATTGTCGCTATCGACTCTAAATTCTTTAACAATTTTTTTAGGTTTAATATTAATTGATGAAAACATTTTTCTTTGTGGTTTTTTTATACGCGAAATATCTTTCTCAGTTTCAATTGATGCTAACTGAACAGCATTATATCCATCTTTATCAGAAGTTTTAACACTAGCTACTATACACTCATCAACTCTCAACACAGTGATATGTGTATTCTTGCCATCTTCATGGTAATATGAGCTGTTTCCAATTTTTATAGCTATTAAACCTGATCTAAGCATATTAAATTTTTATATCCACTTCAACTCCTGCAGATAAATCAAGTTTCATTAGAGCGTCTACTGTCTGAGGCGTGGGGTCTATTATATCTAAGAGACGATTATGTGTTCTAATTTCTAACTGATCTCTACTCTTTTTATCTATGTGTGGTGATTTATTTACTGTAAATCTCTCAAATCTTGTTGGAAGTGGAATCGGGCCTTTAACTTTTGCACCTGTTCTCTTTGCGGTATTGATTATATCTTGTGTACTGGTGTCTAATAAAGAATTATCATAACCTCTGAGTCTAATCCTTATATTTTGATTTTCCATTATGCTAACTTTGCTTTCACTTCTTCTGCAACATTTGAAGGAACCTCTTCATAATGATCAAACTGCATTGTGTAGTTTGCTCTACCTTGCGACAACGATCTTAAATTATTTACATAACCAAACATATTTGCAAGTGGAACCATTGCATCCACAACATTCGCATTACCTCTTGTAGACATTTCTTGAACTTGACCTCTTCGACTATTAAGATCTCCTATAACATCCCCCATATATTCTTCAGGTGTAACTACCTCTACTTTCATCATAGGCTCAAGCAAAACTGGTTTAGCTTTAGCAATACCCTCTCTAAAAGCAGCTCTGGAAGCAATTTCAAATGCAAGAACACTAGAGTCTACGTCGTGATACGCACCGTCATATAATGTAGCTTTAAAATCTATACATGGAAAGCCTGCAATAACACCAGTTTGCTGTTGGGCTATAAGACCTTTCTCAACTCCGGGTATATGTTCAGTAGGTATATTTCCACCTTTAATTTGATTTATAAATTCATAACCGCTACCGGGTTCTCCAGGTTCAAATTTAATTTTAACTCTAGCAAACTGACCAGCGCCACCAGATTGTTTTTTATGTGTATAATCAACATCAAATGAACTAGATATTGTTTCTCTATATGCAACTTGAGGGGCGCCAACATTTGCTTCTACTTTAAATTCTCTTTTCATTCTATCAACAAGAATCTCAAGATGAAGTTCGCCCATACCTTTAATTATAGTTTGTCCACTTTCATGGTCTGTAGTTACTCTAAAACTTGGATCTTCTTGGGCAAGTCTCCCAAGAGCTTGACCCATTTTTTCATGATCAACCTTTGTTTTTGGTTCAACCGCAACTTCGATAACAGGATCAGGAAAATCCATCTTTTCTAAAATTATAGGATTATCAGATGCGCATAAGGTCTCTCCAGTTGTAACATCTTTGAGTCCAACTAGAGCAACAATATCTCCTGCATTCGCTGTTTTAATTTCCTCTCTATTGTTAGCGTGCATTAATAACATTCTGCCTATATTTTCTTTTTTTCCAGAATTAGAATTTAAAACACTGTCTTTAGTATTTATTGATCCTGAATAAATTCTAGCAAATGTTAGGCTACCTACAAATGGATCCGTCATTATTTTAAAAGCTAATGCACTAAAAGGTTCATCATCTTCACATTTTCTTGTTAATTCTTTTGAATCATCATCAACATCAACACCTTTAACATTTGCAACATCAGTTGGTGATGGCATGTAGTCGATAACTGCATCTAAAAGAGGTTGAACACCTTTATTTTTAAAAGCTGAACCAGTTAATACAGGAACGAATGAGCCATTTAAAGTACCTTTTCTTATGCATAATTTTAGCTCATCTATAGTTGGTTCTTTACCTTCAAGGTAATTTTCCATAATTGTATCATCTTCTTCTACAGCTTTTTCTATTAATTTTAATCTGTACTCTGCAGTTTGTTCTTTGAGATCCTCAGGTATATCTACAATATCAAATTTAGCTCCCAAACTTTCATCTTGCCAAACGATAGCATTGTTGGACACTAAATCAACAACACCTTTTAGGTTGCTTTCAATACCAATTGGCAATTGAGTAACTAAAGGATATGATCCTAGACGTTCAGAAATCATATCAACACACATAAAAAAATTTGCTCCAGTTCTATCGAGTTTATTGACAAAACACATTCTAGGCACCTTGTACTTATCAGCCTGTCTCCATACTGTTTCAGATTGTGGTTCGACACCAGCAACACCATCAAAAACGGCTACAGCTCCATCTAAAACCTTAAGGGATCTTTCAACCTCGATAGTAAAGTCAACATGTCCTGGTGTATCAATAATATTTATTCGATAATCTTTCCAAAAGCAAGTTGTTGCAGCGGAGGTTATTGTTATACCTCTCTCTTGCTCCTGTTCCATCCAATCCATTGTTGCTGCCCCATCATGAACTTCTCCAATTTTGTGAGATTTACCTGTATAGTATAATATTCTTTCAGTTGTAGTTGTTTTGCCAGCATCAATATGAGCCATAATACCGATGTTTCTATATTTTGATAAAGGATGAGATCTTGTCATATTTATTTTACCATCTAAAATGTGAAAAGGCTCTATTAGCATCTGCCATCTTGTGAGTTTCTTCTCTTTTTTTTACGGCATTTCCTTTATTATTAAATGCATCTATAATTTCATTTGCAACTCTTTCTTTCATAGTTTTTTCATTTCTTTTTGTTGCTGAATCGACTATCCATTTCATAGCAAGTGTTTGAGCCCTCTTTGGTCTAACTTCCATTGGAACCTGATAAGTTGCCCCTCCAACTCTTCGAGACCTAACTTCAAGAGATGGCTTAACATTATTTAATGCTTCATGGAAAAATTCAATTGGGGTTTTATCTGTTTTTTTAGCAACTAAATCAAAGGCACCATAAACAATTTTTTCTGAGGTGGATTTTTTTCCATCAAGCATTATTCTGTTCATAAATTTAGCTAGAACTAAATCCTTAAATTTATGATCAGGAAGAATTGTTCTCTTTTCTGCTGCTCTTCTTCTAGACATAATTATTTAGGACGTTTAGCTCCATAAAGAGATCTTCTTTGTTTTCTTGAAGAAACTCCTTGGGTATCTAGAGTTCCTCTTAATATATGATATCTTACGCCAGGTAGATCTTTGACACGACCACCTCTTATCAATACTACAGAATGTTCTTGCAGATTATGTCCTTCACCGGGAATATACGCTGAAACTTCTTGTCCATTTGTAAGTTTTACTCTTGCAACTTTTCTAAGTGCAGAGTTAGGTTTTTTTGGAGTAGTTGTATAGACTCTTGTACAAACCCCTCTTTTTTGAGGACTTTTATCTAGTGCAGGAACCTTGTTTCTTTTTTTAACAGTGGACCTACCTTTTCTTACAAGTTGGTTTATAGTCGGCATTTTATCCTTCAGTTAAGTGTTTGGATTTTACTCCACGACCTTTAACAAATCGTAGGGGTCTTTATAAATTGATTACAACAAAGTCAAGCAGATATACGAAAAAATTGCTAATTTTCTATATTTTCAGACTGATTATTATCAATTTTTTCTTTGTCTCTTTTAAATGCAATATTTTCATAATCAGATGTCATTTTACCAGTTCCAGCTGGAATTAACCTTCCAACAATTACGTTTTCTTTGAGACCATTTAAAGTATCAACTTTACCAAGTGTTGCTGCATCGGTTAATACTTTGGTAGTTTCTTGAAATGAGGCAGCTGAAATAAATGAATTTGTTTGCAAACTAGCTTTTGTTATACCAAGTAAAACAGGTTCAAATAAAACTTCTTTTTTGCCTTCATTAGATAAAATTTTATTAATTCTCAAAACATCCCTTTTTTGAATTTGCTCACCTACAATCAGGTTTGAATCACCAGGTTCTTTGATGAGAACTTTTTGCAACATTTGCCTTGCAATTGTTTCTATGTGTTTATCATTTATATATACACCTTGAAGTTTGTAAACTGATTGAACCTCTCTTACAAGATATCTTGCCAATTCTTCAACTCCTAAAATTCTAAGAATATCATGAGGAACGGGAGTACCTTCAACAAGTATTTCACCTTTTTTTACAAAATCACCTTCTTGAACATTTAAATATTTAGATCTAGGTATCAAAGTTTCGAAAGTGTCTTTTTCGTCAATAGAAGTAATAATGACTCTTCTCTTATTTTTATAGTCTTTACCAAATGAAATTTTGCCATCGATTTCACACATTATCGCTGGATCTTTCGGCTTTCTAGCTTCAAATAATTCTGCTACTCTTGGTAACCCCCCTGTAATGTCTTTAGTTTTAGATGATTCTTTTGGTATTCTTGCTATTACTTGGCCTGCGGTGACTTCTTGTCCATCCTCTACACTTAAAATTGAGTCAATAGACATCGGATAGTTTGACAAATTTGTTTCGTCAATATTTTCATCTGTTAAGTTATTAACAATATTTAAAGCAGGTTTAAAATTTTTACTTTTTTGATTTTGACTCCAGTCGATAACAATTTTACTTGAGATACCTGTGGTATCATCAATTGACTCTCTAAAAGAAACACCTTGTTTCAAATCTAAATACTTAACAAAACCATTTCTTTCAGCAATTATAGGTAAAGTATAAGGATCCCATTCTGCCAATAGCTGGTTATTTTGAACTTTTTCATTATCACTAACAACAAGTTTCGAGCCAAAAGGTATATTAGAAGAATATTTTTCGTCATTTGCATCTACAATTTTTATTTTAGCATTTCTGCTTAGTACAATTTTATTATTAAACTTATCTTCAATAATTTTAATATTCTCTAATTTTACAATTCCTGAAACTGGAGCTGTAGCATTAGATTGCTCTACAGAAGAACTTGCAGCTCCCCCGATATGAAATGTTCTCATGGTCAATTGCGTACCTGGCTCACCTATTGATTGTGCAGCAATGATACCAACCGCCTCTCCAACATTTACAGGTGTACCTCTAGCTAAATCCCTACCATAACAAATTGAGCAAATACCATTTTCAGTTTCACAAGTTAAAACTGATCTAATCTTTAAAGATCTAATTCCTAGTTTTGATATATTATCTAAGTGTTTTTCAGATATAATTTCACCAGCATTTACAAGAGTATTTTGATTTTCATCAATAATATCTTCAACTGGGGTTCTACCTAATATTCTTTCAGTAAGAGGAGATGTTATGTTTCCTGATTCAATAATTTCTTCTACAACAACACCTTTTGTAGTTTTACAATCTTCTTCTCTTATAACAGCATCTTGCGCCACATCTACTAACCTTCTAGTTAAATACCCACTACTTGCAGTTTTAAGAGCTGTGTCTGCAAGCCCTTTACGAGCACCATGAGTTGAGGTAAAGTATTCAAGAACTGATAAACCTTCCTTAAAATTTGATTTAATTGGGTTCTCAATAATTTCACCAGAAGGCTTAGCCATTAAACCTCTCATTCCTGATAATTGCTTTAATTGTGCTGCAGATCCTCGGGCTCCGGAATGTGCCATCATGTAAACAGAATTAATAGGTTGATCATCAGAGGGGCTTGATATTACATCTAACATTTTATCAGCAACTTTATTGGTACACTCTGACCAAGCATCAACTACTTTATTGTACTTTTCTCCTTGAGTAATTAATCCGTCTTGATATTGGTCTTCATATTCTTTAACTTTTAACTGCGTAGCATCTAACAAATCATTTTTATCAGATGGTATAATTAGATCATCTTTACCAAATGATATGCCAGCAATTGCAGCATATTTAAATCCAATTTGCATAATATGATCGGCAAATAAGACAGTCTCTTTTTGTCCACAAAATCTATAAACTGTATCGATGATATTGCTAACTTCCTTTTTTGTAAGTACTTTATTTATCATTTCATAATTTATATTATTATTCTTTGGTAAAATATTTCCTAATATCATTCTTCCTGGAGTGGTTTCGACTTTTAACAGGTTTCCTTCATATGTTTCTATTCTTGCTGTAATTTTTGAATGAAGAGTAATGTCATTGTTTTCTAAAGCTTTTAATATTTCATTTAAATCAACAAAACTTCTACCCTCTCCAATTTGTTTTTCTCTGATTATTGATAAATAATAAATTCCTAAAATAATATCTTGAGAAGGAACGATAATAGGTTTGCCACTTGCTGGATGCAGAATGTTATTTGTGCTCATCATCAGAACTCTAGCTTCAAGTTGTGCCTCTAAACTTAGGGGGACATGTACTGCCATTTGATCACCATCAAAGTCAGCATTAAAAGCTGTACACACTAGTGGATGTAGTTGAATAGATTTTCCTTCAATTAATATTGGTTCAAATGCTTGTATACCTAATCTATGTAAAGTTGGTGCCCTATTTAAAAGAATGGGGTGTTCTCTTATAACTTCCTCTAAAATATCCCATACTCTTGGGTCTTCTTTTTCAACAAGTTTTTTTGCAGCTTTTATTGTATTTGCCCAACCATAAATATCAAGCTTATGGAATATAAAAGGTTTGAAAAGTTCGAGTGCCATTTTTTTTGGTATACCGCATTGATGCAATTTGAGATTTGGTCCAACAACTATTACAGATCTTCCTGAATAATCAACACGCTTTCCTAATAGATTTTGCCTAAATCTTCCTTGTTTACCTTTAAGCATATCAGATAAAGATTTAAGAGGTCTTTTATTAGTAGATGTTATTACTCTTCCTCTTCTTCCATTATCAAACAAAGCATCTACAGACTCTTGAAGCATTCTTTTTTCATTTCTAATTATTATGTCAGGTGCTCTTAAATCAATTAATCTTTTTAATCTGTTATTTCTATTTATAACCCTTCTATATAAGTCATTAAGGTCACTTGTTGCAAATCTACCACCATCTAGGGGAACCAATGGTCTTAATTCAGGAGGTATAACTGGGAGAACTCTCATAATCATCCACTCTGGTTTGTTCTTTGATACAATGAAAGACTCAATAAGTTTTAATCTCTTTGTAATTTTAGTTTTTTTTAATTCAGATTTAGTCTCCTGTAGATCAATTTTTAATTGGTTATAATCAGCATCTAGATCAATACTAAGAAGCATTTGCTCAATTGCTTCGGCTCCAATTGCTGCACTAAATGAGTCTTCTCCGTATTCATCTTGATATTCAATAAACTGTTCCTCGGAAATAATTTCACCTTTGTTTAAGTCGGTTAGACCAGGCTCGACAACAATAAACTGCTCGAAGTAAAGAACTTTTTCAAGATTTTTTATTGTCATATCCAAAAGAGTAGCAATTCTACTTGGTAAAGATTTCATAAACCAGATATGAGAAACTGGGGCAGCCAGTTCTATATGACCCATTCTATCTCTTCTTACTTTTGAAAGTGTTACTTCTACTCCACATTTTTCACATATTATTCCTCTGAATTTCATTCTTTTGTACTTGCCACATAAGCACTCATAATCTTTTACAGGTCCAAAAATTCTAGAACAAAATAGGCCATCTTTTTCAGGCTTAAAAGTTCTGTAGTTGATAGTTTCGGGTTTTTTGATTTCACCAAATGACCAAGATCTTATGTCGTCGGGGCTTGCAATAGATATTTTAAGACTATTAAAATTTTGAACACCTTGGTTCTGATTAAATATATTTGTAAGTTCTTTATTCATTGGTTCCTATTAGGTTGGTTAAATTATTTTCTTTTAAATTTTCCTTAAAATCAAGATTTAAGCCTAATGATCTTAGCTCCTTCACCATTACATTAAAAGATTCTGGTGTTCCAGATTCGAAATTATTATCACCTTTAACTATAGATTCATAAACTTTAGTTCTCCCAGCAACATCATCTGACTTAATTGTTAAGATTTCCTGAAGTGTATAAGCTGCTCCATAAGCTTCTAATGCCCACACTTCCATTTCGCCAAATCTTTGGCCTCCAAACTGTGCTTTACCTCCAAGCGGTTGTTGAGTTACCAAGCTATAAGGACCAATTGATCTGGCATGAATTTTTTCGTCAACTAAATGATGTAATTTTAACATATACATATACCCTACCGTTACTGGCCTTTCAAATTTTTGACCAGTAATACCATCATATAGTATCTCTTGACCTGTTCCTGAAACACCAGAGATAGACAATAAATTAGTTATATCTTTTTCTTTTGCGCCATCAAATACTGGTGTTGCAAAAGGAATTCCTTCTTTAAGGTTGTTTCCTAATTCTAAGATTTCATCATCATTCATATTTTTAATTATTTTTTTATGACTTTCTAAGTCATAGATCTCTAGCAACTTATTTCTTAGATCTTTTGTCTGACCTTCTGATTGAATTTTATTAATCATTTCCTTAACCTGTTTACCTAATGAAGCTGAGGCCCACCCAAGATGTGTTTCTAAAATTTGACCTATGTTCATCCTACTAGGTACACCTAAAGGATTTAAAACGATATCTACAGGAGTTCCATCTTCAAGATAAGGCATATCTTCTACAGGGCATATTTTAGATATCACACCTTTATTTCCATGTCTTCCTGCCATTTTATCACCTGGTTGGAGTTTACGTTTAACAGAAATGAAAACTTTAATTAATTTCAACACGCCTGGAAGCAACTCGTCTCCACTTTGAATCTTATCAATTTTATTTTCAAATTTTTGGTTAATATTTCCAAGTTGGTTCTCATAGTTTTTAACTAACAATTCTATCTGATTATTTTTTTTCTCATCTGATATATTAATTTTAAGTAGATCACTTAAGTTTATGTTTTCAATTTGCTCATACTTTAATTGAGTATTTTTTTTGAAAATATCCAAACCAGAAACAAAAATTTGGTTATTTAATAATTCCCTAAGATGGTTACCAAAACTTTTTTCCAAAATTTTTAGTTCATCATCTCTATCACGAGCAATTACCTCAATCTGATTATTTTCAATGCTGATTGCTCTTTCGTCTTTTTCTATGCCTCTTCTTGAAAACACTCTTATTTCTACAACTGTTCCCTTAACTCCTGGTGGCACTCTTAAGCTGGTATCTTTAACATCAGCTGCTTTTTCTCCAAATATAGCTCTAAGTAATTTTTCTTCTGGAGTCATAGGAGACTCTCCCTTTGGAGTAACCTTTCCAACTAATATATCTCCTGAGTTAACTTCTGCTCCTATATAAACAATTCCAGTTTCATCGAGGTTAACCAACATTTCTTCACTAGCATTTGGAATATCTCTTGTTATTTCTTCAGGTCCTAATTTGGTATCTCTTGACATTACCTCAAATTCTTCAACATGAATTGAAGTGAATACATCATCTTGTACAACTTTTTCTGAGATTAAAATTGAATCTTCAAAATTGTAACCGTTCCATGGCATAAATGCTGCTAAAACATTTCTTCCAAGTGCAAGCTCACCTAAATCTGTTGCTGGACCATCAGCTATAACTTGATTTTTTAAAACTTTATCACCAACGTTTACTAGTGGTCGCTGAGTAATACATGTATTTTGGTTTGATCTTTGAAATTTAGAAAGATTATAGATATCAATTTTATTTAATGTCTTGTCATTCTTATCTGTTATTCTTATTACGATTCTGTTAGCATCAAGCTGATCAACTATACCTTCTCTCTTTGCTACAATTGTTGATCCGCTATCATTAGCAACGGTATACTCCATACCTGTACCAACTAATGGAGCTTTAGGCTTAATTAATGGAACTGCTTGTCTCATCATATTAGAACCCATCAAAGCTCTATTTGCATCATCGTTTTCCAAGAAAGGTATCAGTGAAGATGCAACAGATACCAATTGTTGTGGAGATACATCCATTAAATCGATAGTATCAATATCTACATTAATAAACTCTCCATTTTTTCTACAACTTACAATTTGTTTTGCAAATTTACCTTTTGAGTCAACTTCTGCATTTGCTTGTGCTATTACAAAATCTTCTTCATCAATAGCACTTAAATAAATTACTTTATCTGTAACCTTACCTGAGTTTACAATTCTATAGGGAGTCTCTATAAAACCATATTTATTGATCCTAGAATATGAAGCCAAACTATTTATTAAACCAATGTTGGCACCTTCAGGTGTTTCAATTGGACAAATTCTACCATAGTGAGTTTGGTGAACATCTCTGACTTCAAATCCTGCTCTTTCTCTATTTAATCCTCCTGGCCCAAGTGCAGATACTCTTCTTTTGTGGGTTATTTCACTCAAAGGATTAGTTTGGTCCATAAACTGACTTAGCTGACTGAGTCCAAAAAATTCTTTAATTGATGCAACTACAGGTTTTGCGTTTACAACATCTTGGGGCATAATATTATCTACTTCGAGAGAACTTAATCTTTCTTTGATAGCTCTGTCCATTTTTAATAAGCCTATTCGATATTGATTCTCTAAAAGTTCACCAACTGAACGCACTCTTCGATTTGCTAAGTGATCTATATCATCTATTTCACCTTTTCCATCGATAAGATTATGCATGTGTTTTACAACATCCAAAATATCACTTTTGTCTAAAACTCTTTGCTCTATAAATGTATTTTTTTTAAACTTAGCGTTTATTTTTAATCTGCCTACTGAAGATAAATCATACCTATCTGAGTTAAAGAAAAGATTATTAAATAGGTTCTCAGCTGTTTCAATTGTAGGAGGTTCGCCTGGTCTTAAAATTTTAAAAATTTCGAATAAAGCTTCTTCTCTTGATCTAGCTTTATCTAATTGAAGTGTATTTCTTATGTATGATCCAATTTCAATATTATCTGATTTAAGAATATCAATTTTACTAATTTTTTTATCATTAAGAAATTCCAAAAATAGCTCATCAATTTCATATCCAGCCTCATAATATATTTTACCAGTTTTTTCATCAATTATGTCAGAAGATATAAAAAAACCTAAAAGTGATTCTTCTTTGATGGTTAAATTGGAAATATTTTTCTTTTTTAAGTCATTTATAATTTTTTGGTTAACTTTTGTCCCCTTGGTAATAATAACTTTACCATTTTTTGAGTCTAATAAATCAAAATTTAATATCTTGGATTTAAAAAAGGATAAATCCTCTTTAAAATACCATCCAAAATCATTTTTTTTGTAAACAATATTTTCATAAAAATTGGACAAAATTTCTTCGCCTGTCATACCTAGAATTTTCTTTGGATCAGGTTCTATTTTATTATCTTCACAATCTTTTATATATTTTTCAGACAAGCTGCTGAAAAGACATTTAAATAAAGTTGTTACTGGAAACTTTCTTTTTCTGTCAATCCTAGCATGAATATTATTTTTTGCATCATGTTCAAAATCTAACCAAGAACCTCTATATGGAATTATTCTTGCATTAAAAAGATATTTACCACTTGCATGTGTTTTCCCAAAATCATGATCAAAGAATACTCCAGGTGACCTGTGCATTTGACTAACCACAACTCTTTCAGTACCATTAACAACGAATGTTGCATTTTTTGTCATCAGAGGTATGTCCCCCATATATACTTCTTGTTCTTTTATGTCTCTTACTGACTTTGTTCCTGCAATTTCATCAATATCCCAAATAATTAATCGAAAATTTACAAGAAGTGGTGTGCCATATGTTAGTCCTCTTTGTGAACACTCATCAACATCATATTTAGGGACGCCAAGATTATAACTAACATAATCTACAGTGGCTCTCTCAGTATAATCATGGATTGGAAAAACAGATTTAAATATTGAATGAAGCCCAACGTCTTCTCTGTTCTCAGGATCAATATTTAATTGTAAAAAATTATCAAAAGATCTTTTTTGAACTTCTACCAAGTTAGGTAGAGAAGTAACAAGTGGTATTTTTCCAAAAGATTTTCTAATTTTCTTTAAATTAACATGATCTAAACTCATTTTACTCCTTTATATTACTCTTATTAAATTGTAGGCCTTATTAAAGGCCTACAATTTATTTTAATGTAACTTTTGCACCAGCTGCTTCTAATGCTTTTTTCATTTCATCAGCCTCATCTTTTTTTACACCCTGTTTAAGTGGTTTTGGTGCACCTTCAACTAAATCTTTTGCCTCTTTTAAGCCAAGACCAGTGATGGTTCTCACTTCTTTAATTACAGCAATTTTGTTAGATCCAGCTTCAGATAGCTCAATATCAAATTCTGTTTTCTCTTCTGCTGGAGCATCTCCTCCACCTGCAGCCGGAGCTGCAGCAACTGCAACAGGAGCTGCAGCAGATACACCCCATTTTTCTTCAAGCATTTTACTTAGTTCAGCTGCTTCAAGGACAGTAAGGGAGGAAAGATCATCAACAATTTTATTTAAATCAGCCATTTATTTCTCCTTATTTACCTAGTTCGACTCTTGATTATTGCTACTATTAGAACTAATTAATCTTGCTATCTGTGCTCCAGGTTCAATAGTAATTGAAGCTATCTTTTGAGCAGGTGCAGAAATTAATCCTATTATTTTTCCTCTTAACTCATCAAGAGAAGGTAATTTTGCGAGAAAATCAATTTTATCTTTATCGATCCTCTCACCATTATAACCTCCTCCAATTATTTTGAATTTTTCAAATTTTTTCTCAAAATTAACTGCTACTTTAGCTGGTGCTACTGCATCATCAGAGAAAGCAATTGCTGTTGGACCTTTAAAAAATTCAGAAATTTCTTTAAATTGAGTTTCAGAGACAGCAAGTTTAGTAAGTCTGTTCTTAGTTACTTTAAATTTTGCACCATTATCTCTCATTTCTTTTCTAAGTTGCTCTGTTTCATTGACTGTTAAACCTGAATATTCAGCTACAATCACTGATGAAGCATTTGAAAATTCTTTTTTGAGATCATTAACAAAATCTTTTTTTTCAGAACGTTTCACGTCAACCTCGGTTTTAATTGGATCAAAGATCCAATATTAGCTTAGATTAGTTTGCCCACCAAACTAACCTAAAGCCTGTCAAGAAGCAAATCAACGACTCGCTTCAGTCTATGCAGGAAATTAAGCTTTTAGCTCCTGCAGTCTTTGACAGGTGATGATCAAAGATCATCTGTTGGATTATTTAACGCAAGCTAGCTTGGTTAATATTTAATCCAACTCCCATAGTTGAAGCTATGGTAACCTTTTTTATAAAAGAACCCTTAACTCCATCGGGTTTACTTTTACTAACTGAAGAATAAAATGTTTTAATATTTTCTAACAAATCTTCTTCACTAAAATCTAGTTTGCCAACACCAGCATGAACGATACCTGATTTATCATTTTTAAATTTAACCTGACCTGATTTAGCATCTTTTACTGATTTAGAAATTTCATTGGTTACAGTACCAAGTTTAGGATTTGGCATTAATCCTTTTGGACCAAGAATTTTTGCTACTTTACCTAATTTAGGCATCATATCTGGAGTTGCAATTAGAACATCAAATTCTATTTTTGATTTAGAAATTGTTTCAATTAAATCATCACTTCCAACCATATCTGCACCATTACTTTTTGCATCATTTTGTTTATCTTCATTTGCAATTACTGCTACCTTTACAGTTTTTCCTGTCCCCTTAGGAAGATTTACAACACCTTTGATATTTTGATCAGTTTTATTACTATCAATTCCAAGATTAATTGAAATATCAATTGTTTCTTTGAACTTCACGTAAGATTTTTCTTTTAAAATTTTGATTGCTTCTAATGGCTCATACACCTTTGTAGTATCAAAATTGTTTAACATTTGTTTTCTATTTTTTGTTATTTTCATTAACCTACTACCTCCATACCCATGGAAACGGCAGATCCTTTAACCATGTTCACTGCTCCATTTAAATCAATAGCATTTAAATCTTGCATTTTTTCTTTAGCAATTTTTTCAATATCTTGCATAGATACTTTACCTACTAATGATCTTCCAGGAGTTGAGTTTCCTTTTTTTATTTTTGCAGCTTTTTTAAGATAAAAACTTACTGGTGGTAATTTTGTAGTAAAGTCGAAACTTCTATCTTTGTATGCAGTTATAATAACTGGAATTGGTGCACCTTTTTCTAAATCTTTTGTTTTATCATTAAATGCCTTACAAAAATCCATTATATTCAGACCTCTTTGTCCAAGTGCAGGACCAACAGGGGGTGAGGGGTTGGCTCCTCCAGCAGGAATTTGTAATTTGATTAATCCTAAAATTTCTTTAGCCATAGTTTATACCTTTTCTACTTGAGAATATTCTAAATCAACAGGTGTTGATCTTCCAAAAATTGAAACAGCCACTCTTAATCTTGCTTTATCTTCATCTATTTGTTCAACCTCTCCATTAAATGATGCAAAAGGTCCATCAATTACTTTTACTTGTTCCCCAACATCGTACATTATCGCAGGTCTAGATTTTTCTACACCATCAATAACTTGTTCAGATATTCTTTTTGCTTCAGCATTACTAATTGGAACTGGTTTACCTTTGTTACCTAAAAAACCACTTAACTTTGGAGTTGTTTTAATAATATGCCAAGTGTCATCATTTAAGCTCATTTTAATCAGTATGTAGCCAGGAAAAATTTTTCTTTCTGTATTAACCCTAACACCTCTTTTTACTTCGACTACATTTTGAATAGGAACAGATATTTCTTCAATGTGTTCTTTAACACCAAGTTTTGTTGCCTGGTCTAAAATGCTGTCAGCAACTTTTTTTTCATAACCTGAATAGGCATGAAGAACGTACCATCTCGCTTTATTCATTAAAAACCTGAACCTATTTCAATTATTTTTCTTATTGAGAAAGACCATATTTGATCGGTTAAAAGAAAAAACAATGAGAATAATATAATTAATAATATAACTATTGCAGAAGAAATAAAAGTATCTCTTCTTTGAGGCCAAGTTACTTTTTGTAATTCTTGCCTAACTTGTCTTACAAAAAGAGCTGGTGATGTTTTCTTTTTTTCAATATTCATATTTTCATTTCTCTTGGCAGGAGTGGCAGGACTTGAACCCGCAGCCCCCGGTTTTGGAGACCGGTGCTCTACCAGTTGAGCTACACTCCTAATAAGTATTGGCTAACTAATAGAGCGGTCTCTAAAACTATTCAATAATTTCAGCAACAACTCCAGCGCCAACAGTTCTTCCACCTTCTCTAATTGCAAATTTTAAACCTTTATCCATTGCAATTGGAGACAAAAGAGTAACTTCCATAGCTATATTATCACCAGGCATAACCATTTCGGTACCTTCTGGTAATTTGATAGTTCCAGTTACATCAGTTGTTCTAAAGTAGAATTGAGGTCTGTAGTTTGAAAAGAATGGGGTATGTCTTCCACCTTCTTCTTTTTTTAATACATATGCTTCTGCTTTAAATTTTGTATGAGGTTTTATTGAACCAGGTTTTGCTAATACTTGACCACGTTCAACTTCTTCTCTTTTTGTTCCACGAAGAAGAACACCAACGTTGTCTCCAGCTTCACCAGAATCTAAAAGTTTTCTAAACATTTCAACTCCAGTACATGTAGTCTTTTGAGGCTCCCTTATTCCTAGGATTTCTATTTCCTCTCCAACTTTAACTTGACCTTGTTCAATTCTTCCAGTTACAACTGTACCTCTACCAGAAATTGAAAATACATCCTCAACTGGCATTAAGAAAGGCTGATCTACTGGTCGGCTAGGTTGTGGTATATGTTCATCAACTGCTTTCATTAATTCCATAATTGAATTTTTACCAATTTCATCATCTCTACCTTCAAGAGCTGCTAAAGCTGAACCCTTAATGATTGGGATAGTATCACCTGGGAATTCATATGAAGTAAGAAGTTCTCTAATTTCCATTTCAACTAGATCAATTAACTCTTTGTCATCTACTTGATCAACTTTGTTCATGTATACAACGAGAGCAGGTACACCTACCTGTCTAGCTAAAAGTATGTGTTCTCTTGTTTGAGGCATTGGTCCGTCAGCTGCATTAACGACTAATATACCACCATCCATTTGAGCTGCACCAGTGATCATGTTCTTAACATAATCTGCGTGTCCTGGACAATCTACGTGAGCATAGTGTCTAGCTTCAGTTTCATATTCAACGTGTGCAGTAGATATTGTAATACCACGTTCTCTTTCTTCAGGTGCTTTATCAATGTTTGCATAATCTGTAAATTCTGCGCCACCAGTCTCTGCTAATATTTTTGTTATAGCAGCAGTTAATGTTGTTTTACCATGATCAACGTGACCAACGGTTCCTATGTTACAATGCGGTTTGTTTCTTTCGAATTTTGCTTTAGCCATTTTTTTTACCCCAATAATTTTTTGTTATGGAGCGGGTGAAGGGAATCGAACCCTCGTAGCCAGCTTGGAAGGCTGGAGCTTTACCACTAAGCTACACCCGCAACTAAACTGACTGCTTCACACACTCACTTTAATGCTTTCATCCCATTACCTCCATAATGGTGGAGGGGGTAGGATTCGAACCTACGTACGCTCACGCGGGCGGATTTACAGTCCGCTGCCTTTAACCACTCGACCACCCCTCCATTTGAAGAAACAGGCCAATACTAATAAATTAGTATATATGTCAATCTAAAACAGCAACCTCACCTTTGCAAAATACGTATACTCGTAAAAGCAACGGCCTTTTAGACAAAAAATGCTATTTTGTACATATCTAGATTGTATTTATTCGACAAATCTGTGATATTAAATAATGAGTAAGTTTAGAAATAATAAATCTACTAAAAATCAAGGAATTCATTCAATTTTTGGTCAACATTCCGTTAAAGCAGCCCTTCAAAATGATAAAAGAGAGCATATTGAGCTTATAATTAGTAAAAATCAAATTAATTTTTCCAAAAAATATGAATCTAAAATACAAAAAATTACAATTCTTCCTCAAAATGAATTCACAAGAAAATTTGGAAATGAGAACGCAACACAGGGAGTAGTTCTAAAAACAAAAGATTTTGCTAGGCCAGGTTTAGAAGAATTTGTTAAAGTTGAAAGTAAAAAATCTAAATCAGTAATTTTAATTTTAGATCAAGTAACTGATCCTCAAAATATTGGCTCAATAATGAGATCATGTGCATTATTTGATTGTGCAGGAATTATAGTTGGAAAAGATAACTCACCAGAATTAACATCTTCACTGTATAAGTCAGCATCTGGTGCTGCAGAGATTGTAAATTATATTAGAGTAACAAATATAAGAAGAGCAATTTCTTTTCTTAAAAAAAATAATTATTGGATTTATGGTTTTGACAGTTCAAAAAGCAAAAATTCAACATTAAATTTTTCAGAAAAATCAGTTTTAGTTTTTGGTTCAGAGGGAAAAGGTATTAGAGAATTAGTGAAAAAAGAATGTGATGAAATATTACAGATTAATATGAAAAATAATTTAAAATTTGAAATAGATAGTTTGAATGTTTCTAATGCAACATCAATAGCTTTGTATCAATTTTTCTCAAGCTAAATATTTATTAGGTATGGTGCCGCGTGTCGGAATCGAACTGACTACCTGATGATTACAAATCAACTGCTCTACCAAATGAGCTAACGCGGCACTAAAATTGCATTTATATTAAATTACAAATTCGACAAGAATTTTATAAGTTAAATTCCAGGAATATAAGGAACTCCATCACCTTTTACTCTTTCATTTATTTCGCTTAATGTAGAGCAAGCTGTGATTGGACTAAATACAAGAAATAAAATTATTAAAATTTTTTTAATCATATAATATTTATAACTTTTCAATTTTTGCTGCACAATATTTAAATTCAGGAATTTTTCCATATGGATCTAGAGCTGGATTAGTTAATAGATTTGCTGCAGCTTCGTTGTAACAAAAAGGAATAAATATAACGCCTTCAGGTATAGCTCTGTCTTGCCTAATTCTAATGTCTAAAGATCCTCTTCTAGTTGAAACTTTTATTTTATCACCTGGTTTCATATCATTCTTTAAAATGTCATTAGGCGATATTGATACTGATGGTTCTGGTTCAATAGCATCCAAATTTGAAGCTTTTCTTGTCATAGCTCCAGTATGCCAATGTTCTAATTGTCTGCCTGTAGTTAAAATTAATCCAAAATCTTCGTCAGGCATTTCATTTGGTGAAGTAACACTTGCTGGAACAAACTTTCCTTTCCCTGTTTCATTCGGAAATTTATCACCAAATACTATTTCTTCTCCAGGTGTAGTTGGTGATTTGCTAGGATAAGTGACTGAGTTTTCAATATCAAGTCTGTCCCATGAAATATTATTTAAAGATGGCATTGTTAAGCTCATTTCTTCATAAATTTCTTTTGGGTGATTATAGTTCCAATCTAAACCCATTTTTTTACCTAATTCATTAGTAATCCACCAATCTTCTTTGGCATGACCTGGAGCGTCGATTGCTTTTCTTCCCATTTGCACTTGCCTATTTGTATTAGTTGCTGTTCCATTCTTTTCAGGCCAAGCAGAAGCGGGAAAAATAACATCAGCGTAGGTAGCAGTTTCTGTGAGAAAAATATCTTGAACAACTAAATGATCTAACATCTGCAATGCCTCTCTTGCATGATTAAGATCAGGATCAGACATTGCAGGATTTTCACCTAAGATGTACATCCCTTTTATTGTCTTTTCATGGATCGCATCCATTATTTCTACCACTGTTAGCCCTTTCTTATGATCCAAAGGGGCATTCCAAAATTTTTCAAAAAAATCTTTGTTGTTATTTTTTTCTACTAATTGATAATCTGGGTACATCATCGGTATTAAACCTGCATCAGATGCACCTTGAACATTATTTTGTCCTCTTAAAGGATGCAAACCTGAGCCCCTTTTACCAACATTGCCTGTCATTAATGCTAAGGATATTAAACATCTTGCATTATCAGTTCCATGTACATGCTGAGAAACTCCCATACCCCAAAATATTATTCCTTTATCAGTATTTGCATATAGTCTTGCAACTTCTCGAATTAAATCTGCTGATATACCCGTTTCATTTTCCATAATATCAGGTGAATAATTTTTTAAATGTTTTTTTAGTTTGTCAAAGCCTTCAGTTTGTTTTTTTATATATTCTGTATTAAATAAATTTTCTTCAATTATGACATTCATAATTGAATTAAGTAGGGCCACATCAGATCCTGGTTTAAATTGCAACATATGAGTTGCATGTTTTTTCAATGCATGACCTCTTGGATCCATTACAATTAATTTAGATCCTTTTTTTGCAGCATTTTTAAAAAATGTTGCGGCAACTGGATGATTCTCAGTTGGATTAGCTCCAATCACTATGATTACATCTGAGTGTTCAACCTCATAAAAAGGCGCTGTAACAGCTCCTGAACCAATAGTTTCTAATAAAGCAGCGACAGATGATGCGTGACAAAGACGGGTGCAATGATCAACATTATTTGTATTAAAACCAGTTCTTATAAGTTTTTGAAATAAATAAGCTTCCTCATTAGAACACTTTGCTGATCCAAAACCAGCTAAATTGCTTTTTCCATTTCTTTTCTTTTTTAAGTCAAGAAAACCTTCAGCTGCAAAATCTATTGCTTCTTCCCAACTAGCTTCTCTAAAATATTCATGAATATTAGAAAAATTTATACTTGGATGTAGGTCTTTCTTCTTACCTTTAATCCTTATTAATGGCTTTGTAAGTCTTTCAGGATTATTGACATAATCAAAACCAAACCTGCCTTTGACACACAATCTATTTTTATTAGCTGGACCATCAATACCATTTACATATTTTATTTTATTATCTTTAACATTGTATTCAATTTGACATCCAACACCACAATATGGACACACACTGTTAACTTTTTTATCTACATTACTGTGACCAACACCATCTTTATCAACAACTGAGGCTGGCATAAGTGCACCAGTCGGACACGCTTGAACACATTCACCACAAGCAACACAAGTGCTATCTCCCATTGGATCATCAAAATCAAAAACAATTTTTGAATTTTCTCCTCTATATGCCATGCCAATAACATCATTAACTTGAACTTCTCTGCAAGCTCTCACACACAGGTTGCATTGAATACATGCATCTAAATTAACGGCCATGCTTGGGTGTGAAGTATCAGATTGGCAGGGAGTTTTTTTTGGGAATCTGCTTTCCTTAACTTCTACTTTATCTATCCAATTCCAAAACTTTGAATCATTATCATGCGAAATATCTCTTTCGGGCTGATCTGATAAAAGTAGTTCAAAAACTAACTCTCTAGATTTTTTTGCTTTCTCAGATGAAGTATTTACCTTCATTTCATTAGTAGGTTTTCTAATACATGAAGCTGCTAATACTCTTTCTCCCTCGATTTCAACCATACAAGCTCTACAATTACCATCAGCTCTGTAACCTGGTTTATTCGCATAACATAAATGTGGTATTTCAGTCCCAAGCCTATTAGCAACTTGCCAAATTGTTTCATCTTGAAGAGCCTCAACTTTTTTTTCATTTAAATAAAATTTAATTTTGTTTTCACTCATAAGTGATCTCGTTTTCAAAATATTTTAGTACGGAGTTAAGTGGATTTGTTGCTGCTTGACCTAGTCCACAAATAGAAGCTTGAGACATAACTTGTGATAAGTCAGCTAATTTTTCTTTATTCCATTTTTTTTCTTTCATTAATTTAACTGTTTTTTCTGTACCAGCTCTACATGGCGTGCATTGTCCGCAACTTTCTTCCTCAAAGAAACGAAGTAAATTAAGTGCTACATCTTTCATATTATCTTTATCAGATAAAACTACTATAGCTGCAGAACCAAGAAAACATCCAGCATCGGTTAATTCTTTTGAGCCATAATCTAAAGGAATGTTATTCATAGATGCTGGTAAAATTCCTCCAGAAGCACCGCCAGGAAGATATCCTTTAAATATGTGTCCTTCCTCCATACCATCACAATAATTATCAATTAATTCTTGAATTGTAACTCCTGCAGGAGCGACCTTTACACCGGGCGATTTGACATGACCAGATACTGAAAAACTATGAAATCCTTTTTTTCCACCAGAACCCTGATCAGCAAACCATTTTGGTCCTTTCTGAATTATATCTCTTATCCAATATAATGTTTCTAAATTATTTGTTAGTGTAGGTGAACCAAATAATCCAATCTCAGCAACATAAGGTGGTCTATGTCGTGGCAGCCCTCTTTTACCTTCTATACTTTCAATCATTGCAGACTCTTCACCACAAATGTAAGCACCTGCACCTCTTCTTACTATAAAATGATCTTTAGAAATTATATTTTCTTGTTCTAACTTTTTTATTTCATCATTCAAAATTTTAATTACGGCAGGATATTCATCTCTCATATAAATATATACCTTATCAGCACTAATGAAAGTTGATGCAATTAAAGCACCTTCCAAAAATCTATGAGGATCTCTCTCAAGATAAGATCTGTCTTTAAATGTGCCGGGCTCTCCTTCATCACCATTTACAGCTACATATTTATTTCCTTTATATCCTGATACAATTTCCCATTTTTTTCCAGTAGGAAAACCTGCTCCGCCCTTACCCTTCAAACCACTTTCATTAAGTGAATCTAGTATTTGTTTTTTTGAAATTTCACCTTGTTTAATTTTTTTTGCAACTTCGTATCCACCTTGTTTCTTATATTGTTGTAAATCAATATAATCAGGAATAATTGGATCAAATTTATTATCCTCTATTGTTTTTTTTACAGCTGTTAAATTAGCATTATCAACATAATTTTTACCAACACAAACTGTGGGAGCAACTTGACATCTCCCCATACAAGGACCTGGAACAACTTTAATATTTTGATTTTGTAAACTTTTCAGATCATCTAGTAATTTATGCGCTCCAAATAATTCACATGTTAAACTTTCACATACTCTAATCACTTTAATAGGATTATAATTTTCACTATTTTTAACTATGTTAAAATGAGCATAAAATGTTGCTACTTCATAAATTTCGGTAAGAGGTAAATTTGTTAGTGTTGATAGTGCCACAAGATGCTTATCATACAAAACTCCAAAATTGTCCTGCAAAACATGCAAATATTCAATCAACTCATCTCGCTTAAAGTTAGTTGCATTAAAAAGTTTAGATACTTCGTCGAGATAAATATCTTCAACCTGCCTTCCTTTAGGCGACCATCTTCTCTTCTTTTTTTTTAAAGAAGTTTCTGTTTGAGAAACAAATTTATCCATTCTACCGTTCCAATTATTATAATATATATTAAGTAACAAAATGTCATGAAAGATTTGGTTGAAAATTATGAAATAGTTCTTGATACTAGTGGTACAGAATGTCCTATCCCTGTTCTTAAAGCAAGGAAACTTGCTTCAGAATTAACAAAAGATGTTGTTATCAAAGTGATAGCAACAGATCCTCTAGCAGAAGCAGATTTTGAGCATTACTGTGAACAATCGAAATTTGAATATTTAAGTTGTACTAAAGAAGACGGAAAAATAGTTATTAAGTATAAGTTTAAAAAGGAAACCTAAAACAGAGTTTCAAAATCGTAGTAATTAAATATATCACCTTTTTTTACTTCAGATATATCTTCGTCTATTTCTATAATCCCATCAGAGTATGAAACTGAGCTAATCATTCCAGATCCTTGCTTTGGATATTTAATAGCAACATCTTGATTGTTTATTGTTTTTTTAATTATTCTTAGCCATTCCATTCTTTGCGTTTTCTTCTTCATACTAAAATTACAAATTATTTTTTTTGAATTAGGTAATTTGAAGAATCCTCCTGATAATTTTTCTATTAATGGTTTAATTAACATAGCATATAAAAGTTGTACTGATACTGGGTTTCCAGGTAAACAAATAACATAACAACTATTTATTTTTCCTATGGCAATCGGTCTACCTGGTTTAATTGCAGCTCTCCAAAAAAAAATCTTACCTAAACTTGATAATGCATCAATTAAATGATCCTCTTCACCTACTGAAGCACCTCCAGCAGTAATAATAATATTATTTTTTTTTGAAGCTTTTAAAAGATTACTTTTTACAACTTTTAAATTATCTTTTAAGTTTCCAAAATATTTTTTTGAAACAAATCTTTGATCAAGCAGTGAATCAAGGGCAAAATAATTTGAATTATTAATTTCTGAATTTTTTAAATTGTGAGTTGGTTTACGTAATTCATTACCACTTGTAAAAAAGCCAATTTTAATTTTTTTAAAAACTTTGACTTTTCTAATACCTGAAGCTGCAATTAAATTAATATTTTGGTAATTAATTTTAGTTCCTTTGGATAAAATTTTTTGGTTCTTTCTAATATCCTCACCTTTTAATCTATAATTTTCACCAAATTTTGGAAATTTCAAAATTTTAATCTTATCTTTATCAATTAATATATTTTCTTGCATAACTATAGTGGAAGAATTGGAAGGCATTCTCGCACCAGTAAATACTCTTATAGCTTCACCTGATTTAATTTTTATATTTTTTTTATCACCAGCTGCAATTCTTCTAGAACAATAAAAATATTTGTTATTTAAATCTTTTTTTAGTAATGCATAACCATCTACTGCAGAATTATTAAATGGAGGTAAGTTTACCTTACTTTTTAAATCCTCAAATAAAAATCTTCCACGCGAATTTTGTAAGTTTACTAATTCTGATTTTATTACAATATTTTTCTGTTTTTTGAAAAATTCAATTATTTGTTTTTTTGTAAGTGGTGATTTATTCATTACATTTTTTCTAAAATAAAGTTAACAATATTATCTATCTCATCTTTTTTAAATTGTTTTAAGTCTGTATTGATTTCTTGTTCAGAAATTATTGCTTTTATATTTGAAATTTTATTAAATAAATGATGATTACTACCCTTTTTAATAATCTCAATTTTTGGATGATTATCATTTTTAAAACCTTCTACAATAACAATATCAGTTTCATTTAATTGTTTTAATAAATCATTTAAAGTTTGTTCCTTAAAATTATTAAGTTCAGTAATTTTTGCCCATCTTTTTGATGAACTTACTATTACTTGTGAAGATCCTGCTTCTCTATGAATAAAGCTATCTGTACCTTTATGATCTATTTCAAATTCATGGTGAGCGTGCTTAATTGATGCAACACGATAGTTTTTAGTTTTAAGTTTATTAATAATTTTACTTGCAAAATATGTTTTTCCAGAGTTTTTCCATCCAACTATTCCTACTATTTTCATTTAATTGGTCTATTATTTAATAAATATACAAGAGAGTAAATAATAATTGTTATTGAAATTAAAACTAACCCTAAAGCCATAGCGTATTCTAAGTTTCCCATTCTAGTTTCTAAAGATATAGCGGTGGTCATTACTCGTGTATAATGATCAATGTTTCCACCCACAATCATAACTGCGCCAACTTCTGAAATTGCTCTTCCAAAAGCAGATAATAATGTTGTTATTAATAAAAAATAACTATGATTAAATAAAAGTTTTACAGAACCCCAAAAAGGAATATTCAATGATCTTATCTGGTCTTTAAATTCAAACCAATTTTTAGAAAATATCTCATGAGATAATGAGGCAATTATTGGAAAAATTATTATAGTTTGGGCAATAATCATCGCAGAAGGTGTGTATAGAAGCTGTAAGATACCTAAAGGTCCGCCGGATGCAAAAATAAAATAAACAATTAAACCAACTACAACTGGAGGAATTCCCATCAAAGAGTTTATGATTATTAAAATAATTTTTTTGAAATAAAAATTATAAATTGCAAAATAATACCCTACTATAAACCCAAATAATGATGCAATAATTAGGGCAGTAAAACTTACAAATAAGGATAAAAGTATAATGTCCCATAGCTCATTATCTAGAGTAATAATTAATAGTATGGAATTTGTGAAAATTTCTAATATGTTCATTTATATTATTAGTTTAATTACAACATATGGCAAAAAAAGAGAAATATTTAGTCTCACCTGATATTAATAATAAGTCGTTAATTACAAAACTAGATGGTTTTGATGAGAAAGGGAATAAAATAATTTCTAAAGTCATTAATGAAAAAGCTCTTACAATTTTTCTAAATAATCAAGAGATAGTAACGCTAATGTCTATTAGCGATCATCCAAAATATCTTGCAGTTGGGTATTTATTAAATCAAAATATGCTTAAGAAAAATGACATAATTTCAAAAGTTGAAATTGATAAAGATTTAGGTGTGGTTGTTGTACGAACAAAACGTAAAACAAATTATGAAAATATATTAAGAAAAAAAATAACAACTAGTGGTTGTGCAATTGGTACGGTATTTGGAGATATCTATGAGGAAATAAAAAAATCAAAGTTAAAATCCAAAAAGAAAATCAAACATAAATGGATTTATGAAATTTCAAAAAAAATTACATTAACACCGAGCTTATATTTAGAAACAGGAGCAATACATGGTTGTGCCATCATTCATAATAATAAACCATTAATTTATATGGAAGATGTAGGCAGACATAATGCTGTAGATAAAATTGCTGGTTTTATGTTTTTAAAAAAAATTAGCACTTCAAATAAAATTTTTTACACTACAGGAAGACTAACCAGTGAAATGGTTATTAAAACTATAAAAATGGGTATTCCAATATTAATTTCTCGATCAGGATTCACAGCATGGGGTGTAGAGTTGGCGAGAGGTTCGAATTTAACACTTATTGGACGAGCAAAAGGAAAAAAATATTTAGCACTTTCTGGAGAACAAAGAATTGACCATAAATAATAACAAAATTTTGTTTGCCATACTTGCTGGTGGTCAGTCGAAAAGATTTGGAGGTGGATTTAAAACTTTTGCTAAAATAAATGGAATTACAATCTTAGAAAAAATAATAAACAAGCTTTCAAAATATAATAATGAAATAATAATAAATGCTAATGACTTAGAAAATTTCAAGAAAATTAATTACCCAATAATTGAAGATAGATTTAAAGGTTTTCTTGGACCTTTAGCAGGGATTCATACATCTATGTTGTGGGCTAAAGAAAATTACAAAAACAAAGAATGGGTTTTTACCGTTCCAAGTGATACTCCATTTTTACCTGATAATCTCTTAGATAAATTTTTAGAAGCATATGATGAAAATATAAAAATATTGATTGCAAGATCAAATAGTAGACATCATCCTGTAATAGCAATGTGGCATATATCGTTGATAACTAGCTTAGAAAACGAGTTAAAATTAAAAAATAGTAAAATTATGTATTGGGTTAAAAAACACAAATATAAATTTGTTGAATTTGACAAAATCCAGGAAAAGAATTTTTTCAATATAAATACTAAAGAAGAATGGAATACTGCAAAAAATATCTAAGCTTAATATAAATATATAAAAAATATTTTTTTTGTATAAAGAATATTTTAAATGATAAGCTCGATATATAAAAAATTTCCAGGAATTATCTTTTGTTTTGTAATTGCTTATTCAGGCATATACCTAAGTGATTTTATTGGAATAGAAATTTTAAATTTAAAAAAAAGTCCAATATCACCAATAATGCTATCAATTATATTTGGTCTTTTGATAGGAAATATATTTCATATTAATAATTTTTTATTACACGGAATTAAGTTTTCTTTAAAATTTATTCTCAGATTAGGAATAATATGTCTTGGTATTAGACTAGGACTTTTAGATATTTTTAAAGTTGGAATAGTTGGAATACCTCTAATTGTTTCTTGTATTATTATATCAATCTTGGTTGTAAATTATTTATGCAAGTTATTAAATGTTTCTTCAAAAATGGGATCATTAATTGCAGTTGGAACAAGTATTTGTGGAGCATCCGCAATTGTTGCAACTAGCCCTGCAATTAATGCTGATAAAGAGGAGGTTGCTTATGCCATAGCTAATATTACAATATTTGGAATAATTGCAATGTTCCTCTATCCATTTATCGCATATTATCTTTTTAGTGGAAATGAGTTAGCTTCAGGATTATTTCTCGGAACTTCAATACATGAAACAGCTCAAGTTGCTGGTGCTGGATTGATATATGCTGAGCAATTCAATTCATCAAAAACTATGGATATAGCGACGATTACAAAATTAGTAAGAAATGTTAGTATGATAATCGTCATTCCTGCAATAAGCTATATATATCTAAGAAATAACATTGGTGAAAAAAATAACAAACCATCAATAATATCTATGTTTCCAATTTTCATAATTGGTTTTATTCTTATGGGTCTCATAAGATCAATTGGAGATTATGGAATTCAAAATAGTAACTTAGCTTTTGAAATATTAACTAATAATAACTGGCAATTAATCATCAATATTATTAAATCTATCGCTGAGTATTCTCTAGCAATAGCAATGGCAGCTGTTGGCATAAGTACAAATTTAGTTTCTTTAAAAAGCTTAGGTATGAGACCATTTTATGTTGGTTTTTCTGCAGCTTGTTGTGTTGGAATTGTAAGTTATATCGGAATCATACTACTCAATAATTTTATATAATTTTTCTAAAATAAATTTAATTTGTGCTTATCAAGTAATAATTATATAAAATTTATAAAAAAATATGTCAATTTACCTTCCAATAGCTGAAATGAACGTAAATATTTTTCTCATTATCTTTATTGGTATGAGTATAGGAATTCTTTCAGGAATTTTTGGTGTTGGTGGTGGATTTTTAATGACACCATTATTAATTTTTTTAGGTATCCCTCCAGTTGTAGCTGTTGGCTCTGAAGCCCCGCACGTTTTAGCAACTTCAGTATCAGGTTTTATTGCTCACTGGAGGAAAAGAAATGTTGATATAAAGATGGGAATATTCCTGATAATAGGAGGTTTAATTGGCTCCACAGTTGGTGTAAATATTTTCAGTTATCTAAAAAACTTTGGACAAATAGATTTAGTTATTCAGTTATTATTTCTTTTCTTTTTAGGTTTTATTGGTTTTAGTATGGCATTTGAAAGTGCCAGAACAACAATAAAACAATATAGAGCAAGAAATACCAAAAGAACAAAACTGCATCAACATTCTTGGTTTCACGGACTTCCATTCAAAGTTCGCTTTCATAGATCAAAACTTTATATAAGTGCAATACCACCTGTACTGATAGGGTTCGCTGTTGGAGTAATGTCCGCAATGATGGGAGTTGGTGGAGGATTTATAATGATACCAGCAATGGTATACATACTTGGAATGCCGACAAGTATAGTAGTTGGAACATCATTATTTCAAATAATTTTTGTTACTGCTAATGCTACATTCTTTCAATCATACATTAATTATAATGTAGATATAGTGCTGTCTGCGCTAATGATATTTGGAGGAGTAATTGGAGCGCAAGTTGGTGTAATTTTTGGATCTAAATTAAGAGCTGAATATTTAAGAGGTATTTTAGCTATATTGGTACTTGGTGTCTGTGGTAAAATATTTACTGATCTTGTTCTAAGGCCAAATGATTTATTTTCATTGGTAATGATATGATATCAATATTTAATTTTTCAATTAATTTATTGATCGTAGTTTGTCTCTTCATATATTTTATTTTTACAACTATTGAATTTAATCTAAAGTACATTGAATATTTTTTAATTCTATTAATTGTTATAAATTCATTTAACAAAATATATATATGGTCAAATTTCAGAGTATTTATTAAAAAAGATCTTAATAAAATATTTAAAGACATATTATTTAATGATTCATTTATAAAACTAAGTATTATTATTTTATCTACTATAATTCCAATTTATATGCTTATGCAAAAAGATATATTAGTGGTTGATATATTGATTGAGAAAGCATCTTTTTTATTAGTATCTTTTTTTGCACTAATTGGATTTTATTTAGAATTTTATATTTTAGAAGTGACAAAAATAGATGATTAAAAATTTTTTTATAAAGTTTGCTTTTAATATAACAATTTTATTGACTATAATTTTTTTTTATAACTTTCTTCATGCTGAAGAAATTTACTTTGACTTATCTGAGGATAGTATTGAATTAAAAACAGATTTTAATGGAAAAGAAATTATTATTTTTGGATTACTAAAAAATGATCATGAGACACTTTTGACAATAAAAGGTCCACCGTCAAAAATGAGAATACAAAAAAAAGAGAGGTATTTTGGAATATGGATAAATAATCAATACGTTACCTATAGTAACATTCCATCTTTATTCTTTTTATCCTCATCAAAAGAAATTAACGAAATCTTGCCTGAATCGATATTAATTAATGAGGATCTAAGTTTTGAAAAAATTTTAAATAATAAGACTTTTAATCAAAATTTTATTTTCAAGAATGACCAAAAAAATTGGAATGAAAATTTTGTTAGAATAAAAAAAGAGCAATCATTTTATAAAAGTTTTGAAATGAAAAAGGTCAAAGATAAATTATTTCAAACTAGTGTTTTTTTTCCAACAAATACAATACCAGGGATTTATATTGTTGATATTTACTATATAAGAAATAATACTATTATGAGTTCTGATCAAAAAAATATAGTTATAAAAAAAACTGGCATAGGAAGTCAAATATTTGACTTTGCCAATGAGAATGCAGCTACATACGGAGTTTTTGTAATTATCTTCTCAATATTTTCAGGTTTTATTGCTGCTGCTTTATTTAGGAGAAGTAAATGAGTGATGATAGATATATTCTAGTTGTTGCAGATAATTCAGAAGAAATGAATACAGCACTTGAGTATGCTTGTGCAAGATCAAAAAAAACGGGAAGAAAAATTATAATTGCAACATTCATAGAGCCTTTAGATGTTCTAACAACAAAAGGTGTTACAGACATTATGAAAGAGGAAGCTAGAGAAGAAGCAGAAACAGTTCTTAAAAAGGCTGCCTCATTTGTCCAAGAAAGAATTGGTGACTATCCTGCTCTCTCTTTAAGAGAGGGGGATACTATAGCTGAATTAAAACAATTATTAGATGAGGAAAAAAATATTAATGTTCTTGTTTTAGCTGCCAATACTGATCCAAATAGTAAAAATCCTGGTCCAATAATAACTTCTTTGGTGAGTAATGAAATAACAAACCTAAGAATACCAATAATGATTGTGCCTGGAAATTTATCATATGAACATATTGCACAAATAACTTGAAAAAATGTCAAAAGAGATAGCTAAAATATTAGTAGATATAAAGTCTGTTAATTTTTCATTTGATAATTATTTTACTCTAACATCGGGTTTAGCTAGCCCTGTTTATGTTGATTGTAGAAAAATTATTTCTTTTACAAAAGAAAGAAATTTTATAATTGATAAAGCCGTAGATTATTTATCTAAAAATAATATTGAAGCCGAAATTATTGCTGGTGGAGAAACTGCCGGAATTCCCTATGCTGCTTTTATTTCTCAAAAATTAGATAAACAAATGATTTACATCAGAAAAAAAACAAAAGGTTTTGGAAAAAACAAACAAATTGAAGGTGAATTTGAAAATAATCAAAAAGCTCTTTTAGTTGAAGATCTAGCTACTGATGGAGGTAGTAAAATAATTTTTGTTAACGCAATGCGTGAAGCTGGATTAAAAGTTAAAGATATATTTGTAATATTTTATTATGATATTTTTAATTTCAAAGAATCAGAATTATTTAAATTAAATGTAAATATTCACTCACTGTGTACTTGGAAAGATATAATAAATTATATTGAAAGTGAAAAAATATATTCTGAAGATAAGGTTTCAAACTTAAAAGAATTTTTAGAAGATCCAGAAAAATGGAGAAGCAAGTATGCATGAAATAGTTGTTGTTAGTGGAGGTTTTGACCCAATTCACAGTGGTCATATAAAATTAATTAAAGAAGCTGCTAAACATGGTGAAGTTGTAGTTTTGCTAAATTCTGATTTATGGCTTCAAAAAAAGAAGGGTAAGGAATTTCTTCCTTTTATTGAAAGAACTATAATTATGAATGAGTTAAAAAATGTTATTGATGTTATAGAATTTGATGATGAAGATAAGACGTGCATCGATGGTCTTAAAAAAGTAAAAAATAAATATCCAAAATCAATTATTAAATTTGCAAATGGAGGTGATAGAAATAGTAGTACAACACCAGAATCAATATTTTGTGAAAAAAATAATATACAGTTACTTTGGGGTATAGGTGGTGACAATAAATCAAATTCTAGTTCATGGATTTTACAAAAATGGAAAGAAGATAATTAAGGATATAATTTTCTTGTAACCCAACCATCATTTTCCATACGGAATTCAAGTCTGTCATGCAATCTGAAGGGCATATCTTGCCAAAATTCAATTAATACAGGCGCTACTAAGTAACCATTCCAATGTGAAGGTCTTGGTACATCATTATCTGAAAATTTTTTTTCAAACTCATCTACTCTTTTAGTTAATGTCGATCTATCATCTAGTTCTTCTGACTGTAATGAAGCCCAAGCTCCTATTCTACTTCCAAGTGGCCTTGAATTATAATATTCATCAGCTTCAGCATTTGAAATTTGTGAAACATTACCTTCTATTCTTATTTGTCTTTGAAGTGTTTTCCAATGAAAATTTAAAGCTACACTAGCATTGTTTTTAATTGCTCTACCCTTTTTACTATTTGAATTTGTGTAAAAAACAAACCCTTTATCATCATATGATTTAAGTAAAACAATTCGCGAGCTTGGTTTGCCATCAGAAGATATAGTAGCAAGGTTCATAGCATTTGGATCATTGATTTCACTTTTCTTTGCCTCTTCAAACCATTCTTGAAAAAGTTCAATTGGTTTTTTATCAGAATTTATTAATTTTTGATTTGATTGCATATTATAGATATGAATATTATTTTATAAGTATATATATCTATATTTATAAAAAAACACTGATTTACAATATGTTGATGCAAAATAAAAAAGGTCTGATTATGGGAGTGGCAAATGACAGATCTATTGCTTGGGGTATTGCGAAAAAATTAGCAGAACAGGGAGCAGAAATTGCGCTTACTTATCAAGGAGAAGCTCTTAAAAAAAGAGTTCAGCCACTTGCGGAAGAAATAGGGTCCAACACTATTATTCCTTGTGATGTTTCAGACTCACAAAGTATGAATAATGTTTTTGAAACACTTAAAAATAAATGGGGTGAATTAGATTTTCTTGTTCATGGAATTGGTTTTTCCAACAAAGATGAATTAAGAGGTAAATATTACAATACATCTTCTGATAATTTTAAACAAACTATGCATATATCATGTTATTCTTTTACAGAGGCTTGTAGGCTAGCAGAACCTTTAATGAATAATGGTGGATCAGTTTTAACTTTAACATATTATGGATCAGAACAAGTTATGCCTCATTATAATGTTATGGGAGTTGCAAAAGCAGCTTTAGAGGCAAGCGTTAGATATTTAGCAGTTGATTTAGGAGAAAAAAATATAAGAGTTAATGCCATTAGTGCAGGGCCAATTAAAACTTTGGCAGCATCAGGAATAGGTGATTTTAGATTTATTTTAAAATGGAACGAGCTTAATGCTCCGCTTAAAAGAAATGTAAATCAGCAAGATGTTGGAAATTCTGCTTTGTATCTCTTAAGCGATCTTGGGAGTGCCGTTACTGGTGAGATACAACATGTCGATTGTGGCTATCATACTGTAGGAATGGTTGCAGTTGATGAGAGTGAAAGTGTTTCAGAATTATTAGGTGAATTTACAAATTCTAAAAAATGACTTCTAATTCAATAGGAAAAATCTTTAACTTTACCACATGGGGAGAAAGCCATGGCAAAGCTATTGGTTGTGTTGTCGATGGAGTTCCATCAAACATAAATTTAACTGAAAAAGATATTCAACCCTATTTAGATAAAAGAAAACCTGGTCAGTCGAAATTCACAACTCAAAGAAAAGAAGGGGATAAAGTTGAAATACTATCTGGAACTTTTGAAGGAAAAACAACAGGTCATCCTATTTCTCTAATTATTTACAATCAAGATCAAAGATCTAAAGATTATGGTGATATCAAAAGCAAATTTAGACCAGGTCATGCGGATTACACATATTGGAAAAAATATGGCATAAGAGATTATAGGGGTGGTGGTAGATCTAGTGCTAGAGAAACTGCAATGAGAGTGGCAGCAGGCGCAATAGCAAGAAAAATTATAAAAAATAAAATAAAAAATAAAGTTATAATAACAGGTGCATTAATTCAAATAGGTAATCATAAAATTAATTATGATAATTGGAATAATAATTTTATTCCAAAAAATAATTTTTGGAGTCCTGATAAAGAAATTATTAAAAAATGGGAAAACGAAATACAAATTGCAAGAAAAAATGGTTCCTCTTTAGGTGCTATAATTGAAATTAGAGTAAAAGGTTTGCCCGCTGGATTAGGAGAGCCTATTTATGAAAAAATAGATTCCGATATAGCTAAGGCATTGATGTCTATTAATGCCGTTAAGGGTGTAGAAATGGGAAATGGGTTTAGCAGTGTTTATGAGACTGGAATTTCTAATGTTGATGAAATGAGAATTAAAAATAAAAAACCTTTATTTCTTTCAAATAATAATGGTGGTGTTCTTGGAGGAATTACAACTGGCCAAGAATTAATTACTAGATTTGTAGTAAAACCGACAAGTTCAATTTTATCGACAAAAAAAACAATTAATACAAAATTAAAAGAAACAACAATATCTACTAAAGGTCGTCATGATCCATGTGTTGGTATAAGAGCTGTTCCTGTTGGTGAAGCAATGATTGCCACAACTATAGCTGATCATTGTTTAAGATTTCTTTAAAACACTATAAATCAAAAATTCTTTATTCCCTTTTGGTCCAGTTATTGGACTCTCAACTAAACCTACAACTTCAGCCTTAATTATTTTTTTAAACCAATTCGATATATCATTACATACTTGTTCATGAATCAATGGATCTTTCACAATACCTTTTTTCAAATTTATTTTATTTGTTTCAAATTGTGGCTTAATTAGTGAAATAATCTCAGCTTTACTTGATAAAAGCTTCAAGTTAGGTTCTATAACCTTTGTTAGGCTTATGAAACTAACATCACAGACTACCAAATTAATTTTTTCATGAATTATTGAGTTATCTAAATATTTAGCATTAAAATTTTCTACACTGATAATTTTTTTTTCTTTTTTTAATTTTTCATGAAGTTGATTTGTGCCAACATCAATAGAATATATTTTTTTAGCATTTTTTTTTAAAAGAACTTCTGTGAAGCCACCGGTTGATGAACCAATATCTAGACAAATTTTATTTTCAATATCAATCTTAAAATGATCAATCGCTTTCAATAATTTGAATGCACCTCTTGATACCCATGGAGGATGAAGTTGTTTAATTTTTATTTTTGAGTTTTCATTAAAACTGTTACCACTTTTGGTAATAATTTTATCATTAACATAAACTTGGCCAGCCATAATCATAGATTGGGCTTTTGATTTAGTTTCAGCTAAGTTTCTATCAATTAAAAGCTGATCAAGTCTTATTTTTAGATTTTTACTCAAATTTGAAAATTACTTAAAATCTTCTTTTGTGACTTTATTGTTTTCTTGCTTAATTTTTTTAATTTGACTTTCTATACTTTTTAACTTTTCCTCACATGCTTTTTTTAAATTCATTCCCTCTTCGTAAAGTTTTACAGATTCTTCTAAATCAACTTCACCATTTTCTAATTTCTCAACAATAGACTCAAGTTTTTTTAAATTATTTTCAAAATTATTATCTTTATTCATTGGTTGTATCTATTTTTACAATATTTGATGTTTCTATATCATATATTAAAGCATAAACTTTATCATTATATTTTATTGTAAATAAAATCCTATTATTATCAACCATATCTATATCTGTAATTTTATGCCCTTTTTCTAAATTTAAATTATAATCAATTAAATTTGTTTCTAAATTACTTTGTTTTTTTGTTGTTTTTATATACAAACCATAAACAAGAGCTAAAAAACAAATAACAATTAATATACCTAAAAATATTACAATAAATTTAAGAATTTTTTGAGACATGAGTGAATTCTATAATCTTAAATTAACTATAAATAAACAATTAAGTTCACAAAGATTAGATAAAGTTCTCGTTTCAAAATTGGAAGGATATTCAAGAACACAAATAAAAACTTTAATATTAAATGGTAATGTAAGTCTAGATGAAAAAGAAATTAAAGATCCATCTTACATAACTAAAGAAAATGAAAATTACTTTATAAATATTATCTTGAAACAAGAAACAAAACATGCAGCTGAAGATATTGACTTAAACATTATTTTTGAAGATGAAGATTTAATCATTATAAATAAACCTCCAAATCTTGTAATGCATCCAGCTCCTGGAAATGAAAGTGGCACTCTTGTGAATGCTCTTATGCATTACACTAATAATCAACTAAGTAATTTAGATGATAATGCTAGACCAGGAATTGTCCATCGTTTAGATAAAGATACTAGTGGAATTCTTGTTGTTGCAAAAAATAATAATGTTCATATTAATTTAGCCAAACAATTCAAAGAACATACAATATCTCGTAAATATAAAGCAATAGTTTGGGGAACTCCTGATAATCAATCTATTGAAGGATACATAGAGAGAAATAGAAAAAATAGAAAAAAAATGAGTTTGAATAATAAGGGCTTCGGAAAATATTCTAAAACCGATATTAAATTAGAAAAAACTTTTGGTATTGCTAGTATAGTTGACTGCCATTTACATACTGGAAGAACGCATCAAATTAGACTTCATTTAACTTCTAAAAATTCTCCTATAATTGGCGATAAGATTTATGGGAAAAGTAAAATTAATCAATTTGGAAAAGATAAAAATACATTTAATAAATTTATGATTTTAAAAAATTTTGATAGACAAGCATTGCATGCCTATCATCTTGGCTTTGATCATCCTACATCAAAAAAAAGGATGAATTTTGATATTGAAATTCCTGAAGATTTTAAGAATTTAATAAAATTATTGCTTAAATATTAAATTTTATTTTATTTATGCTATAGGCTTTTTATGAATTTACCAGTACTATCAAGTGAAGGAAATTTAGCAGTATACTTGCAGGAAATTAAAAAATTTCCGATGCTCACAGCAGAAGAGGAGTACATGTTAGCTAAACGTTATAAGGAACATGGAGATTCAGATGCTGCACATAAACTAGTTACAAGTCACCTTCGATTAGTTGCCAAAATAGCAATGGGGTATAGAGGATATGGCTTACCTGTTACTGACTTAATTTCAGAAGGTAATGTTGGAATCATGCAAGCAGTAAAAAAATTTGATCCAGAAAAAGGATTTAGATTAGCAACATATGCAATGTGGTGGATAAGAGCTCAAATACAAGAATATGTTCTGCACAGTTGGTCTTTAGTTAAAATTGGAACTACCGCAGCTCAGAAAAAACTTTTTTTTAATTTACGTAAAATTAAAAACCAACTTACTTCAATTGATTCAGGTAATTTATCACCAGAAAATGTTAGAGAAATTGCAACTAGACTCGATGTAAAAGAAGGTGAAGTAATAGATATGGAAAATAGACTTTTTACTTCAGATCAATCTTTAAATGTTAAACTAGGTGAAGAACATGACACTGAATGGCAGGACTTAATAGAAGATAAAAAAGAAACTCATGATAGAATAATTGAAAATAAAGATGAACTAGATTATCGAAGAAGTTTATTTTCAAAAGCTTTTGAAGTTTTGAACAACAGAGAAAAGGAGATTATTAAACTTCGAAAACTAAGTGAAAATCCATTAAAGTTAGAAGATTTGAGTAAAAAGTATAAAATTAGCAGAGAAAGAGTAAGACAAATTGAAGAGAAAGCATTAGAAAAAATTCAAAAGGAAATTTCAAATATTAGATAAAGTTCCATTTATATCAATCGTCTCTTTTCTATCTGGCCCTGTTGAAACAATAGAAATGTTAGTTTCCATAAGATCTTCAAGTATTTTAATATATTTTTTAGCATTTTCAGGAAGATCATCAAATTTGTTAATCCCTGATGTTGATTTTTCCCAGCCAGCAACTTTTTTATAAATAGGCTTTATCTTATCGAATAAAAATTCTTCACTCGGTAAATAGTCATAATGTTTGTTATCAATTAAATATCCAGTGCATACATTAATTTCTTTTAATTCATCTAGGACATCAAGTTTAGTAAGTACAATGTCTGTAATACCATTAAGTTTAATAGATTGTTTCAAAAGTACACTATCAAACCAACCACATCTTCTTTTTCGTTTTGTAACTGTTCCAAATTCTTGACCTTTTTCACCAAGATGCTCTCCAATATCATCCATTAACTCTGTTGGGAATGGGCCTGATCCAACTCTAGTAGTATACGCCTTTGTAATTCCTAAAATTTTATGGTTTTTTCTGTCACTAAAACCTGTGCCAGAGAATATTTGACCTGATATTGTATTTGATGATGTAACATAAGGATATGTTCCAAAATCAATGTCTAACATTGACCCTTGCGCTCCTTCAAAAACAATATTTTTATTTTTTTGGCCTAATTCATTTATTATTTTCCATAATGGCACACTGAAAGAGTTAAGATAATTAGACATAGATAAAAGTTCTTCATAATAATTATGTGTAATTTTATGAATATGTTTTGAAATTTTATCTTTATGAAATTCGTAAAGGTTATCAATTTTTTGTTTTAAAAATATTGGATCTTTTAAATCACAAATTCTTATTGCTCTTCTACCTACTTTATCTTCGTATGCTGGACCAATACCTTTTTTAGTTGTTCCTAGTTCTTTTTTTCCTCTAGAGTTTTCATTAATTTCATCAAGAAGTTTATGAATAGGTAAAATTAAACAAATATTGTCAGCAATATATAAATTGTCTTCATTTACTTCTATTCCTTGTTCTTTAAGATTATTAATTTCATTGATTAGTGCCCACGGATCTAAAACAACACCATTACCAATTGCACATTTTTTATTATTAATTATTCCTGAGGGTAATAAATTAAGTTTATAAACATTATTATCTACTTTAATTGTATGTCCTGCATTATTTCCTCCTTGATATCTGACTATCAAGTCAGCTTTAGAAGAAATCCAATCAACGATTTTGCCTTTTCCTTCATCTCCCCATTGGGTTCCAACTATCGTATAAAACATTAGATTTGTTTAACTATATTATTAATCAGATAATACTTGATTCCAAACTTTTTTGCCTCTTTTTTTATATCAATATTATCTTCAAAAGTTTTAAATAAACTATAACCTTTATTTATTAATTTTTGTTTAATTTTTTCACTTGTATTAAATGCAATTAAAATTTTTTTATGTTGATTGATTAAAGATGAAGATCTTAAAATTGTATCCATGTAACACGTGTATCCTATAGCAGTCTCAGAATTACTACCATATTTTAAATTATATCGGCCTCCTCCAGCTATTTCACCTCTTACATTTTTCGCAAAAAATGTAAATTTTATACCTCTGTAGTAATTTTTATTTTTTTGTAAGTCAAAAAAATCTACATTTAGAGAATCATTTTTTGAAGGTTTAATTAAATTAGCAATTTTTACTAGTCTTTCAACTTCGCTTTCATAACCTATTATTTTATTTAACTTTGATATATATTTTTTTTTATTTTGAATTGAACCAGAACATAAGTGAAGAGTTTTAAATGAATTGTATAGTTCATTTTTTTTCAATAACTTTAAACAATTATTAATATCTTTAAATTTAATATATTTTTTTAATTTATTTTTTAAATCTTTATTAGTTATTTTTTTAAACAAACTATCAAGAAAAAATGGCGCCGTAATTTCAATAACAATGTTTTTAACTCCAATTTTTTTTAAAGTTTCGTATGCAAGATTAATAATTTCTACATCCGCCTTATAGCTTTCAGATCCAATAATCTCAGCACCAACTTGTTGAAATTGTCTTTCAGGTCTTAAAATTGTTCCTACTTTTCTAACAACTTCACCATAATAACAAAGTTTAAGTGGTCGTGTTTTATTAGCTAGCCTAGATGAGGCAATTCTAATTATTTGTGGAGTAATATCATTTCGAATACTTAATTGATCATTTTTTTTATTTGTCTTCAAAGTTAGAGTATTGCGATCTAAATTTTTACTAAACTCAATTAGTGGGGTCTTAATTAGGGTAAAACCATTATCTGTAAAATAATTTATTATGCTATTTTTATATTTATGTTCAATAGATGCATCAAAGTTTAGACTATCTTTAAAACCTACAGGTACTAAAAATTTATTAACCAAGATAAGGCCTTACTAATTTTTTTATTTCTAGAGACTTCTTTTTAACCTCGCCAATTTCTTGCCCTTCAACCAGTATCCTTACTAATGGCTCAGTCCCAGATAATCTAACGAGAGATCTAATTTTTTTATTATTATACAATTTATCATTTTTTATCTTATCAATAATTCTTAACAGTTTGGTATTTTTTGTTTTGTACCGTAAGTTAATTTTTTTTTGAACAAAATCATTGTACAAATTGAAAAGTTTACTTGCCTTATTTTTAGTTGATAGTAAAACTTCAGTAATTTTTAGAGCTGCTAAAATTCCATCACCTGTATTAGAATATTCTGACAATATTATATGCCCTGATTGCTCACCACCTATCAAAGATTTAGATTTTTTCATTTGATTAATAACGTTTATATCTCCAACAGATGTTCGTTTAATCTTTAATTGTAATTTATTTGTGAGATATTTTTCCAATCCCATATTAGACATAACAGTTATAATCACATCATGTTGATTAGGTTTTTTCTTTGGTTTTATGTAACTTTTGCATAACAATCCTATAATTTTATCACCATCAACTTCTTTTCCATTTTCATCTACAACTATTAATCTATCTCCATCACCATCAAATGCAAATCCAATATCAGCCTTTTCTTTTTTTACATTTTGAGAGAGTGACTTAACATCAACTGCACCACAATTTTTATTAATATTTAAACCATCTGGTTTATTATTAATGGCGATTATATTATGGCCCAGTTCCCAAAATAAATTTGGAGCTATATTATAAGTGGCTCCATTCGCACAGTCTAAAACAATTTTTAGTTTTTTCTTGGATGATGTTTTATCTAAAGTGCTCTTTAAAAATTCTGAATATCTACCTGAAGCATCTTCTAATCTTCTTGCATTTCCTGATGCAAATGTGTTGTTTGTAACTTTAGAATATTTTTTATTATCTAAAACTATTTTTTCAACTTTTTGTTCTATTGATGCACTTAACTTTGTTCCAGTACTATCAAAAAATTTAAGTCCGTTATATTCATATGTATTGTGTGAAGCTGTAATCATTACACCAATATCAGCTCTTAAAGTTTTAATCATTAATGGCACAGCTGGTGTTGGAAGTGGACCAACTAAAATTACATCCATATCCATAGAAATAAATCCAGCAGTAACAAGCGGTTCATACAAATAACCAGATAATCTTGTATCTTTGCAAATCACAACCCTACTATTTTTAGAATTTTTCTTTTTGAGAAGAAATGCTACTGTCTTTGAAATTTTTAGACAAGTTTCAGCAGAAAGAGGTTCTTCATTAACTAAGCACCGTATACCATCGGTACCAAATATTTTAGACATTTATGTCTTTTATTGAAAAAAATAAATAAAGTGAAGTACTTAAATTAATTTGCCGGAGCAGGAGCCGATCCACCTGTTTTTGGAACAGAAGTAGCAGGTTTTTCAGGTTTATTTAAATCATTATCAAAATCATCTCGAGTTGGCTTAATACCTTTAATCAAATCTTTAATTTCATCACCTGATAATGTTTCATACTCTAAAAGTCCTTTGGCAACTGTATGTAGTTCTTCAATATTATCTTGAAGAATTTTTCTACAATTATTTTCAGCCTCTTCTGCAAGAGACCTTACTTCTTCGTCAATTAATTTTGCTGTAGAGTCAGATAAATTTTTTGATTGAGCAACTGAGTGTCCTAAAAAAACTTCCTCACTATCACTGTTATATCTTAGTCGACCTAACTTTTCACTCATACCCCATTCTGTAATCATTTTTTTTGCAAGGTTTGTGACCATTTGGATATCACTCGCCGCACCATTTGTAATTTTATCTTTACCAAAAATCATTTCTTCAGCAATTCTTCCTCCTGTAGCTATTAACAAGTGTGCTTTCATTTGATCTTTTCTCATAGACAACTGATCTTTTTCAGGAAGTCTCATAACCATACCTAGAGCTCTACCTCTTGGGATTATTGTTGCTTTGTGTATTGGATCAGAGGCAGGTGAGTGAAGGGTTGCTACAGCATGACCAGCTTCATGATAAGCTGTAAGTTTTTTTTCATCCTCAGACATTACCATAGATCTTTTTTCAGCACCCATCATTACTTTATCTTTGGCACTTTCGAAATCTTCAATAGTAACCATTCTTTTATTTTTTCTAGCTGCTAATAGAGCCGCTTCATTAACTAGATTTGCTAAATCAGCTCCAGAAAAACCAGGAGTGCCTCTTGCAATAATTTTTGAGTCAAATTTTGGTGAAACTTTGATCTTCTTAATATGGACTTTGAGAATTTTGTCTCTTCCCATTACATCTGGATTATTTACTGTTATTTGACGGTCGAATCTTCCAGGTCTAAGTAAGGCTGGATCGAGAACATCAGGTCTATTTGTAGCTGCAATTATAATTACGCCTGCATTTGCTTCAAAGCCATCCATTTCTACAAGAAGTTGGTTGAGAGTTTGTTCTCTTTCATCATTACCACCACCTAAACCTGCACCACGATGCCTTCCTACTGCATCAATTTCATCTATAAATACTATACAAGGAGCATTTTTTTTACCTTGATCGAACATGTCTCTAACTCTACTTGCACCAACTCCTACAAACATTTCAACAAAATCTGATCCTGAAATTGAAAAGAATGGTACATTTGCTTCACCGGCAATTGCTCTGGCAAGTAATGTCTTACCTGTACCGGGAGGTCCAACTAAAAGAGCACCTCTTGGAATTTTTCCACCTAGTCTAGAAAACTTTGAAGGATCTTTTAAAAACTCAACAACTTCTTCTAATTCTTGTTTAGCTTCATCAATACCTGCTACGTCATCAAAAGTAACTTTACCTACGGCCTCATTTAGTAATTTAGCTTTAGATTTTCCAAAGCCCATTGCTTTTCCACCACCGCCTTGCATTTGACGCATAAAGAAGATCCATACTCCAATTAAAAGCAGCATTGGGAACCATGACAATAATACACTTAGAAGAGGATGCATTGAACGCTCTGATGGTTCAGCAGTTATTTTTACACCATTTTCATTTAACTTATCTACAAGATTTGGATAGTTAGGAGCGTAGGTACTAAATGAACGACCATCGTCTAGAAAACCTGTTACCATGTTTCCACTTATATTTACCTCAGATACATTTCCACTTTCAGTTGCAGCAATAAAGTCAGAAAAAGATATTTTTGAAGTATTTCTATTATTTGAAGATCCCTGGAAGAGATTGAAAAGCACGATTAAGAGCAATCCAATTATTATCCATAATACTACATTTTTACTTATGTTTTTCATCAATTTATTACATAGGAATTTATTATAAAAACACAATAGTTTTGTAGAAAATTAAACAAATTATCTTGAAAATGTAAGAAATTCTTCATTTTTTTTAACAATCATGCCTCTTATGTTAAAATGTTTAAAATTCAATTTCTTTATTTCATTAATTAAGATTCTAGTTTTTTTCGATCGCGGAGCATTAGATCCATAAAATAAAAATTGATATATTCTTCGAATAATATTTTCGGAATTAATTTCATTCAAATTTTTCATATTATCAAGACCAACAATAATTTTTTTACTATCAATTTTAACAATATTTTTAAGAAGTATCTCAGATATCATTTGAATGAAATATGGTGAATAAAAAAGTATGCTCTCAAAATCTTTGTTTATTTCTTTAATAGTTTTTTGGCCAGATTTTTTAAGAAAATTTCTAATTGTAGGACGAGTATAATTTAAATTAAAATTTGATGGATCATTAATATATTCTATTTTATTTTGCTTATTGTAATTCAATAATACATCTTTAGAAAAATTTAAAAGTGGTCTAATTATGCAAACTTTATTATAAAGTGAGAATTCAGACATTGACTTTAAACCATAAAAGTCACTTCCAGCTATCTTTCTATTCAAAAAAGTTTCTAAATTATCATCTTTGTGATGAGCAATAAATAAATGCAAAAAATTATTTTTAATACAAAAATCTGTGAGTAAATTATAACGATTATTTCTAGCTTCATTCATACTTTTCTTACTCACATTAACTTTGTTTACAGTCAGAATTTGAGAGGTAATGTTATTTTTTTTCAAATAGGTAGAAATATATTTTGCTTCATCTTTAGAGTTTTTTCTAATACGATGATCTACGATTAAAGCCATCAAGTTTCCTTTTTTATATTTTATGAAAGCATTTAGAAGGAATAATAGTGACATACTATCCGGACCACCTGAAACTCCGATAGCGACAGAGGGGTTTTTTTCAAAAGTAAATTTTTTTTCTATGTTTTTAATAAATTCTTTATTTGTGAGCTTCATTCATTATTTTCTAAACAATTATACTCAACAATTTGTTTTTTTGTTTGAGGAATTATTTTATTTTTTGGAAAGTCAATTATTAATTTTTCCATAGTTTTACAAGCCTCAACAGTTTTTTCAACTTGGTATAATGATTGGGAAAGTTTGAAAAGCATTTCTGCAGCTTTAATGCTATCTGGAAATTTTTGAAAGCCTTCTGCAAATATAAGTGCAGCCTCTCTATAATTTTTTTCTAAAATAAATAATTCTCCAAGCCAATAATGTGCTGAGCCTGATAGTTGATTATCTGGATTTTCTGAAATAAACTGTTTGAATGAAGTTTTTGCATCCTGCCATTTTTTATCTCTAATATTGTCAAATGCCACCTGGAATTGATCTTCAGGTGATAATATCTCTTCATTTTTATCAGAATTTACTTCCTTATCGTCAGATACAACTTCTTCATTTGTATCATTTGTTTTTTTTGAAATGTTTAATGTGCCAAGTGTATTTTCACTTTCACTCAAAGTATTACTTTTTACTTCAGAACTATCTTCTGAAATTTCATCCGTACTTACCTCAACATTATTTGGAGGAAATAATTGTGAATTATTAATAACTAATTCTATGTTTTCTAACTTATTAAAAATATCGTCTAATTGGAAATATAATTCCTCTAAATTTGAAGTTAAGTTTTTTATATCATTTTCAATGTCATAAATACGTAAATCAATAGCGGAAAGATTTTTAACAAAATCATTATTTGTTCCTTTTGATTGATTTGACGAATTTGAAAATACTTCTTTAGATAAATCGGAAACTTCTCTTTGTAATCTTTCTAATTGTTGGGAGATAGTAAGATCACTATCATTAGAAAAAGAATAGCTTGAAAAAAATAAAATCAAAACTGTAAGTATGTACTTAAACATTGACCGATTCTAATTTCTAATTGAGATAAAAATATGGCGCTATATTTCTATAGCGCCAAAGTATTAAGGAATAATAATTAATTAACTAAAGTTACTGATCTTCTGTTTTGAGCCCATGCTCCATCATTTGATCCTACAACAGCAGGTCTTTCTTTACCATAACTAATAGTTGAAACTCTATCAGGATTTATTCCTAATCCTATGAGATAATTTTTTACAGCCTGAGCTCTTTTTTCACCAAGAGCTAAGTTGTACTCCCTAGTTCCTCTTTCGTCACAATGCCCCTCAATTGTTACCGTAACATCGCTATTCTGTTTAAGCCATGCAACCTGATCTTGAAGTAACTCTAGAGCGTCAGAGTCTAAATCTGAACTGTCATATCCGAAGAATACTCTGTCACCAACGTTAACAATTAAGTCTTCCTGTGATCCAGAAACTATACCACTTCCTGCAGTTTCAGTAATAGAACCTTCTGAAGAAACATCACTTCCAGAACTACTTGATCCTGAACCTGAAGAATCAGACGAGTCTTTTGGAGTTGTTGCACAAGCGGCAACAAATAAAACCATAAATATAGAGATAAAAAACTTGTAAAACATAAATAATGCTCCCTTAATACTTTGAATAGATATACTAAATTATATGGAGTTCCTTAACATTTTTTTTAAAATTTCGTATATTTTTTTGTATTATATTTGATTAGTGCATCAATGGTGACCATGCTGGATCAGATCCGCCTAGCGGAGTTATTACTTTTCTTTCATTAAAACCAGTTAAATCAATAGAATATAGACTGGATTCACCACCTGATCCATCCTCAGCAGTTCTCTCTTCTTTAAAATACATTAAAAATCTACCATTTGGCGCCCATGTTGGCCCCTCAACATGAAATGATTTTGCAATCATTCTTTCATTTGAGCCATCAACCTCCATAACACCTATGTAAAATTGCCCTCCCTCTTGTTTAGTGAATGCAATCATATCACCTCTTGGAGACCAGACTGGTGTGTAGTAACTTCCTGCTTCCCTGCTAATTCTTTTAATATTTTTTCCATTATTATCACTTACATACAAATGCCTTCGTCCACTTCTATCTGAATTAAAAACTATTTTTTTGCCATCAGGTGAAAAACTTGCGGAAACGTCAATTGAAGAATTATTAGTAACTCTTTTTGAAATTCTTGTTTTAAGATCAAGAATATAAATTTCGGAATTACCAATTTCTGGGTCAGTGTAAGACATTACTATTTGATTACCATCAGGTGAAAAACGTGGTGCAAATGTCATTCCTGGAAACTCACCTACTATTTCTTGTTTACCAGTTTCTATATCAAAAATATAAACCCTAGGATTATTTCTATTTACATAAGACATGTATGTAATTTTTTGTGAATTAGGAGAAAACCTTGGAGTTAATACCAGATATGATCCATCCGTCAAAAAACGATGATTTGATTGATCTTGATCCATTATTGCTAATCTCTTTTGTTTGTTTTCTTTTGGACCTGTCTCAGCAACGTAAACTATTCTTGTGTCAAAGTAACCACCTTCACCAGTTATATTTTTAAAAATGGAATCTGAAATAATATGTGCAACTCTTCTCCAATTTTTTTCACTAGTTTCGTATTTTTTTCCAACTATTTGTTTTTGTTGAAACACATCATACAATCTAAATTCAACAGATATTTTTCCATTATTAGATGAAATTTTTCCTGAAACTAAATGTTGTGCTTTTATTAACTTCCAATCTTCAAATCTAGGTTTATTAGATAGAGATTGATTATCTTGAATAAAAGATCTTTTATCTATTGGTAAAAAAAGTCCAGACCTTTCTAAATTATCTGAAATGACAATTGAAATATTTTTACCTACTTTAGTTAATTGTGAATTTTCTGAGTATAGCTCTGTCACTGCTATGGGAGTTGGTTTCACACTACCTTGTGTTAGAGTCACTTCTAATGAATGGACTTTAAAACTAGAAAACAAAAAAAAAGTTATTAAGAAAAATTTTTTCATTAATATCCTTTCATAATACTATAATCAAAAGTAATTGTAAGATTTTTCCATAGATTATATCTATCTTTTGGAAGTTTTAAAGGAGTGCATTGCGGGTTTAGTAAAGTTCTCATCGCACTATCAGTAATCGGTCCATAAAAAGGATTAGTATTAGATATATTTGTGTCAACAATACGGACACTGCTTGGTGAAACCTTCATATTTTGCATAACTTTTGCTGAAATCCTAACAACCATGCCAGGATCAATAACAGCTCCCGCAGGAGCATTCCAACAAGATGATAATTGTTGCCTTAATAAATCTATTTCAGAGATTGACAAAGCTGCATTTTCATTACTTTCATCAGTACTTTTATTTTCAACTTTATCTACTTCTTTATTAGTATCATTTTCTGCCATATTTGTTTTCTCATTTCTTAAATCTTTTAACATAGATGCAATACTAAAATCTTTTTCAGGCTTTGGCTGAGGTTTGGTAATAGTTTTTTCTTTTTCTAACTTTGGTTTGTTCTTTACTTTTGGTTTGTCTTTTATGTTTGTTTCAAGATCTAAATCAGAATTTGTATTTTCATTATTAGTAATTTTTGGTTTTGGTTTGAGCTTAGGTTTTATTTTATCAGTTTTAATTGTTTCAACTTTTTGTTTAATTTCAACAATCTCTTTTTCCTTAATTTTTATCTGTTCTTTTTCTTTAATGTCTAAACTAGGTGTTTGTTTAGTCTCTAAAACTGGCTGATCTGTGTTGGTTTTTTCTTCTAATTTTGATTTACTAATTTCTATATTTTTCTTTACCTCTAATTGATCTGACGAATTGAATTTTTTTTGCTCAGTGATGGTTTCCTTATTTTTATTATCCTCTTTTTTTGTTTCTGTTTTTTTTAAATTTGTGTTTTCAGTTACATTTAGAATTTCGATTGGTATTATGTTGGGAACATATATTTCTTTAGGAGAAAAAAAATTTGGTAAACCAACCATGAATAGAAGAATAAATAAGTGAATTATTATAGAAAAAAAAATACCTGATTTTTGAGGATTTAGATTTTCAAAATAGCTTAATAATTTTAAACTATTATAACTTATCCTATCCATTTATTGTTGAGTAATTAAAGCAACTTTTACGTAACCCGCTGAATTAATTATTGCCATAATTTCCATAATTCTTCCATATGCTACTACGCGATCTCCTCTAACATAAATTCTTGCTTCAGTATTTTGCTCTGTAATTGCATTTAATCTTGGAATTAAGTTTTCAACTTCAACTTTTGATTCTCCAATATAAATATCACCTTCTAAATTAACAGTTACCTCAATTGGATCTTTAATATCAGTTAATGCTGTTGCCTCAACCTTGGGCAAATCAACCTTTATTCCAACAGTTAATAGAGGTGCGGTAACCATAAAAACAATAAGTAAAACAAGCATAACATCTACAAAAGGTGTAACATTAATTTCACTCATTTGAGTGTACCTTTGTTTCCTACGTTTGTTTGTATTATTTGAGGTAATCAATTTATTTTTTCTCTAGCTGTCTAAAAAAAATTGTTGAGAATTCATCCATAAATGTTTCCAAAGATATAAAATACTTTGATAAATCGTTTGAAATTTTATTGTACGCAACTACTGCAGGTATAGCCACAAATAGACCTAATGCAGTTGCAAATAGTGCCTCTGCAATTCCTGGGGCAACTACTGCTAAATTTGTATTTTGAGCTATTGCAATAGATTTAAAACTATTCATTATACCCCAGACTGTTCCAAATAAGCCAATAAAAGGTGCAGTTGATCCAGCAGTTGCGAGAAATGTTAAATTTCTTTCAACATTTTCACTTTCTTTATTAAAAACAACAGTCATTGATCTCATCATTCTATCTTTTAAAGAATTAATATCAGATGTATCATTTTCATATTGAGGTTTACTTTTTTTCCACTCTAAAATTGCTGCACAAAATAATTTTGATTTTGGATCTGTATGATTAAAATTTAAAGTTTCATATAAATCTTCAAATGAATTACCAGACCAAAAAATATCTTCAAATTCTTTTTCAAGTTTTTTTAATTGTCTAATTCTTAAAATTTTTGAAATTATTACATTCCAAGAATAAAGAGAGGCTAGGATTAATATTATAATTACAGATTTGACAACAAGGTCAGCTTGCATAAATAACGCAAGCATTGAAAAATCTGGAGCTTCTGTCGATAAATTTGTACTATTAATATCTGCCATAACAATTATTTTTTAATTTTTTCAAGATCACTACTATGAACCATAACCCAAAAACCTGGTCTATTTTTTTCACATAATGCTATAACTGGTGTCTTACCCTCTTCTTTTGCAAGCTTTGCAGTATCATCCCATAAACTAATTGCTGTATGCTTTGCTCTTAATTTACATTCTATAAATAAATCTTCGTGAATTACATCAGCTCTTGTTACTTTACCATTACCTCCACTCAAAGGTGTCCTTTTCCCATTGAAATAATTTGCAACATCTCTTTCTCTTTTTTTCCAGGCTTTATCAGGCATCTATATTCCTTTCATTAGGCTGTCAGTGAAGATAAAACATTATCATCAACTTCAAAATTTGATGATACAACTTGTACGTCGTCATTGTCTTCTAAAACTTCAAGTAATTTAAATAGTTTGTCCGCTGTATCTTTTCCAATATTTATATTATTTTTACTTTTCCAAATTAAATTTGCAGAGTTAGTCTGACCGTATTGTTTAATTAATCTATCATTAAGTTCATGCAAATCGTTTTGATCACAATATATAGAATACTCTGTTTCATTTATCTCATAATCTTCGGTATTATTTTCAATAAGAAATTCTAGAAGTTGATCTTCGTTTACTAAATTTTTATCGAGAGTTATATTGCCAAATCTGTCAAAACCAAAACTAACGCTTCCTGTTTCACCCAAATTACCTCCATGTTTACTAAAAGATGACCTAATCTCTGCAGCTGTTCTATTTTTATTATTTGTAAGTGCCTCAACTATTATTGCAATACCTTCAGGACCATACCCCTCATATCTTACTTCTTCATAATTGTTATCAGGATCATTCCCTTGGCCTTTTTTAATTGCTCTCTCAATGTTATCTTTAGGCATATTGAGCGACTTGGCTGAAGCAATTGCAGATCTTAATCTAATATTACTTTCAATATCTTCACCACCTACTTTGACAGCAACAGATATTTCTCTTCCAAGTCTTGAAAATACCTTTGCTCTTTTTTTATCTTGAGCACCTTTTCGATGCATAATATTTTTAAATTTGGAGTGCCCTGCCATATCGAGTAGATTTATAAATATTTTATCCGATGTTAGTAAAGGTATAAAATATTAGATAAATGTGTCTAATATATGTAAATTATGTCTCTTGAATTGGGATAATATTTTTAGCTAAACCAGTGTTGGTATCAATATCTATTAAAGCACCGCATACCGTTATATTTTCAGTAGCTGGTGTAAATCTACCTTCTGCCCTATACCCCTTAACAAATCCATGGATTGGATTATTTATATCGAAACCAATTATTGAATTATAATCGCCTGACATTCCAACATCAGTTTGATAAGCAGTACCTTTAGGCAAAATAACACTATCTGCAGTTGGAACATGTGTATGCGTACCTAAAACTGCTGAAACTTTTCCATCAACGTAATATCCAAAAGCTTTTTTTTCAGAGGTTGCTTCACCATGCATATCAATTATTATCGCATTGCATGTATTACCTAATTTTTCTTTTTGTAAAAATTCAATGATACTTTTAAAAGGATCATCTAACGATAAATTCATAAATAATCTAAGCATTACTTGTACTACTATAATTTTTTTTCCATTTAAAAGTTTAAGCTCATAATAACCCTTTCCAGGAACACCTTCAGGGTAATTTAACGCTCGTATTATTTTTGGATTTTCTTCTATATAGGATAGCATATCTCTTTGATCCCATGCATGGTTTCCAAGTGTAAGTAAATCCAATCCACTAGAAAATAATTCTTCTGCATCCCTCTTTGAAAGTCCATAACCAGAAGTAGCATTTTCACCATTAGCAATAATTATGTCTGTTTTGTATTTAGATTTGAGTGTTGGGATAATTTCTTTAATTTTTTTTCGTGACGCCTTACCAACAATATCGCCTATAAAAAGAATTTTCATTGAAAACTATATAAATTTTTTTCAGTAATAACATAATCCACTTTAAAATCAAATTTGTCTATGGGTATGTAATCTAACTTTTGTTCTTCATATGCATAGGCTACAGAGATAAATCTATGATTAATTTTATTTAAATAAGCAAAAGTCCTGTCATAATATCCTCCGCCATAACCTAATCTATTTCCCCCATGATCAAAAGCCAAACAAGGTACAAAAATTAATTCAGGATTTAAAACTTTATTTTTATTTTGAGGCTCTGATATATTCATATGCCCTTTTACAAATTTCTCTTCACTCTTAAATTGCTTAAAGATTAAATGACTATTTTTTTTTTCAATTACTGGAAGACATAAAATTTTATTTTTAATAAAGATAAGATTGTTAAGCTCTTCTGTATTTATTTCTGAGTTTATAGAAATAAAACTAGATACTATATTGATTTCTTGAAAGTTAATTTTTTCAAAAAGTGTATTAAACAAAGATAAAGTAAAATGAGATGGATTATTATTAAAAATCTTATCTCTAATAATTTTTTGTTTTTTTCTGATAATTAATTTTTCACCTTTAATATTATTCATAATAAGAATTCTTAATTATATCAATTAAACCATCTACTTTTTTATTTATTTCATCAAATTCTTGATCTAATTTAAATTTTTCATCTTCTAAAATTTTTTTTTCATTTTGTAGTTTTAGTATTATGTCTTTAAGTTCTAAGTTGCTCTTAAGATATTTTTCATTTTTGGCATCATTAATTTCTGAACTTCTTTGTATATTTATTTTTTCAGAAAGCTCTGCTTGAAGCTCAATAGAGAGAAGTGATAACAATATAGTATCACTTATTTTTCCATTTGAATATTTTGGATTTTGTAATTTATTATCAATTTTTTCATTAATTAAATTTATTGAATCTATTATTTTTTTTTCATCTTTTTTTTCATATTCTAAGGATATTTCTCTGTTTAAAATTTTTGTCTTATAAAAAGGCATAGTTATTTCTTGATTAGAAGTTCCAATTCATCAATATACTCTGACATTTGTTTACGTATATTTTTAATTTCATTTTCAAGATTTTTAATTTTTTCTTTCTTAGAAATATGATGATCCCTAAAATCTTCTAAAGCTGATCTTAGATTATTTAAGTTTTCGCTTAGAACTGTAATTTTTTTTTGTATTTCCATTATAATTTTATAGTTTGTAATTTTATAATTGTCACTGTAATGAAACCATATTAAATAATTTTATATCAACCATAAAGGTAAGTATTTGAATAATTTAAATAATATCAACAATCTAAGACAATTATCAAATTGTATTAGATTTTTATCAATGGATGCAGTGGAAAAAGCAAAATCTGGTCATCCAGGTATGCCTATGGGTATGGCGGACATAGCAACAATTCTTTACAAAAATCATTTAAAGTTTGATCCGAATGATCCAGGTTGGATTGATAGAGATAGACTAATTATTTCAAATGGACATGGATCAATGCTTTTATACTCTTGTTTGTATCTAACAGGATATAAAGACATTGACATAAATCAAATTAAAAATTTTAGACAATTACATAATAAAACTGCTGGTCATCCAGAATACGGAAGCGCAGAAGGAATAGAAACAACTACTGGGCCTTTATCTCAAGGTTTAGCAAATGCAGTTGGAATGGCGTTAGCAGAAAAAAAATTATCAAATAATTATGGAAAAGAAGTATTCGATCATTACACTTATGTTTTTGCTGGGGATGGTTGCTTAATGGAAGGTTTAAGTCATGAAGCGTGTAGTCTCGCAGGACATTTGAAATTAAATAAGCTTATTATGTTTTTCGATAATAACTCTATTTCCATAGATGGATCAACAGATCTTTCAGTTTCAGACAATGTGAAAAAAAGATTTGAAGCTTATAATTGGAATATAATTGAAATAGATGGTCATAAATATGAGGAAATTGATCAAGCTATAATTCATGCAAAAAAAAGTGATGCTCCAACAATTATATCTTGTAAAACTAAAATTGGTTTCGGCTCTCCTAATAAAGAGGGTTCAGCTTCATCACATGGTTCACCTCTTGGTGAAGATGAAATTAGTTTAACAAGAAAAAAATTAGAGTGGAATTATTTGCCGTTTGAAATTCCAAATGATTTATTACATGAATGGAGAAGTTTTTATAAAAAAAATGATGAAGCAAGAAATTCATGGTTATCAAAAAATAAAGAATTAATTGAAAGTAAAAATTTTAAAGATAGTTATTATCAAGAAATTGATTCACAACTTCCAGAAAAACTAGGTGAATTAAAATCTGAACATTTTAATAATAAAACAAATTGTGCATCAAGAAAATCGAGTGAACTAACGTTAAATTTAATTTCAAACTATCAAAAAAATCTTATTGGTGGCTCTGCTGATCTTACTGGATCAAATAATACTAAAGCAAAAGATATGAATGTAATTACATCTGATAATTTTAATGGAAATTATATTCATTATGGCATCAGAGAACATGGAATGGCCGGAGTAATGAATGGAATTGCTTTGCATAAAGGTTTAATTCCATACGGAGGAACGTTCTTAGTATTCACTGATTATTGCAGACCTTCAATTAGGTTATCAGCCATTATGAATATACCAGTTATTTATGTAATGACGCATGACTCAATAGGATTAGGAGAAGATGGGCCAACCCATCAACCAGTTGAACATCTTGCATCTCTTAGAGCTATTCCAAATTTAACAGTCATTAGACCTTGTGATATTATTGAAACCATAGAAGCATGGGAATGTGCCATTAACAATACTGGGCCAACAATCTTAGTTTTAACAAGACAAAATTTACCAATGTTACAAAAAAATAATCGAAAAGAAAATCTTGTAAATAAAGGTGCTTATAAAATAAGAGATTTTAAAGAATATGATGCAACAATTTTATCTTCTGGTTCTGAGGTTGAGATTGCTTGCTCTGCATCAAATAAACTTTTTGAAAAGAATAATTTAAAGATAAGAGTTGTAAGCTTGTCTTCATTTGAATTGTTTGAGAAAAATGATGATGGTTATAAAAATGAAATATTAGGAAATAAACCTATTTTTGCCATTGAGGCTGGAGTAATAAATGGTTGGGAAAAATATATTAAAAATGAAAATTTTGTTGGTATGTCAACTTTTGGTGAAAGTGGTCCATACAAAGATTTGTATAAGCACTTTAAAATAACAGATGATCACTTAATTGAAAAAATAATTAAAACTTTATAAAGAGGATAAATATGAAAGTTGCAATAAATGGATTTGGAAGAATTGGAAAACTTGTTTTTAGAGCTTTATTAGAAAAAAATCCTAAAGATATTAATATTGTAGCTATTAATGAACTAGGAAGTGTTGAGAGTAGTGCTCACTTACTTAAATATGACAGTGTACACGGTATTCTTAAAGACGAAATTAGTTCAATCAAAAATGGATTAAAAATTGGTAAACATAAAATTAACTTTTATTGCGAAAGAGATCCAAATAACCTTCCTTGGGAATTGCTCAAGGTTGATGTTGTTCTTGAATGTAGTGGTGTTTTTACTTCAAAAGAGAAGGCAGTTTCTCATTTAAATGCAGGAGCAAAAAAAGTTATTATTTCAGCACCAGCTTCAAATGTAGATGCCACAATTGTTCAAGGTGTAAATAACGATATCATTAAAAAAAATCATAACGTAATTTCAAACGGATCTTGCACTACTAACTGTCTTGCTCCTTTAGCAATGGTTCTTGATGAAAAATTAGGAATTGAAAGTGGTTTCATGACAACAATTCATAGTTACACGGGCGATCAAAGAACTGTAGATCAAACCCATTCTGACTTTAGAAGAGCAAGGGCTGCGGCTGAATCAATGATACCTACTTCTACAGGAGCGGCAAAGGCTTTGAGTCTAGTTTTACCAAAATTAAAAGGTAAACTAGATGGAACAGCTATTCGAGTACCAACTCCTAATGTCTCACTTATAGATCTTACATTTTTAAGTAAGAAAAAAACTAGCCCAGAAAAAATTAATTCTATAGTTCATCAAGCTTCAAAAACTAAAAAATTAAATGGAATTCTAACAACAAACTCATTACCTCTAGTTTCAATTGATTTTAATCACAATTCAAGCAGTTCTGTATTTGATATGAGTCAAACACAAGTTGTCAAAGATAAATTCTGTAGAGTTTTATCTTGGTATGATAATGAATGGGGATTTTCAAATAGAATGGTAGACACTATGGTTGATCTTAAAAAATTTATTTAGTGCCTAAAAAAATTTGTTTTGCAGTATCAACACTAACACAAATTGAAAGTTTAATAGAATTTCGAAAATCAAAGTACAAAACTTCGATTATATTTATAAAATATTTTTTAATTAAAGGTTTTGGTATAGAATGGCTTAAAACGTTAATAAACCATATTAAAAATAAATATAAGACACACAATATTAAGTTTTTTGTCGACTCAGGCTATGATCAAGGTCTTAGTGTATTATTAACTCACGAAAATATTGATTATTTAAAATTAAAAAATAATAACATCATCTTAAATAAAATTAATCAAATTGCTAAAAAAAATAAGGTTTTATTAAATCCAACTTTTGATGTAGTAGATCT
>CACOAX010000004.1 GCA_902625365.1 uncultured Alphaproteobacteria bacterium
GCAATTATTGAAGCAGACAAAGCTTATAATTTAAATGAGGTACCAGTTGGGGGAATACTTGTTGATAATATAACAAATAAGATTGTTGCCAGAAGCTACAATACAGTAAATAAAAATAAAAATGCTATCAAACATTGTGAATTAAATCTTATTCAAGAAACTTGTGAAAGACTAAAACTTAAATATTTAGAAAATATGACGTTGTTTGTTACCTTGGAACCATGCACAATGTGTGCTAGTGCAATAAGTGAAGTACATATTAAAGATCTATATTTTGGTGCGTATGATGAAAAAAATGGAGGAATTGAAAAACTCCGAGTTGCTTTTCAAAGAGAAAATATATTTTTGCCAACTATTTATGGTGGCATTATGGAAAAAGAATGTAGTAATTTATTAAAAAAATTTTTTAAAAATAAACATGATAGATAAAATTAATATACCAGAATTTGAAGTTTCAGAATTTAATCAAGTATTTAAAGAAGTAATTGAATCCAATTTTAATTATGTAAGAATTAAAGGAGAGATTTCTGAGGTTAAAACTGCAACAAGAGGTCAAATCTATCTAACACTTAAAGATGATGATTCTATTTTAAGTGGAGTTATCTGGGATCAGAAAAAAAAAAATTTAGATATAAATCCAGAAATAGGACTAGAAATAATAGCAACAGGGAAAATCACCACTTGGTCTCGATATAAAACTACGTACCAAATAGATATCGATAAAATTGAAATTGCAGGAGAGGGAGCACTTCTAAAACTTATTGAAGAAAGAAAAAAAAGACTTCAAAAAAAAGGCTATTTTGATGAAGATAAAAAAATCCAATTACCTTTTTTGCCTGAGAGATTAGGTATTATTACCTCTCCAACTGGCTCTGTAGTACATGACATAATTAATAGAGTGAATGATCGTTTTCCAATGCCTTTAGATATATGGCCTGTTTCTGTACAGGGTGTTGACGCGGCAGATAGCATTATAAATGCTATTGAAGGTTTCAACAAACTTAAATTTAGTAAACCAGATATTCTTATTGTTGCTAGAGGTGGAGGTAGTACTGAAGACTTAATGGCATTTAATGATGAAAATCTTGCAACAAGTGTTTTTGAATCAAAAATACCAATTATTTCAGCAATAGGTCATGAAACAGATACAACAATAATTGATTTAGTATCAGATTTGAGAGCATCTACACCAACTGCAGCAGCTGAAAAAGCTACTCCAGTAAAATATGAATTGGTAGAAAAAATTAAAAATTTACAACTTAGATTAAATACTAAAGTAAATTCACAAATTCAATCCAAAAAAGAAAATTATGAATATTTAAATAAATTTCTTAAATCTCCAAGCTTGATAGTTAATAATTATAAGGAGAAGCTTCTAGACGATTTTAAAAATTTAACAGTATCAATTGAAAATAAATTTAGTATATCAAAATTGAATCTTATTAACTTAGGGAAATCTATTATCTCACCAGATTCATCAATAAATCTGAAACAAACAAAGATTAACAATCTTTCGAAAAATCTTAATTTAAATATAGCCAATAATTACAAAGATAAGCTTGAAAAATATAAGTCTAATATAAGATTGCTCAATTCGAATTCTATTTCTTCAAATCTTAAAAAAGGATACTCAATTTTGATGGATAAAAGGAAAATTGTTAAGACAAGAAAAAAAATTACCACTGACGATCAATTATCAGTGAAACTTATTGATGGTACAATTGATATAAAAGTGACAAAAATTAACTAAATCTTTTATGCTGCCAGAACCATTGACTGGGTTCTGCTTTAATCCACTGTTCAACCTTATGGTGAATTTCTTCCATCATTTGAGTATCATTAATTTCTAAATTATTATGATATAGTGGTTCCAAAAATGTTAGTTCAATATTTCCATTAGTAATTCTTTTATTTTGAATTGGAATTATTGGTAAGTTATATTTTCTAGCTATTTTTAAAAAACCTGTTTGTGTTTTAACTTTTTTATTAAAAAACATTACTTCTTCTCCTGAGGAGTCTTTTTGATCAATTAATAATACAATTGATAAAGAATTATTTATTGCATCAACAACATCTTTGGCACTTTTCTTCCCCTTTGGAGTGTAAAAGCTATTTTTAGAAACAAGTGAATTTTGTCTAATATTAAGTATTAGTTTATCAATAAAATTATTGTTTATATGCCTATAAATACCACCAATATTTATTCCAATTCTATCTAAACCTGGGACCAATACTTCCCAATTAGATTGATGAATACTTATAAAAATTGCTTGTTTTTTATTTTTGATAAAATCTTCTATATTTTCTAAATTAATATACTTTATTTTATCTTTAATAAAAATATCATTAATTCTTAGAAGTTCACAAATTGTAATTCCAAGATTATTCCAACTTTTTTTAATAATATTTTGTATTTCTTCATCTTTAAGATTTGGGAAAACATACTTACAATTATTTATGGCTGTTTCATTGGCTCGTGAAAATTTACCGAAAGTTCTAAATAAAAATGATGAAATCTTTAATGATAGATTGAGTGGTAAAATTTTATATAAAAAATAAATAAAAATAAATCCAATATACTGTAAAAAGTAAATCACCTGTTTCATATTGCTAAATCATTAATTTTATTTTCTAGTACATTACTTAAAATCTCTTTGAGTAAATTTTCATCTTCGAATTTGATTTCACCATCAAGTGTGCTCACTAAAGATCGATACGATTTTGGTATCCTTACAAAATCTTTTTTTGTAGTAACTAATACAGATTTCGTAAGATTGGCATTTTCTGCAAGGTTCAACATGTCATTTTCATCAAATATATGATGATCTGGGTAGCTAATTTTTTTTTCTAAAATAGCGCCTTGTTCAGTAAGTGAGTTATAAAATTTTTCAGGATAAGCAATACCTGCAAAGGCTGTTACTTTTTGATTTTTATATATTTTATTATCAGTGCTAATATGAAACTTGGCATGAATAATAGGAACAGTGCTTGGAATTTTTTCTTTAACATCTTGAACAATTTCTCCAATAACAATGACTAAATTTGCTCTAGAAATACCTCTGGATATACTTTCCCTCAGAGGCCCAGATGGAATCACTCGTTTATTTCCAAATCCTTGTTCACCATTAATTACTATAATTGAAAAATCTTTTTGTAGAGTTGGATTTTGAAAGCCATCATCCATAATTATACAGTCAGCACCTTTTTCTTTAGCTAAAATAAAGGATTTATTTCTATCCTGACCAATCCAAGTTGGGGCAACTTCAGCTAGCAACAAGGATTCATCTCCAACACTTTTTGCCGAATGCCACTCTTTAACGAGAACATTAGATGTTTCAACTCCTCCATAACCTCTTGAAACAAAGTGAGGATTATACCCATTAAGTTTCAATAAATTTCCAATTTTTAATGCAACAGGTGTTTTACCAGCACCTCCCACCACTATATTGCCAATACAAATCACAGGAATTCCAGAAGATGTTTTTCTGCTTACAAAATTTCTAATTTTTGTTCCAAATCTAAATAGTAATGAGAGTGGGTATAAAGAATTAGATAAATATGTATCATTTTTTTTATACCAAAATTTAGGAGCTTTAAGCATTTTAATTAATGTACTTTTCAATATCTTTGAAAAGCTTTTCTTTTTCAAAGAAAGATCTATTAGAAAACTTTAGTGCATTTGCTTGAATTTTTTTTATCTTCAAATTATTATTTAGTAGTTCTTTCATCTTTATATCAATATCTTCAAACTTATTCACCATTATACATGATTTCGCTTTTATCATATCTTCATAAATATTAGTCCAATTATCAACATAATTACCACTAATAATAGCACATCCATAACTTGCAGGCTCTATAGGATTATGTCCGCCAATATTTTTTAAAAAAGAACCACCTAGAATAACTAAATCACTAATTTTAAAATATTGATCTAATTTTCCAAAACTATCTATTATTATGATATTATTTTCTTCAAATTCTTTTTTAGATTCCAAAGAAATATTAAATCCTTCTTTATTTAATTCTTGCTTAATTGTATTAATTCTTTCTGGATGCCTTGGTGCAAGATAAATTTTTAAATTAAATTCACGAATTGTTTTTTTAATACATTTAATTATCTCTTTTTCCTCATTAGAATGAGTACTTGCAATCATGATTGTATTTGATTGATCTTTATTTATTGAAGAAGTGTTTTTGTTATTTGCTAATTTTAAATTTCCAACATAGTCAATTTGCAAGTTTGTTAATTCTTGAATTCTTTTTTTGTCATCTTTGCTTTGCGCAAAAATTTTATTAAAACTCTTTAATGAATTTCTGTAGAAATTTTTTTTACTTTTCCATTTTTTAAAAGATTTTGGAGAAATCCTTGCATTTAAATATAAACAATTAATATTTTTAACTCTAATTTTATTAAGCATATTCGGCCAAATATCTGACTCTATCCATAGAATTAGATTTGGTTTCCAAAAGTTTAAAAATCTTGAACACCAAAGAGGCACATCAAATGGGATATACTGATGGATAATTTTATTTTTATAAAACTCCTTAATATATTCTGCTGAAGATTTTGTTGTTGTAGTAACTAAAATATCAAATACTTTATGATATCGTTCTATAATTAAATCTGAAGATTTAAATTCGCCAATACTTGCTGCATGTATCCATAAAGTCTTTTTCTCAGCATTTTTTTTTATAGTTGGTTTTCCAAACCTTTCAATAAATCTTAGCCTATCCTCCTTTTTTCTATAGATACGAATAAATATATTAAAAATAATTACTGGTATGAGAAGAGTACTGAGTATTTGATATATCCTAAGCATTTAAATTTTTTTCTGCTGATTCCATGCAATCATTAATTTTTTCTTCCAAGAAATTCTTATATTTATCTAAATCATCATCTTTAGTAGAAGAAGGAATAGTAATTGGCTCACCCCAGACAAATCTACATTTTGAAAATGGATATGTTATTAAAAATGAGTCCCAAGATTTAAGTTTAAGATTTTTATTTGAGGCAAAACCAAGTGGTATAATTGGTACTTGAGAATGAATTGCAATTTTTATAATTCCTTCTGAGACTTTCTTATTTGGTCCTCTTGGTCCATCAGGAGTAATACCAATATAATTTCTATCTTTTAAAATATTAAATATTTTCCTTAATGAAGGTGATTTATTTTTTGACATTATGGAAACATTTTTTAAATTAAAATGACCTGCAATGTATGCACCAAATCGACCATCACTATGACTAGATGCTAACATATTTAACACAGCCTTACTTTTCCATACATGTCCTATCATCATCAATTGACCATGCCAAAATGCTAAAATAAAAGGTTTATTCTCTCTCCACAATTTTTCTGGTAATTCAGAGTTTATAATCTGTATTTTAGAAGTGTAACATACGAATAAGATATATAGGTAGCCTATAAATGCCAAAACTTTTTGAGATAGAGAAAATTTAAAAATTTTTTTTTTAAAACTCATTTTCCAACTGTTCTCTTAGTTGTAATTTTTTATAAATTGTTGATTTTGAAATTAACTCTTCATGTGATCCTTGACTTTCAATTTTGCCTTTATCCAAAACGTAGATTATGTCTGCGTCTTCTATTGTGCTTAATCTATGTGCAATTATTAATTTGGTCTTATTTTTCATAAGATTATTTATTGTTTCATGAATTTTATTTTCAGTTATATTATCAAGAGAGGATGTAGCTTCATCCATTATTAAAAGTGGCGCATCTTTTATTAGAGCTCGGGCAATAGCAATTCTTTGTCGTTGTCCACCTGATAATTTTATACCGTTTTCTCCGATAACGGTATGTAGTTTTTGATCTAATTCTTCTGAAAAACTTTTTACTCCAGCATTTTGAGCAACTAAGCTAATCTCATTATCAGTTGCTTCAAGATTTCCATATTTAATATTATTAAATATACTCTCGTTAAATAAAATTGTTTCTTGTGTTACTATTGAAACACTATTTCTTACATCTGTCAGATCTAGCTTTTTTATATCTTTGGAATTAATTAAAATAGAGCCCGAATAATTATCATATAATCGCAAAATTATATTTGCTATTGTTGATTTACCAGATCCAGATAAGCCAACTAATGCAACTTTTTTTCCTTTTGGTATTCTTAAACTTATTTTATCGAGTACTGTATTATCGTTATATGCAAATGAAACATCTTTAAAAACAATGTCTCCATCAAGATCTATAGTTTTTTTTGCAGAAATATTTTCCATATTTTTTTCGCTAGTATCTAAAAGTTTAAAAATTCTTTCAGCTCCAGCTAGTCCTTCTTGGACACTAATGTTTAGATTGCCAAGTGCCTTTACCGGTTGATATGCCAGAAGAAGACTTACTAAAAAACTCATGAATTGACCTGTTGTCATACTTTCATTTAAGACAAAAACACCCCCGGCATAAATTGAAAGTGCTACAGCTAAACTTCCAATAAATTCCATTAAAGGACTTAATCGATTGCTAATAAAAGCAGATTTTGTAAAATATTTTTGAATGAAACTAATTGTTTCAAAAGCTCTTTGCTTTTCATAGTTTTCTCTAGAGTATGCTTTTACTTGTCTAATACCTTTAATACTCTCAGCTAATACATTTGAAAAAATCGCTATTTCGTTTTGGATAGTATAAGTAATTTTTCTTATACTCTTTCCAATTTTTGTTATAGGCCAGATTGCTAGAGGGAATGCAAAAAAAGCAAAAAGAGTTAGGGTCCAACTTTGGTAAAACATATTACCTAGTAAAAAAATAATTACTAAAACATCTTTTATAATTCCTGTTACAGATTTAACTATTGCAAGTCTTAAGTAGTAAGTATCATTGATGAGTCTTGAAATTAAATTACCTGACTTAGAATCATTATAAAATTTCATATTCAAATACATGAGTTTTTCAAACATCTGAGTTTGAAGTTTTGCAATAATAGAATGTGCAACTTTACTCATTTGATAAGAGTGAGTATATGTTGCTAATCCTTTACAGAGGGTCACTATAATAATTGCAATTGGAATTAAAAATAACATTTCTTTATTACCTTTGATTAAGACTTCATCAAGTGCAGGTCTTACTAACCAAGCATGTAGACCTGTTGCTCCTGCTGAGATAACCATCATAAATAAAGCTAATATTATTTTGAGTTTATGACTTATTAAATAATCAAAAACTATTCTTGAAGTAACTGACTGTTTTTTATTTGAAGACATTAAAAAGTTTGTAAAAGTAAAAACAACATAATTGCAAAAATATTATTTTGTCTGAAATAATAATTTGAACTTAACGGTGATGTTATATCCCATTTTTGAATTGCTATATACGTACAAATTGCGATAGTTACTATAATAATTGAACTTAGTAAAAAATTTGAGGAATTCCATACAAAATAAGACAATATAATTAAGATAATAAGATAGCATGATAGAACAAATCTTTTACCTTTTTTATCAAAATAAACTGCTGTAGATTTTATTTTATTTAAAATATCATCTGCCTTATCTTGGTAGGCATAAATCGTATCATATGCTAATGTCCAAAATACACATACAAAATACAATAAAAGAAAATCAAATGTAATTTTAGAATTAAATTGCATTGATACTATCAACACACCCCAACTAAAAATAATTCCAAGGAATAATTGTGGGAAGAAAGTTATTCTTTTCATAAATGGATATAAAATAACAAATGGCACACTCAACAAACCCAATACGATTGATTTAAAATTAAACTCGAGAAGAATGAAAAAACTAATTACCAATAATATTATTAATAATAATATTGCTTCAGTGATAGAAATCTTTTTTGATGCTAAAGGTCTAAATTTGGTACGTGTAACTTTTTGATCAAAATCAATATCGATGATGTCATTAATTATACAACCCGCACTTCTCATTAAAAAAGAACCAATTAAAAAAAGTAAATACCAAAATAATAGTTTAGAAGTTTCTGTCTTTAGTAACGCCAAACCAAACCAGCAAGGCCACATTAATAGAAGGAAGCCAATAGGTTTGTTAAGTCTGATTAACTCGAAGTAATCAAATAATTTTTTTACAACTAAGTTATCCCACATATATGAATATAATGTTATAATTCTAAATTATTGAAATGAAAATGTCTAAAACACGATTATTTGTCTCAAAAAGATTATCAGCCAATATTTTGATTTATATAAAAAATAAGCAACATCACTTTTTAAAAAATGTACTTAGAATCAAAAAAGAAGATAGCATTAATTTGTTTGATGGTTCTACAGGTGAATGGTTATCTAAAGTAGTCTCAATCAATAGAGATAACATTGTTTTACAAATACAAAATAAATTGAGAGATATTCCTCAGGAAACTGATTTATGGTTAATATTTGCTCCAATTAAATCTTATAGAATGAATATTACTATTCAAAAAGCTACAGAGCTTGGGATCTCTAGATTTATTCCGATTTTGACGGAATATACAAATCAATCAAAAATAAATTTTAAAAATTTTGAATTAAATATGATTGAAGCATCAGAGCAATCTGAGAGATTGTCCATTCCAACTTTAGATAAAACAATTAAACTAGATGACTTAGTTAACAACTTTCCATCTGATAGAGGGTTGGTTTTTTGTGATGAAGGAAATGAAAATTTACCTACTATTTACAATGCATTAATTAATGAAACAAAAAAATACAAAAAATGGGCTGTGATTATTGGACCTGAAGGTGGTTTTTCTAAAAAGGAACGAAGAACCATATCTTCTTTGCCTTCATGTATATCTGTATCTTTGGGAAAAAGAATTTTGCGCTCAGACACTGCAACAACAGCTGCAATTTTTTCTATTCAATCGGTCGTTGAATAAACCATAATGAGCGACAACCTGTCCTAGAATTTTGCCTCTAAATCACTGGTTAATTTACTGAATAATTTATTTATTAGTGTATACATTACGTAAATAAGATGCGCATTTTATCCTTTATTACCGTTACATTTATTACTTTTGCTTCATCAGCAAATGGTATCTCTGATTGGCAGTTAGGTTTTCAAACACCTGCAAGTGACATTATGAGAAATGTTTACGATCTTCATAATTTTGTATTAATTATGATGACTGCAATCACAATATTTGTTCTATTTCTAATCTTCTATGTTGTATTTAGATTTAGAAGAAAAGCAAATCCAGTTGCTTCTAAAACTACTCATAACACATTTATAGAAATTCTCTGGACTGGAATTCCAGTAATAATACTAATTTTTATGGCAATCCCATCTTTTAAGTTAGTATATCAGCAAGATGTAATACCTGAAACAGATATGACTATTAAAGTCATAGGTCATCAGTGGTACTGGGAGTATCAATATCCAGAACATGATGAAATTTCTTTTGAGAGTTACATGATACCTGATGATGAATTAGAACCAGGAGACATAAGATTATTAACAGTAGATAACCACCTAGTTTTACCAGCAAATAAAAATATTCACGTATTAGTTACTGCTGGTGATGTGCTTCATAGTTTTGCTATGCCTTCTCTAGGTGTAAAAAAAGATGCGGTTCCTGGAAGACTTAATGAAACATGGTTCAATATAGATGAGCCAGGAATATATAGAGGTCAATGTTCCGAATTATGTGGAACCGGTCATGGGTATATGCCTATTGTCATTGAGGCACTTAATGAAAAAGATTTTAATAACTGGATAATTGAACAAAAAAATAAGTTAGCATTAGCAAACGAAATAACAACTAAAGAGAATATAATAGAATAGGAGAAAAATGAGTTACGCAGATTCAGCAAGTCACGACCATCATGATCATAAACCAGGATTTATAAAAAGATGGTTTTTTTCTACCAATCATAAAGATATTGGAACTCTCTACATAATATTTGCCATACTAGCTGGTTTAGTTGGAGGTTTTTTTTCATTATTAATGAGAGCTGAATTAGCTGCTCCAGGCTTAGATGTTGTTGCTGATGGTCAAGTTTGGAATGTAATTATCACTGCTCATGGTTTGTTAATGGTATTTTTTGTTGTAATGCCTGCACTAATAGGTGGCTTTGGAAACTGGTTTGTACCATTAATGATTGGTGCACCTGATATGGCTTTTCCAAGAATGAATAATTTTAGTTTTTGGATACTTGTTCCTGCTCTAGTTTTATTAGTTGTTTCAGCAACAATAGGAACTGGTGCTGGTACAGGGTGGACAATCTATCCTCCACTCTCAAATAAACTTGGACACGCAGGACCTTCTGTTGATATGGCAATTTTTGCTCTTCATTTAGCAGGCGCCTCCTCAATTTTGGGTGCAGTTAATTTTATAACAACAATACTTAATATGAGAACACCTGGAATGACTCTGCATAAGATGCCTCTTTTTGTATGGGCTATGTTAATTACAGCATTCTTACTTTTATTAGCTGTTCCTGTTTTAGCTGGAGCAATTACAATGCTTCTAACTGATAGAAATTTTGGTACAACATTTTTTAATCCTGCAGGTGGTGGAGATCCAGTTCTTTTCCAACACTTATTTTGGTTCTTTGGTCATCCAGAAGTTTACATTATGATATTACCAGCTTTTGGAATTGTAAGTCAGGTCATCTCTACTTTCTCAAGAAAGCCAGTATTTGGATATCTAGGAATGGTGTATGCTATGATATCTATAGGATTTATTGGCTTTATTGTTTGGGCTCACCATATGTTCACAGTTGGTATGAGTGCAGATTTAAGAGCATATTTTATGTTAGCTACAATTATTATTGCTGTTCCAACTGGTATAAAAATCTTTAGTTGGATAGCAACTATGTGGGGTGGATCACTTACATTTGAAACTCCAATGTTATTTGCTATTGGATTTGTTTTCTTATTTACACTTGGAGGTGTAACTGGTGTTATTTTGGCCAATGCTGGAATAGACACGGTAATGCATGATACCTATTATGTTGTTGCACACTTCCATTATGTTCTGAGCATGGGAGCTATGTTTGGAATCTTTGCAGGTATTTACTATTGGTTTGGTAAAATGTCTGGAAGAAAGTATAATGAATTCTTAGGCAAACTACACTTTTGGTTATTTTTTATTGGGGTAAATGTAACATTTTTTCCTCAACATTTCTTAGGACTTGCTGGTATGCCTCGAAGAATTCCAGATTATCCAGACGCTTATGCAGGATGGAATCTTGTATCAACTTATGGTTCTTACATTTCTTTTGCTGCAACTTTGATATTCCTTTTTGCTATTGTGTACGCATTATTTTTTGGAAAGAAAGAAGTTGCAAACCCTTGGGGAGAGGGAGCTGATACTCTTGAATGGACACTGTCCTCACCTCCACCATTCCATCAGTTTGAGACTTTACCTAAATTTAAAGGATAATTTAAGTGGATGCTAAATCCTTAGAAGCTGGTTATAGCAATAATTTTCTTTCAAGAAAATTGAAAGGCTATTACGAACTAATGAAACCAAGAGTTATGTCCTTGGTTATCTTTACAGCTTTTGTTGGAATGTTTTTGGCGCCCGGGCAAATAACATTTCTAAACAGTTTTTTAGTAATTGTTGCTATTGCACTCGGTGCGGGTTCTTCAGCAGCAATCAATATGTGGTTTGATGAAGACATAGATAAAACTATGGAAAGAACAAAACTAAGACCAATTCCACTTGGAATAGTTTCTAAAAATGAAGCCTTAGTTGTAGGGATATTAACAGGGACTATTTCTTTAATTTTGATGCAATGGTTCTCAAATTCATTAGCAACAAGTTTACTTCTTTTTACAATTCTTTTTTATGTATTTATCTATACATTTTGGCTTAAACGAACGACTTCATTAAATATAGTTATTGGAGGAGCAGCAGGAGCAATTCCTCCAATTATTGGATGGACAGCAGTTGTTCCTGAATTAAATTTCTTACCAATTAGTTTATTTGTAATCATATTTTTTTGGACCCCACCTCATTTTTGGGCCCTATCCGTATATAGATATAATGATTATAAAAATGCCAAGGTGCCTATGTTACCAAATGTAAGCAGTATTGAAGATACAAAAAAACAGATTGTTTATTATGCTGCAATATTAATTTTATCGAGTTATCTTCCATACTTAGATAATAAAGTTGGAATAATATACTTAACTATAGTTACTATATTAAATTTATTATTATTTAATAGTTCGCTAAAGTTAAAAAAATCAAGAGAAAAAAAATCAATTCCAAATTCTGAAGGGTTAAAATTTTTTGCTGTTTCAATTCTTTATTTATTCAGTTTATTTTCAGCATTGTTGATTGATCATGTGGTACTAAGATGAAAAATAGAAAAAGAAAAAATATTATCACTTTAATTATTCTACTTTGCATTGTTGCATTCTTTTATTTGTGGACTCTATTTAAGGCTAATATTTTTGGAGTATAATGACAAATACTAGAACAGCTTTAGGACTATCATTAATTGTTTTAACAATGATTACTTTAGTTGCATTTTCGGTACCATTATATGACTTATTTTGTCGTGTTACTGGTTATGGCGGTAAGACAAGTACATCTGAGTTCCTTTCATCATCAATTTTAGAAAGAGATATTAATCTTAAATTTAATGCTGATGTTAATGATAGTATAAATTGGACTTTTACTGCACCAGAAAATATTAAATTTAAAGTTGGTGAAAATAAACTTGTTAATTATAAAGCTACTAATCAATCTGACGTAGAAACAATCGGAACTGCGACATTTAATGTTTTACCAGAAAAGGTTGGTCCATATTTTATTAAAACACAGTGTTTCTGTTTTGAAAAGCAGGCTTTGAAACCTGGAGAAACAGTTGAAATGCCTGTTGTGTTTTATATAGACCCTTCAATTAATGAAGATCCAACAATGAAAGATGTTGAAGAGATAACATTGTCATATACGTTTTTTAAATATATAGAATAATCAATGGCTAATAAATCAACAACAGGGCAGAAACATCCATATCACTTAGTTGATCCAAGCCCACTTCCATTCCTATCATCAATAGCTGGTCTTGCAATGGCTGCTGGTCTTGTATTTTATATGCATTATGGAACTTCTTGGCTTCTCATTCTAGGCACTATTGGCTTACTAACTATCATGTTTCTATGGTGGAGAGACGTAATCAAAGAGTCAACTTTTCAAAAGGTTCACACACCTGTTGTAGAACTTGGATTAAGATATGGAATGGCATTGTTTATTGCATCAGAAGTTATGTTCTTTGTTGCTTTTTTCTGGGCTTTTTTTGATGCAAGCTTAACACCTAAATTGCCTATTGAAGAGTTTTCAGAAACTTTTGATAGTAATGGTGCAGTTGGAATTTGGCCACCAGAAGGTATAAAAACCTTTGATCCACTTGATGTTCCTTTTTTAAATACATTAATATTATTAATGTCAGGTACTACTTGTACATGGGCACACCATGCTGTTAGAGAAGGTCATAGAGATCAAGCCATTCAGGCATTATGGTGTACTGTTGGTCTTGGAATTTTCTTCTCCTTTATGCAGGGTGTAGAATATTACGAGGCAGCTCATCATTATTTTAGTTTTACTGATGGAATATATCCGTCAGTATTTTATATGGCTACTGGTTTTCATGGATTTCATGTAATGGTTGGAACAGCATTCCTAGCTGTTTGTTTATACCGAGTTTATAAAAATCATTTTACTCCAGATAGGCATTTTGGATTAGAGGCTGCGGCATGGTACTGGCACTTTGTTGATGTAGTTTGGCTGTTCTTGTTTGTCTGCGTTTATGTTTGGGGTGCATAAATTAAAAACTTTCCAATAAAATTTTTTTTATTTAGTTTATTTTGTATTGCGCTGACAATATTTTTAGGAATTTGGCAATTGCAAAGACTGGAATGGAAAGAAAAAATTATAGCTGAATTTAACGAATTAAAGGATCAAAAACCGCTTTCACTTTCAATGGGAAAAATGAAGTATCCAAAGATTGATGAGTTTACTAAAGTTATCACTTTAGGATCTGTTGACAGAAGTAAAAAAATTTTTTTCCCTGCTAAAACATTGAATGGGATTTCTGGTGTTAGAATAGCTAGTTTATTGTCAGATAATCATGGTAATAATTATTTAATTGATGAAGGTTGGTTTGAACAAAGTAGATATGATTATTTTAAAGACAATAATGAAATAATAAATGCTGAAATTCTAGGATACATCAGATATCCAACTCAAAAAAAGATGTTTACTCCCGAGAATTCTATCTCTTCAAATGAATGGTATTATTATGATTTGGAGCAAATTCAAACTTACTTAAATATTAAGATTAATCAGAAATTTTTCATTAAAAATATGAGCAATTATGCAGAGAATTTCTTAATACCATCATCTCAAAATCATAATTTCTCAAATAATCATTTGCAGTATGCAATTACATGGTTTTTGATGAGTTTTTCTTTTTTGATTATTTTTATAATTTATTTATTTAGGAAGAAAAAATGAAAACATATTTAAAACTTAAAGAGATATTTAATGAAGCTTCACTGACATCAGATATTGCAGGTATTTTACACTGGGATATGGCAACAATGATGCCGAGCAGCTCAAGAGATCAAAGATCAGATCAATTAGCCTATTTATCAAAACTTAGTCATAGTAAAATTTCATCTTCTGAAGTTGGTGATTTAATTGAAGATTCAAAGAATCTTAATCTAAATAACAGTGATCAGAAAAACTTAAATGAAATGGATAGAGAATATAAATTAGCTTCTGCTATTCCAACGGAGCTTGTAGAAAAAATTTCAAAATCTTCAGCTAAATGTGAAGGTGTTTGGCAAGAGGCAAGGGAAAAGTCGGATTTTAATTTAGTAAAAAAAGATTTGGAAGAACTTGTAAATTTAACAAAAGAAGAAGCAAATATTTTAGGAGAAACTTTTAGAGTTTCTCCTTATGAAGCACTAATAAATAAATTTGAACCTTCTTCAGAAGAAAATAAAATATCTGAAGTATTTGATGATTTACAAAAATTTCTCACACCACTTATTGATAAAATTATTGATAAGCAAAAAAAAGAAGAAACACTTCCATTTGAGATAAGTATTGATGAAGAAAAGCAGAAAATTATTTCTGAATATATAATGAAACAAATAGGTTTTGATTTTAAAAGAGGAAGACTTGATAAAAGTGTTCACCCTTTTTGTGGAGGATCTACAAATGATGTTAGAATTACAACTAGATATAATAATGAAAATCCATTTTCATCTTTAGATGGTGTTATGCATGAAACTGGACATGCATTATATGAGCTAAACCTACCAAAAGATTGGATGCATCAACCAGCAGGTAAATCTAGAGGGATGGCCATGCATGAAAGTCAATCACTATTAATTGAAATGCAAATCACTAGATCTTTAGCTTTTAAAAAATTTTTATCTAATACTTTAAATAAAAAATTTAATATTAAAGACAAAGCTACAAATCCAGACAATCTTTACAAATTAAGTACTCGAGTAAATAAATCTTTTATAAGAGTTGAGTCGGATGAAGTAACCTATCCACTGCATATTATTTTAAGATTTAATTTAGAAAGAAAAATTTTTAAGAATGAAATAAATATTGCAGACATTCCAGATGCGTGGAATGATGAATTTAATAGATTATTTAATTTATCGATAAATAAAGACACTGATGGATGCTTACAAGATATTCATTGGTTTGCTGGATTATTTGGATACTTTCCAACATATTCATTAGGAGCACTCACTGCTGCTCAATTTGCATCTAAATTGAGAACTGATCAAAAAGAATTAGATCAGGAAATAGAAAATGGTGAATTTTCAAATTTAGTAAATTGGCTTAAAAAAAATATCCATGAAAAAGCTAGTTTTTTTTCAACTAATGAGGTTTTAGAACAGGTTACAAAGTCGTCTTTAAATGCTAAATATTTCAAAGAATATATTACTAATCGTTATCTTTAATGAAATATTTAAGTACAAGAGATGATTCTCTACGCAGGTCATTTAACGATATTCTTTATCAAGGATTATCGAGAGATGGTGGTTTATATTTACCCCAAAGCTGGCCCAAAATAGACTTACTAAGTTTAACAAATAAATCATATGAAGAAGTGGCATGCGAAATTATTTTTCCTTATGTAAATGAAAATTTAGAAAAATTAGAATTACAAAAAATTTTAAACGAAACTTACGCAAATTTTAATCATGAAAAAATAGCTCCATTAGTAGAATTAGAAAATAATAAATTTTTATTAGAATTAATTTATGGGCCTACTTATGCTTTTAAAGATTATGCATTACAATTTCTTGGTAATCTATTTTCTACAAGTTTAGAGATTTCTCCAAAAAAAATTACTATTTTAGGTGCAACTTCTGGTGATACTGGATCAGCTGCAATTCATTCTTTTAAATCAAAAAAAGATATAAATGTATTTATTTTACATCCTCATAATAAAGTATCACCTATTCAACAAAAACAAATGACTACAGTAATTGATAAGAATATTTTTAATATTGCTGTAGATGGTAATTTTGACGATTGTCAAAAAATTGTCAAAGAACTATTTGTTGATGATGAAATACAAGAGTCTACTTCTTTAACTGCAATAAACTCTATAAATTGGGCACGATTAATTGCGCAAGTTGTTTATTATTTTTGGTCTTATTTACAAACTGATAAGCATCAAATAAATTTTATTGTTCCTTCGGGAAATTTTGGAAATATCTTTTCTGCCTTTGTTGCTAAACAAATGGGATTACCTATTGGTCATTTACATATTGCAACTAATTCTAATGATATCTTGAAGTCTATAGTAAACACTGGAGAAATGAAAAAAAAATCTGTTTCTCAAACATATAGCCCTAGTATGGATATACAAGTTTCAAGTAACTTTGAGAGGCAAATTTTTGAAAGCCTAAATAGAGACAGCATAAGAGTAAATGAAGTATTTGAAAGCTTTTCATCAAAAGGTTTTTATCAATTTGATGACTCTGTTTTAGCTAAGTTTCAGCAAATATATAAGGCTTCCTCAATTGATGATAGTCAGACTCTGGAAACAATTAAATATGTATATGAAAAATATAATTATATTGCTGATCCACATACTGCAACAGGACTAAAAGTATTATTAGATAAAAAAGATGATGAAGCCTGGGTATCTTTAGTTTGTGCACATCCTGCAAAATTTGACAATGCTGTGAATAAAGCAATTAATAAAGAAATTGATATACCGAAAGAATTGAGCAATCTCTTTGATAAAGAGGAAAAGATGACTATATTACCTAATAGTACTGTAGATGTAAAAAACTTCATCTTAGAAAAAATTAACAATGCATAAAATTACAACATTAGAAAATGGATTAAGAATAGTAACCCAGAATATGCCAGGGCTGGAAACAGTATCAATGGGTATATGGAATTTTGTTGGCGGTAGAGATGAAACAAAAGACATAAATGGTGTTGCACACCTTTTAGAGCATATGGCTTTTAAGGGTACATCAACGAAAAATGCTCTTCAAATAGCTGAAACAATTGAAAATGTTGGCGGAGATATAAATGCCTATACTTCAAAGGAAATAACAGCTTATTATGTAAAGCTCTTAGCTGATGATCTGCATTTTGGAATAGATATTCTGACAGATATTTTGCAAAATTCTACTTTTGCAGAAGATGAACTTAATAGAGAAAGGGGAGTCATAATTCAAGAAATTGGAATGTACCTTGACACTCCTGATGATATGATTTTTGATTATTGGCAAGAAAAAGCATACCCGGACCAGCCAATGGGACGTTCTATATTGGGTAAAACTGATATCATTAAAAATATTTCAAGAGATGAAGTCAAAGACTTTATGATGAATAATTATAATCCAAAAAAAATGATTATAAGTGCAGCTGGAAAAATTGAACATAATCAATTTGTTGAATCAATTAAAAAATCATGCACTAACTTACCAGCCGGATTATTAACTCAAAGAGAAAAAGCAGATTATAAATCAGGAGAATACAGAGAAGACAAAAAATTAGAACAGATTCACTTACTACTTGGTTTTGAAGGTATAGATTATCACCATGATGATTACTATTCTTTATTGGTTTATTCTTCTTTATTAGGTGGAGGTATGTCATCAAGATTGTTTCAAGAGATTAGAGAGAAACGTGGTCTTGTTTATGGTATTTCTTCTTTCAGTTCATCTTACACTGACACTGGTGTTTTTGGTATTTATTGTGGAACAGGTGAAAATCAAATCCAAGAGCTCATACCTGTTTTATGTGATCAATTAAATGAAAGTCCTAATTCAATTACAGAAAAGGAAATAAATAGAGGTAAAGCTCAATTGAAAGCAAGCTTAATGATGGGAAGGGAAAGTGCATTTAGAAGATGTGAGAGTGCTGCTAGACAACTTCTGGTCTTTAATAGAATAATTGAACCAGCTGAAACTATTGAAAATATAGATAAGGTTTCTAAAGAGACTGTTCAAAAGATTGCAAATGAAATTGTAAAAGGGCCAATAACTATATCAAGTATTGGACCATTATCTAAACTTGAATATATTGATAAAATCCAATCACGTATAAATTAAATTTTAAACTATACTAAAATTTTTTATTTTATTTTCAAAGATTCATTGATAGAATGATCAAGCTCTCCATCTTCAGATGATAGATTCATAGATACTTTTATAGTTTCACCTATTTTGATACTTCCTTCAGTAAATTTTTTTCGTATGTAATTTTCTATTTCACGTTGAGAACTAATACCAACTTGTTTAAGAAATTTTCTAATCTCTATATTTAAATTATCTTCATCCATGATTTACTATAAATTATTTTGATAGATTCATTCAATAATGTTATTAATTTTATATGGAAACTGCTTCTTTTGAAACTAAACTTGGTTGGATTACAGTAAAAAAAAAGAGTGGTAGTGTCTTTTCACTGAGTTTTGGAAAAACAAATAAAACAATTAATTTAATTAATATTAAGAATCAGATTAATTTATACGCTTCTGGAAAACTTAAAAATTTTAAGATTAACTATTCTTTTGAAGGCTCACCTTTGCAAAAAAAAATTTGGAAAGAATTATCTAAAATTAAATATGGTAAAGTTTCAACATATGGACAAATAGCAAAAAAAGTTGGTACCTCACCAAGATATGTAGGTAATGTTTGTGGACAAAATAAACTTTTACTTATTATACCCTGTCACCGAGTGATACGAAGTGATGGTAAGCTCGGAGGATTTTCTGGAAGAGGAGGAATTAAATTAAAAAAAAGATTACTCAACTTAGAACAAAATGTCTCATAAAATAATTATTCTTCAACATACACCCCTAGTAACACCTGGATACTTTACAAAGTTAATGAATGAAGATTTAGCTGAAACAACTATTATTCGATTCGATGAAGGGGAAAAGATTCCCAATAATCTTGATATATTTGATGGAATGATATGTTTAGGTGGGCCAATGGATACTTGGATGGAAGAACAATATCCATGGATGATTGAAGAAAAAAATAAGATAAAGGAATTTGTCCTAAGTAATCAAAAACCATATCTCGGAATCTGTTTAGGCTGTCAATTTTTAGGAGAAATTCTTGGTGGTAAAGTAATTAAATCTAATCCCCCAGAAATCGGAGTTCTAAATATAGATATTTTAGATAATAAAAAAAATGATCTACTTTTTCAAAATTTTGATAATGAGATTAAAGCATTGCAATGGCATAGTTATGAAGTAAGTGGACTAAATAATTCTAATGTTACAATTTTAGGTTCATCAGATATTACAAAATTTCAAATTTTTAAATATAAAAATCATGCTTATGGCATTCAATTTCATATGGAAGTAGATGAAAACACAATTATTAAATGGTCTAAAGTCCCTGAATTAAAAAATGCTTTAGAAAAATATCTAGGAAAAAACTCTATTGATGAACTTGATAAATTGCTTAGAAATAATATTCAAGAAATGAATAATAATACTAAAATATTATACGAAAATTTTAAAAATTTAATGACTACCTAAAAGTTTCATGTTTAAATAGTTTTGGAGAAAATGTATGAAAAAAATTAAAGGACCTGCTATATTTTTAGCACAGTTTATAGGAGATAAAGAACCATTTAATTCACTACCCAGTATCTGTAAATGGGTATCTGATCTTGGATATAAAGGAATTCAATTACCAGCAGAAAATTTAGCAGTATTTGATTTAGACAAAGCAGCTTCGAGTAAAGATTATTGTGATGAAATAAAAGGAATAGCAAAAAATTTTAATCTTGAAATAACTGATATTGCATCACATCTTACAGGTCAATTGGTTGCAGTGCATCCTGCTTATGACACACTCTTTGATGGTTTTGCTGCTGATGAGGTAAAAGGCAATCCAAAAGCAAGACAAGAATGGGCTGTAAAAAGGATGATAAATGTCGCTCAAGCATCAAAAAACTTAAATTTAAAAACTGCTGCTACATTTTCCGGAGCTTTGTGTTGGCCCTTTCTTTATCCATTTCCTCAAAGACCTGCAGGTTTAGAAGATGAAGCTTTTGGTGAATTAGCAAAAAGATGGCATCCAATTTTAGATAAATTTGATGAGTGTGGAGTAGATCTTTGTTACGAAATACACCCCAGTGAGGATTTACACGATGGTTCAACTTTCGAAATGTTTTTAGACAGAGTAAATAATCATCAACGTTGTAATATGTTGTATGACCCAAGTCATTATGTTCTCCAATGTTTAAACTATCTTGATCACATTGATATTTACCATGAAAGAATAAAAATGTTTCATGTTAAAGATGCAGAATTTAACCCGTCTGGCAGACAAGGAGTTTACGGAGGTTATCAATCATGGATAAACAGAGCTGGAAGATTCAGATCACTTGGTGATGGCCAGGTTGATTTTAAATCAATTTTTTCAAAACTATCTGGTTATAATTTTGATGGATGGGCAGTTTTAGAGTGGGAATGCTGTATTAAAAGCCCTGAACAAGGTGCAGCTGAAGGAGCTCCATTTATTCAAAATCATATTATTGAAGTTACAGACAAAGCATTTGATGATTTTGCAAGTTCTGGAACTGATGAGCAATCTAACAAAAAGATTTTAGGTATATAAGGAGTAATTATGCGAAGAAGATTAAAACTTGGGATGATAGGTGGTGGCCAAGGAGCTTTTATTGGAGCCGTGCATCGTCTATGTGCAAGGATGGACGATAAGTATGAATTTGTTGCTGGTTGTTTATCTTCAACTCCTGAAAAAGCAGCTAAGTCTGCTGAAGAAATTGGTCTTGATCCTTTAAGAAGTTATCCTGATTTTAAAACTATGGCTGAAGAAGAATCTAAAAGAGATGACGGTATTGAAGTAGTATCCATTGTTACGCCAAATCATATGCATGCTGCACCAGCAATAGAATTTCTAAATAAAAATATTCATGTCATTTGTGACAAACCTATGACTTCTACAATGGAAGATGCTAATAAGTTAGTTGAAGCGGTTTCTAAATCAAATGCTCATTTTTTCTTAACTCATAATTATTCTGGATATCCAGTTGTCAGAGTTATGAGATCACTTATTGAAAATGGATCACTAGGCGAAATAAGAATTATTAAAGGTTCTTATCTTCAAGGTTGGCTTGGCTCAAAAGAAGAAGACTCAGGATCAAATAAACAAGCAGAATGGAGAACTGATCCCTCAAGAAGTGGAGCTGCAGGAAGTGTGGGTGATATTGGCAGTCATACTATGCATTTGTTAGAATTTATAACTCAATTAAGATTACAATCAGTTAGTGCAGATCTTACAACTTTTGTTAAGGGAAGAAAATTAGATGACGATGCTTCTATAATGATAAGATTAAATAACGGAGCTAAGGGCTCATTATCTATATCTCAAGTTGCCACAGGTGAAGAAAATAATTTTACTATTGCTATATATGGAGACAAGGGAGCATTAAAATGGAGTCAAGAAAATCCAAATTATGCAACTTTTAATCAAGTAGGAGAACCTAGCCAAATAATAACTAGAGGTGGTTCAATTAAAGTTGAGGGAACTGAAGCTAACGTGCGAATCCCTTCTGGTCATCCAGAGGGTTATCTTGAAGCATTTGCACAAATTTATTCAGATGCTGCCGATGTTATTCAAAATAAAGAAAATAAAGAGGAATTGTTAAAGATTCTTCCAAATATTGATGATGGTTTGCATATTATGAAATTCATAAATGCAAGTGTAAACTCTAGTAACAATAATTCTGCTTGGACTGATTTATCAACAATAAAATAGATAATATTTAGCTTATAACTGGGAAAAATTGCTATATGCAATTTTTGCATATTAATGTTAACGATTATAATCTTACTAAATATTAATATTAAACTAAATCAGTAATCACGTTCATCACCCTTAAGGTGACGGAAGTAGACGAAAGTCGAAGGAACGCATGCAAAGTTATTAAATCGTTCAATTTGCCAAAAGCAAATCGGAAGTAGGTTTAGACCGAAGGAACGCGGATCTTATTAATTAATTTCCATAGCTAAGCATGAATAGTAACGCATGACTCAATGTGAGTCATGTACTGTGAAATTTATAATGGAGGATTAATGTTAAAAAAATCTTTATACTTCATAAGCATTCTTGCTGTCTTTATGCTCTTCAGTTCATACGCAAGAGCGGAAGTAGACGGCGAAGTGCAATACATTTTAAATACATTCCTATTTCTTGTATCTGGATTCTTAGTCATGTGGATGGCAGCAGGATTTGCAATGCTTGAATCAGGACTTGTTACGTCCAAAAGTGTAGCAACAATTGCTGCAAAAAATATAGGCTTATATTCAATAGCTGGTCTAATGTTCTGGTTAGTTGGATATAATATGGCATATGGCATTCCTGCAGGCGGTTTTATTGGATCTCCACTTCTTTGGAGTGATGGTAGCGCTCTTGATACAGGTTATTCAGATGGTTCTGACTGGTTCTTTCAAATGGTTTTTTGTGCAACAACTTGCTCAATTGTATCTGGAACACTAGCTGAAAGAATCAAAATTTGGCCATTCTTTATTTTTTGTGCTTTATTAACTGGTTTCATTTATCCAATCGAAATGGGTTGGCAGTGGGGTGGAGGATACTTAGCAGAAGCAGGTTTCTCAGATTTTGCTGGATCAACTCTAGTTCACAGCGCAGGAGCAGCAGCAGCACTAGCTGGTGCAATTTTACTAGGTCCAAGATTAGGACGTTTTACTGACAGCGGTGAAGCAGCTCCGATGGAGCCTTTTGCAAATTCTTCAATACCTCTTGCAACTCTTGGTGTATTTATTCTATGGCTAGGATGGTTCGGATTTAACGGTGGATCACAATTAGCAATGGGTACATTTGATGACGTTACAGCAGTAGCGACTATATACATTAATACTAACTTGGCAGCTGGTGCAGGTGTAATGGCTTGTGCAGTTATTTCAAGGTTAGTAACTGGTAAAACAGATGTTGTAATGATGCTTAATGGAGCATTAGGTGGTTTAGTAGCAATTACTGCAGAACCATTAGCGCCTTCGCCATTCCTAGCAATAATCATCGGTGCAATTGGTGGACTAATTGTCTTCTATGGAACAAGACTTTTAATTACACTTAAAATTGATGATGTTGTTGGTGCAATTCCTGTACATGGTTTTGCTGGAATCTTTGGAACATTAGTTGTTCCAATTTCTAATAGTGCAGCAACTTTCGGCGCACAACTTTACGGTATATTGGCAATTAACGTTTTCGTTTTTGTTGTATCATTTATCATTTGGTACATCATGAAAATGCTCTTTGGTATTAGAATTAGTGAAGAAGCTGAAAAACTTGGTACTGATAAATCTGAAGTAGGCGTTATGGCTTACAGCATCAGAGACTAATGAATTTAGTGATTAGCAAATCAACTCCTTATAGTTGGTCACTAAAAAATGGGAGAGCATTTGCTCTCCCAAATTTGCTAAACATTAGTGGAAGGTTTAAATGACGGAAACAGAAATTGTTAAAGAAAAAAAAAGAAATATATATTCAAGCTTCTTTTCAGAAGATTATGTTTCAAAATTTTTATTCAAATCAATTTTACACCATGTAATCTCTCTAGAAATTTATGAAAATAATAGGTTAAGTGGAATTTCATTTGAAACAATATGTGCAAATATACCTAAATCAATTGGATCTAGATCATCTATTCAATCAATTTTAAACGAAGCTTTAGAAAAAAATATTTTTCTTAAAGAGCAAAGTAAATCTGACAAAAGAATCAAAAACTACTATTTAAGCAACAATTTTCTTGATACGATTAATGGTTGGTTAAAAAAAGAAGGAACATTTTTTAATAAAATGAGTTTAGAAAACTAATTATATTTTAGTAATTAAATTAAATACTATTTCTTGATACTTTCCGAATAATAGTTATAAGTCATATTACGTTCATCACCTTATAGGGTGACGGAAGTAGACGAAAGTCGAAGGAACGCATGCAAAGTTATTAAATCGTTCAATTTGCTATTTGCAAATCGGAAGTAGGTATACCCGAAGGAACGCGGATCTTATTAATTAATTTCCATAGCTACGCATGAAGTAATGCATAACTAAAGGTTAGTTATGTTTTTATAATTTTATATGGAGTTAAATAATGTATAAAAAATTTTTTAGTCTTTTTGCAATTTTCTCTTTTATTTTATTGCTAAGTTCATCTGTGAGAGCAGAGGTTGACGCTGAAGTAGCATATATATTTAATACATTTTCTTTTTTAGTATGTGGATTTTTAGTCATGTGGATGGCTGCAGGATTTCTATTTTTAGAATCAGGTTTAGTTACAACGAGAAGTGTATCAACTATTGCTGCTAAAAATATTGGAAAGTTCGCAATTGTTTCAATTGTTTTCTATTTAATTGGATATAATCTTGGGTATTCTGTACCTGAAGGAGGTTATGTTGGTAAACCATCTATATGGACTGATAATTCATCTATGGAAACAGGTTATTCAGATGCCTCAGACTGGTTTTTTCAAGCTTTATTTGTTTGTGCAACTGTTTCAATTGTATCTGGTGCTGTTGCAGAGCGAATAAAAATTTGGCCTTTCTTCACTTTTGCTGCAATTCTTGGAGGAGTAATTTATCCAATTCAAATGGGTTGGGAATGGGGTGGAGGATGGTTAGACGCCCTAGGTTTTGCAGATTTTGCTGGCTCGACATTAGTCCACGCTTGTGGCGGTTCCGCAGCTTTAGCAGGAGTAATTCTTTTAGGTCCAAGACTTGGAAGATTCAGTGCGAGTGGAGAACCAGCTAATATGGCTCCATTTGCTCCATCATCAATTCCTTTAGTTACATTAGGAACATTTATTTTATGGATGGGTTGGTATGGTTTTAATGGTGGATCACAACTTGCATTAGGCTCTTATGAAGATGCAACGGCAATGTCAAAAATCTTCATGAACACTCAACTTGCAGCTTGTGGTGGATGTATGGCTGGCGCAGCAATAACAAGATTAATTGGTGGAAAAACTGATATTGTCATGATGCTTAATGGAGCACTTGCTGGTTTAGTTTCAATAACAGCTGAGCCATTAATGCCTAGTCCATTGCTTGCTATTGGAATTGGAGCAGTTGGTGGAGTAATAATGTATTATGGAACTAATTTTTTAAATTCATTAAAACTAGATGATGTTGTTGGTGCAATACCCGTACATATGTTTGCTGGTATTTGGGGAACATTAGTTGTCCCTCTAACTAATCCTGATGCATCATACTCAATTCAATTACTGGGTGTCGCATCAGTGTGTATCTTTGTTTTTGTTTCTTCATATATTGTAATATATTTAATTAAAAATATTATGGGATTAAGAATTAGTGAAGAAGCTGAAAAACTTGGTACTGATAAAGCTGAAGTTGGAGTGGTAGCTTATTCAATTAGAGATTAATACTTATACAAAAAATTAAGAGAGGTAATCTTACCTCTCTTAAACATTAAAGGAGATAAAATATGAAGACAGCATTTATGATTAGTGGAAAGAAACATATTTTAAAATATGAAAGAAAAATGCCTGAAAAAGAAGTAATTAAAATGAAATCATTTGTGACTAATAAAGGTATGAAACTTACAAAAACTGCAAAGTTTAAAATAAAAAAAGTTTTAGAAAAAGATAAGGAAAGAGTTTTTGATATTATTCTATAATTAACAACTACCTGAAAATATTGAAAGTTTACTTGCATCTATTCCCAATAAATTAAATGCATCTTTCCATTTATTATTAACTTTTTCATCAAAAATAAAATCACTATTTGCTTTTAGCGTCATCCAACTGTTTGACGCTAATTCCTTTTCAATTTGTCCTGGACCCCATCCTGCATATCCAAGGGCTAGAATACTATTTTTTGGACCATTACCTTTAGAAAGGTCCTCAAAAAATTCTGAAGTACTAGTTAACGCAACACCTTTATCTATTGTTAGAGTTTCTTTTTGAATTACTTCATCAGAATGTAAAACGAAACCCCTACCACTTTCAACAGGGCCACCATAGCGAATATAAAGTTTCTTATCTTCTAATGGCTTGTCTATACCTAGTTGTTCAAGCAAATCAGGGTAAAGGTCATAATCAATTTTTTTGTTGATTATTATACCCATGGCTCCATCTTTTGAGTGAGCACACATATAAATTACCGTTTTTTCAAATCTATCATCTTCTAATGAAGGCATTGAAATTAAGAACTGACCAGTTAAATTCATATAGTATATATATTTTCGTTAATTTATATTTTTCAATATTGTATTGATTTATTTTATATGAACAAGGTAATAAAAGTTATAAATCTCTTAAAAATTGCAATAATACTTGCTCTTGGACTATTTAGCACAGTTGGATACTCCTTATCTTCAGATTGGGCAATTAGTGAAAAATCAAAAGTTAGATTAATTTCACCATTGACTGCATCAAATAACAATAATCAATTAATTTTAGCATTAGAATATGAACTAGAAGATGAATGGAAAACATATTGGAAATCTCCTGGAGGGGGAGGTTTCCCTCAAAAGATTTTATGGAATAATTCCTCAAATGTGAAAGATATTAAAATATTATGGCCAGAGCCAATAGAATTTGAAATACTAGGTTTAAAATCAATCGGATATAAAGATAAAGTTATCTTCCCTATGATTGTAGATATTGAAGATAATCAAAAACAAACAAATTTAAATTTAAATATTAATTATTTAGTTTGTAGAGATATATGTATTCCAGGTAATGCGGATATATTTTTAAACTTACCATCTGGAGATGGTGCTTACACAGATTATTTTTTTGATATTGAAAAAGTTCTTTCTACTACGTTAAACAATAATATAGATTTTACACCTATTTCTAATTTCTCACTTAAGGCTATTGAAAATAATAATAACGTTATTTTTGATATAGAAATATCAACTAGTTCTTTTTTTGATGATCCAAAAATTTTTATTCACACACCATTTGGATTACCAGTTGTCGAACCAATAAATAATTATTCCCTTGATTTCCAAAAACTGAATACCTCGTTATATTATGATGCTGATCAATTTAATGAAAAAAAATTTCCAATAGAAATATTTTTTTATGATAACAATCACAGTTTTAAAATTGAAAAAAGTGTAGAAATTAAAAATGTAGATAAAAATATTTCTATAAACAATAGTCTTATATACTTACTCTTAATTTCACTATTAGGAGGTTTTATTTTAAATCTTATGCCATGCGTATTTCCTGTGTTATCTTTAAAATTATTATCTGTAATTAATACTGAAGATAAAAATATAAAAAGTAGTTTTTTTATAACTGTATTGGGTATTATTACTTCTTTTCTAATACTTGGTGCATTTTTTGCTATCCTGAAACAAATCAATATTTCAATATCTTGGGGCATGCAATTCCAAGAACCATACTTTTTAATGTTTATTTTGGTGATTATATCAATGTTTTTCTTGAACACACTCGGCTTTTTCCAAATAAATTTACCAAGTTTTTTATATTCATCTAATATTTTAAACTCAGGAAATAAATTTTATACAAAGAATTTTTTTAATGGTTTTTTTGCTACACTGCTTGCTACACCTTGTTCTGCACCTTATTTAGGAACAGCTGTAACTGCTGCATTTACTCAATCAACAACATATTTATTTTTAATATTCTGTTTTATGGGTATAGGAATGAGCTTACCTTATTTGTTTATAGCCTTTTTTCCAGGTTTAATTTCCTTCCTACCTCGATCTGGAAAATGGATGACTTATTTTAAATATTTTTTATCTATTTTATTATTAATAACAATAGTTTGGCTATTAAGTATATTAAGTAATTATTTTAATTATTTATTTATAGTCACATTTACTTTTTTATTAATCTTAATATCAGCAATTTTAAAATTTAGAATTTACCAAATTCCCTTAATTATTTCTTTAATAATTATTTTCTTTTTAACTCCATACTTAAATTCGTTTCAAAAATTTAATGAAGAAAATTATAAAAGTAATAATTGGTTAGATTTTAACTCAAAAAGTATTCCTGAAATAATAGCTAATAACGAAATTGTTTTTCTAGATATAACGGCTGATTGGTGCATAACCTGTAAGTTTAATAAAATCAATGTTTTAAACTCAGAAACAATTTCTGAATTTTTTGATTCACAAGAAGTGACATTGATAAAAGCTGATTGGACACAACCAAATGAAAAAATAAATAAATTTTTAAAAAAATATAATAAATTTGGCATACCTTTTAATGCATTTTACTCTTCAAAGTTTCCTGAAGGCATAGTAATGAATGAAATATTGACTGAGAAACAAATATTTGAAACATATAATAAAGTTAAATGAAAAATATAATTATTGATGATTTTAAAGTTCCTATTATTAAAAAAGGAGTATCATTCGTAACTTCATTAAAAAATGAATTCATAAATAAAAAAATTATCCTATTTGGTGTTCCAGGTGCATTTACACCAACTTGCTCTGAGAAACATCTTCCAGGTTATATAAAATTATATAATTCATTTATAAATAATAAAATTGACGGAATTTATTGTCTCTCAGTAAACGATGAACATGTGATGAAATCTTGGTTAGTGAGTTATACAGATGGAGAAAAAATCAATGGAATTGCAGATGGGAATGCTGATATTACAAAGTATTTTGACTTGATATCTGATAAGACAAAAAATTATATGGGTTTTAGGTGTCGAAGGTTTGCTATGATCATTGAGAATAATATGATTATTAAAAAGTTTGTTGAAGATGATGGTGAATACCGTGTCAGTTCAGCTGAATATATTTTAGAGCAAATAAAATGAATAAAATTAATTTAGAAAATAGAGTAGCAATAGTAACTGGTGGAGCACAAGGCTTTGGGTTAGCAATTACAAAAAGATTTTTAGAGTCAGGTGCAAGAGTATTAATATGGGACAAAGATAAAGAATATTTAAATAAGGTTGATTTAAAAAATACTCAAAAAATTGAAGTTGATGTTTCAAATTATAATAGTGTAGAGAATGCATTTGCTGAAAGTCTTTCTTATGAAAAAAAAATTGATATTTTAATAAATAATGCAGGAATAGCTGGACCAAACTTTAAGACATGGGATTATCCACTTGAGGAATGGCAAAAAGTTATAGACATAGATCTAAGCGGGGTATTTTATTGTTGCAAAACTATAGTTCCTCATTTCATAAAACATAATTATGGACGTATAGTTAATATTTCCTCGATAGCTGGTAAAGAAGGTAATCCTAATGCAATGCCTTATAGTGCAGCAAAAGCAGGAGTCATTGCTCTTACTAAATCTTTAGGAAAGGAATTAGCTGAAAACAATATATCAGTGAATTGTGTTACCCCTGCACCTGCTAAGACACGTATTTTTGATCAAATTACGCAAGAACATATTGATTATATGTTATCAAAAATTCCTAGAAATAGATTTGTGTTAGTTGAAGAATTAGCTTCCTTAGTTGCATGGATATCTTCTGAAGAAAATTCTTATACCACAGGCTCAACTTTTGATTTGAGTGGAGGTCGGGCTACTTATTAATTTTTTCTTCTTTGTATAAGAGCGTAAACTGTCACGGCAACTGTAATCATGAGTCCATTTATGAATTTTACATAAAAACCAGATAAACCTAAAGCAACTATTCCTGATTCTAATGAACCAATAATTAATACTCCAATAAAAGTTCCAAAAATAGTACCTTTACCACCAAAGACTGATGTACCACCAACAAAGACAGCTGCTAGAGTTGTTAACATTAAGCCCTCACCTTGTGTTGGCCAGAAATATAACATTTCATACATTGTAAAAATTCCTGCTAAAGCAGAGAAGAATCCCAGTTGAACAAAAGCAATAATCTTGACATTATCAACATTAATTCCCATCATTTGAGCACTTGCTTTGTTGTCACCTACAAAGTGAATATGATTGCCAAATTTATGGTATCGATAAACCCATTGCATCAAACCAGTTAATACAATGAACCAAATAAATTGCATTGGAATTTTTCCAAATAATTTTTCAACAAATATCATATGATGCCAGGTTCCATCTGCCACATCGACGATTGCAATTCCACTACCTTGGGAAATTACATTAACCAATCCGCGCCAAAAAAATAATGTACCTATAGTGGCAACTATTGAAGGTATACCAATTTTAGTAACAAGTAATCCATTTACTAATCCAGCAAACATCCCAAGTGAAGTTGCTAATATAAATGCAATGAAAAAGTTGCCATCAGTAGATGTCATTATGATTCCAAATATAAGAGAAGTAATTCCAACTATTGATGGAAATGACAGATCAATTTCACCAAGTGTAACAACAAACGTTGCTGATATAGCAATAATGCCAAAAAAAGGCATTGATTGCATGAAAGCTCTATAAATTGGAAATCTAGTAAACACATGAGGCGCGCCTAAGAAATAAATTAAGAAAAGCACTATGGCAATTATTGTAATACTAATTTCTAGTTTGTGTGTTTTTACAAAATAACTATTTAATAAACTACTCATTTAATCTTCAACCTTAATTTTTCCTGACTCATGAAGTTGAATCATTTTTTGAACTAGTTCTTCTCTAGAAATATCTTCTTTGTTAAACTCTCCAACAACTTCACCTCTATCTAAAATAATAAACCTATCTGCGGCTCCGTAAACGTGTATTATGTTATGATCGATAAAAATGGCTGATTTATTTTCATTTTTTAAACCCTTAACAAAGTTAAGCACTTTTTCTGTTTCTTGAATTGATAAACCCATAGTAGGTTCGTCTAATACAATCAAATCAGAATTAAAGTATAAGGATCTACCAAAAGCAACACCTTGTTTTTCTCCGCCTGATAAACCCATTACTGGTGAGTCCACAGTTATAGCTTTAGACGTAAATCCTATATAATCTCGTAATATTTTCTCTGCTTCTTTTCTTTGTTTTTTTATATTTAAAAAACCAAATGAATTAGTAATTTCTCTTCCTGCAAAAATATTTCTAAATAATTCTTGCTGATCACATAGCGCTCTTTCTTGATATACGGCCTCAATACCCATTTTTCTTGATTGGGCGACTGATTTAATTTGAACTTCTTTTTCTTTAAAAAAAACTTTTCCTGAGTTTGGGCTGTGAACTCCAGTTATAACTTTTATAAGTGTTGATTTGCCAGCCCCATTATCACCAATTAAAGCTACTACTTCACCTTTATTTATTTTGATATTGACATCTTTTAAAACTTTAACGTTTCCAAAGTTTTTATAAATATTTTGTAATTTTAAAAGTTCTTCAGTCATAAAAATAAACCTGCCTTACAAAATGAGGCAGGTTATAATATTTAATTTATCTGATTTGTACTGCTGCTAATGGAGCAACAGCGTCTACGTTATCAGCTGTTACAAATGCAGCACCAGTATCCATAGCTAATCCAGCCATTCCATATTTTGTACTTAGGAACAACTGAACAATTGGCATATAACCTTGGATAAATGGTTGTTGATCAATTACAACATCAATGTAACCAGAATTAATTCCATCAACAATAGGAGCTGATAAATCAAATCCAGCACCACATACTTCTTCAGTTCCATGACCTGCAGCCTTCATATATGTTGGTAAGCTTGCAGTTAATCCACCATGATCTGTGATTGCTAATTTGATATCAGGATTTGCACTATAAGTAGCTACGTACATAGGAGTTCCCTGTGATGCATCTGAATTTACGTTATCAGGAATTTCTTGATAAACAACTTCTACGCCAGCTGCTTCAACTCCTGCTATTGCACCTTTAGTTCTTTCTCCTCTATTTGGCATACTTGCAAGACCCCAGATAAAAGCTTTGTCTCCAGCTTGTAGACCACAAACCTCAACAGCTTTTTTACCTAGATTAAATCCAGCATCAAACAAATCTGCACCTGCGTAACCAAATCCTTCAGTTTTATATTCTGACTCAAGGTCAGGAAGAGGTGTGTTCATAGTAGTAATAACTATTCCCATTTCTCTAGCTTCTTGAATGATAGGTCTCATTGCAGCGTCACCTGGGAAACCATAGATTGCAATTCCATCAGGCTGTAAAGCAACAGCTTCTTTAAATTGTTTAATCATGATTTCTGAGTTCCATTGTGACCAGTAATAGTCTACGTCGCAACCTGTATGTTCTGCAGCAGCTACTGCACCATTATAAACAATAGTTCCAAATGGACCACCTTCAGGTCCGCCTGGGAAAAATATAAATTTCTTATCACAGCTGTAATCATTTTTTGCTACTGCTGAAGTAGATGCAAAAGCAAAAAATAGAGCAATGATTGCAAAGATTTTTTTCATAATTCCTCCAAATAATTTATGATTTATTTTATAAGTAAATAAATCAATAATACAATTAAATTAAAGTATTAAAGAACTTATTACAAATTAAATTCGAATTACTTTGGATAGATAAAATAGTCGCACTTAATTACTAATTTATAGCAACTTTTATATTTATAAGATTATCGAAAAGTGTTATTTTTGATTATGGAAGTAGATTTAGGCAAATGGTATAGAGCAAATATAGATAAAAAAGAATTCAAGCAATTATGCAAGAAATCTGATTGGCAGGGTTTTAAGCATATGATTATTTATTTTTCATCTCTATTTCTTTTTGGATATCTTGCATATGTCACATGGGGCACTTATTGGTCTTTATTATTTTTTATAATATACGGAAATATTTGGGGATGTAGTGATGCTATCTGGCATGAAACTGGTCACAGAACTGCTTTTAAATCTAAATTTTGGAATGATTTTTTTTATTATATTGCAAGTTTCATGGATAATTTCGAGCCTATAAGATGGAGATATTCTCATTATCATCATCACACATACACACAATTTAATGATCCTGTAGATTTTGAAATACATGTAAAAAAACCAACTGACCTAATTGTATTTTTCTCCCACTATATTCCATTTTCAGGTTTTATTTTCTTTAAAAATTCTCTTCAATGGGAAACTATAAAGCACGCATTTGGTGTGACTACAGATGTAATGAAAGTATGTATTCCTGAAAAGGAAAGATGGAAATGCAGATTATCCGCGTGGAGTCATCTCTCAATATGGGTGATCAGTATTGTTTCTTCAATATATCTTCAAAGCTGGCTTCCAGTATTATATGTTTTATTACCTAATTTTTACGGAAAAACTCTTGTTATGCTTATGGGTCTTACACAACATGCAGGCCTTAGAGAAGATAAAAGAGATCATAGGTATACAACCAGAACTGTATATTTAAACCCAGTTTTAAGTTTTTTATATTGGCATATGGAATATCATGTTGAACACCATATGTTCCCTCAAGTTCCCTCACATAATCTGCCTAAACTTCATGCTATGATTAAAGATCAATTACCACCTGCTAGAAAAGGTTTAATAGGAGCTTATAAAGAAATTATTCCTGCGCTTATAAAACAAGCAAAAAATCCAGACTATCAAATTCCTTTATCTGTTCCAAGCAATGCCTAAACTAAGTGAAAAATAACATTATAATTTTAGGAGGTGGTCAAGCTGGAATTTATGCCGCAAGAGAAATTAGACAAAATGATTTAAAATCAAATATTAAAATTTTAGGTGAAGAAAATTTATTACCATACGAAAGACCTCCTTTATCGAAAGATTTTTTGTTAGATAGAAAAAATGAAGAAAATCTTTATTTTCATTCTGGTGATGTATTAAAAAATGAAAATATAGATTTTGAATATGTGTCAATTAATAAAGTTGATTTTGAAAATAAAAAACTTTTTACAAAAAATGATGATGTATACTCTTATAATACCTTATTAATTTCAACAGGTTCTGAAAATAAAAAACTTAGTGTAGATAATAATTTAACCGATGATATTTATTATCTAAGAAATCTAGAAGAGGCAAAAATAATTAAGAAAAAAGTTTTAAATAAAAATAAAGTAACTATTATTGGCGGCGGTTTCATCGGTTTAGAAATTGCTTCATCTTTATCTCAGTTGCAAAAGAAAGTAACTGTTATCGAAATCGGTAATCAACTTATGGGAAGAATTATTCCTAAACAAATTGCTGACCTTGTTCAAAAAACCCACATAGAGCATGGTAATGAAATAATATTAAATAAACAGATAGATAAAATAATCAAAAAAAATGGCATTTATGAAATTTTATTAAATGACAATTCGTTAATAGAAACAGATTTTGTAATTGCAGGTATAGGATCAACTCCTTCTGTTAAATTATTTGAAAATACAAATTTAAAACTTGATAATGGTATAGTAACTAATCAATATTGTGAAACTTCCATTAAAGACGTTTATGCAGCAGGTGATGTATCTAATTTTTATCATCCATTATATGAAAGAAATATTCGACTTGAGTCTTATCAACATGCACAAAATCATGGAATATGTGCTGGAAAAAATATTGCTGGAGTAAAAACGGAATACTCTTCAATTCCTTGGATGTGGTCTGATCAATTTAATTTAAATCTTCAGCTAACGGGTATTTGTGATGACTTTGATGAAATAGTTGAAAGAGGCAATGATATTAACAATGGTATAATATATTTTTTTCTAAAAAATAAAAAAATACAAGGCGCATGCGGTTTAGGGATTGTAGGAAAAGTTGGTCGTGACATCAGAATAACGTCTAAATTAAGTGAGAATAATACCATAGTAGATACAAAGATTCTTGCAGATAAAACTCAAAAATTAAATAAACTTATGCAAAAATAATAATTTAAATATTTTATATTTATTTTCAGAAAATAGACATTATATAGAAAATATGTCGGAAGAAAATTGGATAGAAGTAGGTTCAACAGGTAGTATAGAAGAAGAAGATCTAATTAGATTTGATCACCAAGATAAAACATTTTGTGTATACAGATTAACAGATGGTTTTTATGCAACTGACGGAATGTGTACACATGAAGCAGTACATCTTGAAGACGGCCTTGTTATGGACGATGAAATCGAATGTCCAATGCACCAAGGTATTTTTAATATAAAGTCCGGAGAAGCTTTAAGCCCTCCAGCGTGTGAGGATTTAAAAACATACCCAGTAAAAGTTGATAATGATAAAATTTTCATTAAGATAGAATAAAGATTTTTAGAGATATCATGAGTAGAAAAAAACTGACAGTTTACGATTACCTGCAATGTAAAGGCAAAAGACAACTTAGTGTTATGTTTGTTCATAATGCTGATGAAGCTGCGGCAGCTGAAGAAGCCGGCATCGACATGATTTGCACCTCTCATGATGCTCCACAATTTGGTATTTATAATTCTTTTGATGAACTTAAAAGAATTCGTGAGGCTGCACCTACCTGCTTTATGCAATCTGGAGGCGCAGTAAGAGTAGCTTCCGAGTATGAAGCAATGAAACTATCACATAAATATTTAGAAATTGGTGCAGATGTAATCTATGGTGGTAATTGGAGTTATAAATGGATTAGAGCATTAAGAGACGAATATGTGCCAATAAATAGTCATGTTGGATTAGTTCCAGGAAATGCTACTTGGATTGGTGGATTTGTTGCACAAGGCAAAACTGCTGATAAAGCAGTTAGAATTTTAGAACATACCCTAGAGTTACAAGAAGCAGGAGCTATTGGAGTTGAGCTAGAAGTAGTTCCTCCAAAAGTTGCTGAAGTTATTACAAAAAAAGTTGATATTATGACGCTTTCAATGGGAAGTGGTTCTGGCTGTGATGGACAATATTTATTTGCAAATGATGTTCTCGGATATACTCAGGGAAAAATTCCAAGACATGCTCGTATTTATAGGGATTTTAAAAAAGAATTTGCAAAACTACAAGTTGAAAGAGTAAGTGCATTCAAAGAGTTTCATGATGATACAGTAAACAAAAAATTTAATGATCCTAAAATTACAGTTAATATCGATGATGGTGAATTTGAAAAATTTTTAAAGCTTTCGGAAAGATTTTGATTTATGTTTGCAGGTGATGTTGATTTAAATTCTTGGTATAAATCAAAAATAGATAAGAAAACCTTAAAGGAACTTTCTAAGAGATCTGATTTAAAAGGTTTAATAGATATATTTGTATTTATTGTTGCTCTAATATTAACCGGATATCTTTGTATTGTAAGTTGGGGTACTTTGTGGTCAATTCCTGCTCTTCTACTTTATGGAAATATTTTCTATTGTAAAATCATTAGCATTCAACATGAAACAAATCACGAAACATATTTTAAAACAAGAGCGTTAAATAAATTTTTTTATCATATAACTTCTTTGCTTGGTGGTTTTGAAGCAGTTAGATGGAAGTGGAGTCATTTTCATCACCATACCTACACAATTTTTACTCATGAGGAAGTATATGATTATGAAAATAATAGCCCTAAACCAACAGAGCCAATTAGATTTCTCTTAAATTTTTTACCACTTGGTCCAATATTAAATATTCAAAAAATAAGACATTTTACTCACTTTGAAATTATAAAACATTCAATTGGAATAATTACTCCAGTTGTAAAAGTCACTGTACCTGAAAAAGAAATAAAAAAAATTGTAAATAGTTCAAGATTATATGTTGGTTTCTGGTTGCTTGTAATTTTATTTTCAGTTTTATTACAATCATGGTTGCCAATAATCATGCTAATATTACCTCCATTTTATGGCAATACAATTTTAATGCTTTTGGGAATGACGCAACATGCTGGACTAGCTGATAATGTTAAAGATCATAGAAAAAGTACAAGAACTGTTATAGTAAATCCTTTTTTTAGCTTCTTATACTCAAACATGGAATATCATATCGAACATCATATGTTCCCAAAAATTCCTTGTCATAACCTCAAAGCTTTTCACCAAATAGTTAAAGATCAAATGCCAACACCAAAAAACGGTGTTATAAATGCTTACAAAGAAATTATTCCTGCTATTTTTAAACAAGCAAAAGATAAAAATTATTATTTGGATGTTGAGTTACCAAATACTAATTAGTGATGAAAAAAAAAATTACCGTTAAGGACTTACAAAGTCTTAAAGGTAAACAAAAATTAGTCTGTATATTAATTAAAAACGAAGAAGAAGCATTAGCCGCTGATAAGGTTGGGTTTGAGATGCTTGCAACTGGTTTAGCAGGCAAGTTCAAAAATGATGATGACCATCCAAATTTTGAACAACTAGTTAAAATGAGAGAAGCTGCTCCTACCGCATTCATGCACTGCGGCGCTCCCGACAGTTTGATACCAACAATTGATGAAGCTAAAAAGTTTTCATTTAAAATATTAGAGCATGGTTTTGACATGCTTTATTGTAATACACGTTTTGATTTAATAAGAGAATTATTCAAGGAGGGAATTCCTTGTTTGGGCCATGTCGGTTTGGTCCCACCCAAACGGACTTGGACTGGAGGTTTCGTAGCAGTAGGCAAAACAGCTAAAGAAGCTATGTGGATTTATGATCAGTGTTTAAAAATTCAAGATGCTGGAGGGGTTGCTATAGAAATGGAGTGTGTGCCATATAAAATTGCAGAGGTTATTTCAAAAAAAGTGGAACCAATAGTTATGTCAATGGGAAGCGGGCCTGGTTGCGATGCTGAATATGTTTTCGGATGCGACATATTAGGAACTACAAAAGGTAAAATACCTCGACACGCAAAAAAATATAGAGATTTTCAACAAGAATTTGGAAGACTTCAAAAAGAAAGAGAGTCAGCCTTTCAAGAATTTTATGATGATGTTCATACTGGTGCTTTTCCTGAGAAAAAAAATATTGTAGAAATTAATGAAAATGAACTAGATATATTTTTAAATAAATTAGAAAAAAGAGGATAGTTGTGAATAAAGACAAATTAAATGATGAAAATTATGGTACAAGAGACAAAAGAGGTCATTGGAAACCTTTTGGTACTATAAGTATAAATCCTCCTAAAGAAATTTTTTATAATCCAATAAGATTGTTAAAATATTTTTTTAAGTTTCCAGGAATATTTTTCCCATGGACATTTGTTTTTGGGGCAATAACAGTAGCAACCTATCTATTTCTAACACCTTCATTGGAAAGCATGAAGACTTTTGAAGTAGGATGGATATCTTTTATTTTTTTAAGAAATGCAGCAATTATACTTTTATGGACAGGTTTTTTTCATCTAAGATTAAAAACACAAGGAACTTCGTTTAAGTATAATCCGCGACCTTTGGAAAAAAATAACTCAACATTTTTGTTCAATGATCAAACAAAAGATAATTTATTTTATACTTTTTGTAGCGCAATTCCGCTTTGGACAGCTTATGAAGTAATTACCTTTTGGGCATTTGCTAATCAAATAATACCATATGTAAGTTGGGAAGCTTATCCCATTTATTGTTGTTTTATGTTTTTCCTAGTTCCTTTTATAAGGGATGCACATTTTTATTTAACTCATAGATTATTGCATTGGGCACCACTTTATAAAATTGCTCATAAAGTGCATCATCGTAACACTAATACAGGCGCTTGGTCCGGTATGTCTATGCATCCAATTGAACATATACTATATTTTTCCGGTATTCTTATTCACTGGATCATTCCTTCACATCCTTTGGTGGCAATGTATCATGTTTTTCATGCTGGTTTGGCACCTACGCCTGGTCATACAGGATACGAAAAGATGACTTTTAAAAATGGTGTAACAATTCCAACTGGTGACTATATGCATTACATTCATCATAAGTATTTTGAATGTAATTACTCTGGTGGAAATACTAGCTTCCTAGATAAACTAATGGGAACTTTTCATGATGGGTCTGAGGAAGCGACTAAAGAAGTGATGGCTCGAATAAAAGATAAAGCACATTATCTTTAAACTCATCTTCATATTTTTTTAATTTTATTATATTTATCTTATCAATGAGCAAGGTTGAATTATTTAAAGATGTAAAAAATAGTTTAGGCGAAGGAATTACATGGTCGTCAGTTAATAGCTGTATATATTGGTTAGATATAATGCCAAAATCAGTTTTATTTAAAATGGATTTATATTCCAATAAATTAGAAACTTTTGATTTACCTGAATTTGTTACAGCTTCTTCGATAATATCTAATAATGAAATTGCTTTAGTATCAAACAATGGTGTAAACAAATTTGACTTTAATACCAATAGTTATGAAAAAATTATTGATATAGAAAATGATATTCCAACAAATAGGTCTAATGATGGTGCATCTGATGCTAATGGGAGACTTTGGTTTGGAACAATGCAAAATAACTTTAATAAAGATGGAAGTGCTAAATCTTTAGATATTAAATCTGGTAGCTTATACTGTCTATCAGGTAATCAATTAAATATTGTTGAAAAAAATCTTGGTATACCTAATACATTCGTATGGAGTCCAGATAATACAAAATTTTATTTTGCAGATACAGTAGATGGCTCATTACTTGAATATAAATTCAACCTAGATGAAGGTATATTATCAGATAAAAAAATTTTTTTTAATTTTGATAGAGGTACTCCTGATGGATCAACTATTGATAGTGAAGGCTTTATTTGGAATTGTCGTTGGGGTGGATCGTGTGTTGTAAAAATTGATCCTAAAGGTAGGGTTGATCAAATATACGAGCTACCTGTTGAAAATGTAACAAATTGTGTTTTCGGAGGAAATGATCTCAAAACTCTGTTTATTACTACTGCTATTAATTCAGATAAAAATAAATATGATGGTAGTTTGTTTGCATTAAATGTTAATACTCCCGGTATTGAAGATAATAAATTTAAAATTTGATTTTTTACTTTAATTAGCTAAAACTTTCATTCATGAATAAAAAAAATAAATTTAGATCTTCTGATTGGTACAATTCTAAGTCACATAGAAGAGATACATTTATTCATAGAGGCTGGATGAGAAATCAAGGTCATCCTAATCACTTATTTGATGGGCGTCCTGTAATTGGAATTTGTAATACCTGGTCAGAATTAACACCCTGTAATGGTCATTTTAGAGAAATCGCTGAGTCAGTTAAAAAAGGGGTTTATGAAGCAGGGGGTTTCCCTCTAGAATTTCCTGTTTTTTCAGCAAGTGAGTCTAATTTAAGACCTACTGCCATGTTGTTTAGAAATTTAGCAAGCATGGATGTTGAAGAAGCAATAAGAGGCAATCCAATTGATGGAGTCGTATTGTTAATGGGTTGTGATAAGACAACACCTTCATTAATGATGGGTGCCGCGAGTGTTGATCTGCCCACAATAGGTATTTCAGGTGGACCAATGCTTAATGGTCATCATCAAGGTGAAATAATAGGTTCTGGAACTGGTGTTTGGAAACTTGATGCAGATCTAAATGCAGGTTTAATTACAGAAGAAGATTTTATTAATGCAGAAATATCAATGAGCAGATCAAAAGGGAACTGCATGACAATGGGTACTGCATCAACAATGGGATCAATGGTCGAAGCACTTGGTATGTCACTACCTGGTAATGCAGCAATACCTGCTGTTGACTCTAGAAGATATGCTTTATCTTATATGTCTGGAAAAAGGATAGTTGAAATGGTCAAAGAAAATATAACAATGTCAAAGATTGTTACAAAAGAATCTTTTGAAAATGCAATAAAAGTGAATGGAGCAATTGGAGGATCAACAAATGCAGTTATACACCTAGCAGCTATAGCAGGCAGACTTGAAATAGATCTAGATTTAGATGATTGGAATAAATATGGAGATGGAATTCCAACCTTAGTTAATTTGCAACCATCTGGTAAGTATTTGATGGAGGACTTCTATTATGCTGGTGGAGTCCCAGTAGTTATTAAAAGATTGCTTGAAAAAAAATTATTAAAAGAAAATGAAATGACAGTTAATGGAAAAACAATTGGAGAAAACAATAAAGATGCTAAGTGTTGGAACAACGAAGTTATAAAAGAGTTTGAAAATCCTTTAACTTCAAACGGTGGAATAAAAATTCTCCGAGGAAACATTGCTCCAAATGGAGCAATAATTAAGCCTTCTGCAGCATCACCTGAATTAATGAAACATACTGGCAAAGCGGTTGTTTTTGAAAGTGTTGAAGAATTTCATGAAAAAATTGATGATCCTAATTTAGACGTAGATGAAAATTGTATTTTAGTTCTGAAAAATTGTGGACCCAAGGGCTATCCAGGTATGGCAGAAGTTGGAAATATGAGACTGCCTCAAAAAGTTTTAAAAAAAGGTGTGAGAGATATGATTAGAATATCTGATGCTAGAATGAGTGGAACAGCATATGGAACAGTGATCCTTCATACTGCTCCTGAAGCAGCTATAAAAGGGCCTTTAGCAGCTGTTCAAAATGGTGATCTAATAGAAATAGATGTCAATGAAGGTACTATGAATTTAAAGGTTGATGAAGAAATAATTAAAAATCGTTTAGATAATTATAAACCAATTTTACCTAAGATTTCTGGAGGTTATCAAAAAATGTATATAGATCATGTAATGCAAGCTGACAAAGGTGCAGATCTTGATTTTCTAATTGGTAAAAGAGGTTCAGAAGTAAAAAGACATAGTCATTAATCTTAAAAAAAAATCTTTAAACAATAAATGCATAGTAAATTTAATCCGTTATCAGCTGAAGAATTAGCAACAAAAATAAATAAAATTCCAAGAATTTATTTGGCTCAGCTTCCAACTGCTCTTGAATACGCTCCTAACATTTCTAAAGAGTTAAATATAAATTTATATATAAAAAGAGATGATTGCACAGCACTAGCTTTTGGAGGGAATAAAACAAGACATCTAGAATTTATAATGGCTAAAACTTTATCTGGAGATTATGATTGTATTTTAACTGGAGCAGCGTCTCAATCTAATTTTTGTCGTCAAGCTGTAGCTGCAGCGAATAAACTAAATTTAGATAGTTACCTAGTATTAATGCACGGAATAAAAGGTAAATTAATGCAGGGTAATTTTTTAATATATAATATTTTGGGAGCTAACGTTGAGGTTGTTAAAGGAGAAAATTTAGAAGAAATACCAACACATTTAGATAGAAAATATAAAGAATTAATAAAAGAGGGTCGAAAGCCTTTATTAATATACGGAGGATTTGGAAAAGAGGATACAACACTTGCTGGAATTAGTTATACAAATGCGATGGTTGAAATTGATTTACAAATGAAAGAACAAAATTTTATGGCAGATCATTTGTTTGTAACTGCAGCTAATATGACACAAGCGGGCTGTGTATTAGGAGCTAAAATATTAAATTGGCCAACTCGTATCCAGGGTATTTCTCCTGTTTACTGGGAAATGAATATTAAAAAAGATATAGCAAGAATTTGTAACGAAGGAGCTAAATTACTTGATATTGATATGAAATTTACTGATGAAATGATTAATCATGATAATAATTATGTAGGTGAAAAATATGGTGCTACAACAAAAGCAGGAATAGAAGCTATGAAGCTTTTAGCAAAAAAAGAATCAATTATTTTAGATCCAGTTTATACATCAAAAGGTTTTGCCGCTCTAATAGATTATGTTCAAAAAGGAATAATAAAAAAAGGTGATAATATAATTTTTATATATACAGGAGGTAGTCCTGCAATTTTTGCATATAATGAGGATATAAATAATCAAAATAATTAATTTAAAATAAACTACAAATAAATTTAATCTAACTTAAAAAATAAATATGATTGTAAAACATTTTAAAATTTTAAAATTTTAAACAAAGTTATATTTCATTATAGAGTCGGATGGTAAGACTGTTAAAGGACTGTAAGTTGCATGTGCAATTTTTTCATTATATGGACTATTTGATTTTGTATTAAAACAAACAATTAAGGTTCTTCTAGAATAATTTGAGTCATTTCTTGCGCTAGAATGTAAAAGATTACAATGAAAAAATAGTACATCTCCTGGCTCTGCAGTTATGTAAATAGTTTCATGTCTTTTTTCTAATAGAGCTATTCGTTCTAAATCTGCTTGTACATCAGTCTCAGAAATTGGATCATGATTAATTCTTCCAACTTTATGTGTTCCTTTAAGTACTTTTAGACAACCATTTTCTTTTGAGGCCCTATCTAACATTATAAAACAAGAACCCATATCAGAATATAAACACCCTTGATTATACCAATATCCATAATCTTGATGCCAATCAAATCCTCCATCACCAGAATTTTTCCAAATAATTTTAGAATGATAATGATAAATTTCTTCTCCTAGAAAATTTTCCATAGGCCTTACAATTCTTTCATTAGTTGAAAATGTACTTACTAAATTATCAGGAGGGGAATTCCATAATGTCAAATATGCACTGCCTTTAGTGCTTATTGTTTTTTTTACCTCACCTTCCTTACCATAACTAGAGTCAGCGAAATTATTTAATTTATCAATCTCATCTTTAGAAAATAATTTTTTTTTTAATATAAAACCATTTTTATTAAAATAATCAAGATCAGTCATAATTGGGATTATAACAATACATTACCATTAAAATAAAAAATAAGCTACTTTTATAAATATAATAAATATTTACATATCTAAAACTTTGCCAGGATTTAAAATATTTTTTGGATCAAAACTTTTCTTTATCAATTTCATTAATTGAATATTATCTGGATGTTGTTTTAATAAATACTCTTTCTTTTGAAGACCTATACCGTGCTCACCTGTTATAGTTCCATCCATTTCTAGTGCTTTATCGATTAATTTATTACTAAATGCTCTAATATATTTATATTCATTTTCTTTGCTAGGATCATAGACAACCGATACATGAAAGTTTCCATCACCTACATGACCAACCATTGGTGCTTTCAAACCCGTGTCTCTAAGTTCTGTTTCTGCAAATTTAATACATTCCACTATGTTTGAAATAGGTACGCAAACATCAGTCACATACACTCTAATATTATCACCTTCAGCTTTTACTGAATAATATACATTATGCCTTGCTTTCCATATCTTGTTTCTTTCCTCAGTGTTTTCTGCCCACTTAAATTCACTTCCATTATTATTTTTTGAAATTTCTTCAACTACATCAATCGATTCTTTATTTGAAATTTCACTCCCATGGAACTCATAGAAAAGTGTAGGTAAACTTTCTAAATTTTCCAACTTTGAATATTTAATACTTATATCCATTTGATCCTTATTTAATAATTCTACTCTTGCAATTGGGACACCATACTGAATTATTTCTTGTGCTGTTAAAACAGCAGAGTCAAGATTAGGAAATTGACAAATAGCACTCATAATACTTTCAGGTATTGGAGATAATCTCAGCTGTACCTCTGTTATTATTCCTAATGTTCCTTCTGAACCAACAAAAAGATTTGTTAAATTATATCCCGCAGAAGTTTTTTTTGCTCTACTTCCTGTTTTAATTATATCGCCATTTGCCATTACAACAGTTAGACCAAGCACACTAGTACGCATGGTTCCATATCTAACTGCCATTGTTCCTGAAGCAGAGCAGGCTGCCATACCCCCAAGAGAAGCATTTGCACCTGGATCAATTGGAAAAAAAACACCTTTATCTTTTAAAGATTCATTTAATTGTTCCCTAGTTACATTTGCTTGCACACGACAATCAAAGTCAGCTTCGTTAATTGAAATAATTTTGTTAAAATTTTCCATTGAAATTGTAAAACCCTCATCATTTCCAACAACATGACCTTCTAAAGATGTGCCAGTACCATAAGCAGTTACTGGTACCTTAAATTCATTACAAACTTTTAGTATTTTTGAAAGTTCTCCATTATTCTCTGGAAACAAAACTGCCCTAGGTAGAATAGGGTCATAGGCATCCTCACCTTTTGCATGATTATTTCTTACGCTCTCTGAAAACGATATTCTTTCTTGTAAAATCTCTTTCAAATTCTCTAATAATCCTCTATCCATTATTTAATAATATTAATTATTTTGTAAAAGTAAATGAATACCACGCCTCTAGAATTAGAAAACATATATGATTTAGCGTTCAAAGCTTTATCAGCTCATGGATGTGATCAACTTAACGCTAACTGTGTTGCTACAACTGTAACTCACGCTGAGAGGGATGGAAGTGTTTCTCATGGATTATTTCGAATTCCTGGCTATGTAGCTTCTCTAAAAAGTAAGAAAGTAAATGGAGTTTCACGACCTTCAAATACCTATCTTACACAAAATGCAATTCGAGTAGAGGGAGACTATGGCTTTGCTCCAGTTTCAATAAAAGTTGGCTTACCTGAATTAATAAATACTACAAATAAACATGGCGTTGGTGTTTTAACAATTGCTAACACTCATCACTTTGCAGCACTATGGCATGAAACTGAAGCATTAGCTGAAAATAACTTAATTGGAATTGCTTGTACTGCATATAAGCCAAGTGTGGCACCAGCTGGTGCAAAAAAACCATTATTTGGAACTAATCCAATATCATTTGCTTGGCCAAGAAAAAATAAAACACCTGTGGTTTACGATATGGCAACTTCTACTATGGCAATGGGAGAAGTTCAGGTTGCAGCACGAGATGGTCATAAAGTTCCTTTTGGAACAGGTTTAAATAAAGAAGGAGAAAAAACTGATGATCCATCAAAAATTGCTAATGGAGGAGTTCTTCTAACTTTTGGTGATTATAAAGGCTCAGCTATAGCTATGATGATTGAATTATTGGCTGCTGGTTTAGTAGGAGATTTATTCAGCTTTGAAGCTAAAGAAGAAGACAATAATGATGGCGGTCCTGCACGAGGAGGTGAATTTATTATGGCTTTGTCACCAGAACTTATTGCTGGAAAAAATTGGAATGAACATGCTGAAAAATTTTTTGCACAAATGATATCTCTGGATGGCGTACGTTTGCCAGGACAGAGAAGACACACTAATAGAGAAGATAAAGGTCCCAGAAATATCAATTCAGATCTTATAGAAAAAATTAAGAGTTTAATCTAATCTATAAATGGATAATGTTAGATTAGATTTTCAAAAACATATTGATGCTGGAAGATGTAACGGCGCTGAGTGGATTATAAATTATAAAAATAATTTTTATCATGAGGTAATCGGATTTAATGATTTAGCTCAAAAAAATAAACTTAATAAAAACTCTATTTATAGAATTTGGTCTATGACTAAACCAATTGTTGGTTTTGCTGCAATGCAATTAATAGAAAAAAATTTTTTATCTCTTGATGATACTATTGATAAATATTTACCAAATTTTAAAAAATTAAAAAAACTAAAATCTTTAACAAGTAAATTAGATGATAATATCCAAGTAGATAATATTCCTACTATAAGACAACTTTTACAACATACAGCAGGCTTTACTTACAATAGTAGCAATAACTTTTTAGCAGCAGAATATGAAAATAAGCAGTTGTTTCATTCATCTTCAAGTAGTTTAGAAGAGGAAATTGATAGTATTTCTGGGTTACCACTTCTTTATGAGCCAGGATCAGAATGGCATTATTCTATTTCTATAGATATTTTAGCAAGAATTCTCGAAGTTATAACTAAAGATAGTTTATTAAATATTTTAAAAGAAAATATATTTCATCCATTAGAAATGAATCAAACAAATTTTTTTATTAGTGATGATGAAAAAACAAACTTAATTGAAACATTTGAATATAATAGTGTTCAAACAAAATTAACTGATCTAACTTTAGGTACAAGAAAACTAATTTTATATGGATATCCTCCAAATAATAAAAATTACTCAAGAGGTGGACATGGATTATTTTCAACTGCTACAGATTATATTAAATTTGCCACCATGCTAATAAATGGCGAGGATAAAAATTGTAAACCTTTGGTAAATAAGGATACTCTTCAATCTATGAGAAGTAATACATTAAGTAGAAACTTGTTTCCTATTGAAATAACATCGATAAATACAGTTAAAGATCAAAATTATGAAAATGATTTAGATGGGTATGGTTGGGGGCTAGGATTTAGAGTTTTGATGAATAATACACCTCAAAACAAATATGGTGTTATAGGTGAATTTGGTTGGTCAGGTTATGCAGCCACATATTTCTTAGTTGATCCAACTAATTATTTATCAGCTGTTTTAATGATGCAAACTTTAGATGCAGATAAAAATATCAAAAAAGACTTCTACAATAATATTTTCAAAAATCTTTAATAAATAATTAATAAAATCCATATAGCTACGGAATTATTTCAATATTTTAAATTCATTTATATTTAGGTATACCTAAAAATAACTCGTATTTTTTTGTATAATTTAAATTATAAATGTTATAAATTTCATAATGTTTATTGGAATAGATCTTGGTACATCTTCAATTAAAATGATTTTAATTGATCATAACCAGAGAATCTTAGCTACAACTAATTCAAGTCTAACAGTACAATCTCCAAAAGATGGTTTTAGTGAGCAAAATCCACAAGAATGGATTAATTCAACAATGGAATGCTTTGAAGCTTTAAGGTTAAAAAAACCTAAAGAATTTATACAAACTATATCTATAGGCATATCAGGTCATATGCATGGAGCTACTTTAATAGATAAGAGTGGAAATGTTATTAGACCATGCATTCTTTGGAATGATACAAGATCACATCAAGAATGTGAAGAATTTGAAAAACAAAACTTTGATGTAAGATCAATTTCTGGAAATATTACCATGCCTGGTTTCACAGCACCAAAAATTAATTGGATAAAAAATAATGAAATAGATAATTTTAAAAAAATTTTCAAAGTTTTACTACCTAAGGACTACTTACGATTTGTTCTAACTGGTGAATTTTTTTCTGAAATGTCAGATGCCTCAGGAACATTATGGCTGGATATAAAAAAAAGAAAATGGTCTAATCAACTTTTATCTTGCTCACATTTAGAAGAAAAACATATGCCAGCTCTTGTAGAGGGAAATGAGGAGACTGGAATTTTAAAAAAAAATTTAAAAGACAGATTCAATTTTATTAATGATATTAAAGTTGTTGGTGGGGCAGGTGATAATGCAGCTGCAGCAACTGGAATGGGTATTATCAATGAAAATCAATCATTTATATCCCTAGGAACATCAGGAGTTTTTTTTACTCCTACAGAAAATCCTTTGAGTAATATTGGGGATGCTGTGCATTCATTTTGTCATTGTTTACCAAACAAATGGCATCTAATGTCTGTAATGTTAAGTGCTAGTAATTGTTTAGATTGGATTTGTGCCGTTACTAACACTTCAATTGCTGATACGCTTAATAATGTAGAGAATTTATACAGTGATACAAATTCTATAAAAAATTCTTCATATTTTTTACCTTATTTGTCTGGAGAAAGAACTCCTTATAATGATCCACATATCAGAGGTTCTCTCCACTCTATAAAAACAACAACAAATGCAACTGATTTACAGTATGCAGTAATTGAAGGTATCAGTTTTGGAATATTAGATGGAGTAAATTCTATTTTGAAAGTTAACAATGACTTTGATACCATATTAATGGTTGGAGGGGGTTCCAAAAGCTCATTTTGGATTGAATTACTTGCATCCCTATTAAATAGAAAATTAAGTGTTTGCGATCAAAGTGAATATGGAGCTGCATTAGGAGTTTCAAGATTAGCTATGTATGTTGATAAAAATATTCCTGATCAAAATATAATTAAAGGTATTAAAATTATTAGACAGTTTGTGCCACAAGAAGAAAAAATAGAATTACTTATGAAGAGATATAATATTTGGAAAGATATCTACCACTCAAACAAAAAAATTGCTTCTAATCTCCTAACATAATATCAGTTGCTTTATCTGCTACTGCCATTGCAGGAGCATTTGTATTAGCTGCAACTATATTGGGCATCATTGAAACATCAAAAACTCTCAGTTTGTCAATTCCCTTAACCTGTAGCTTTGTATTTAAAACTCCCATTTCATCATTATCATCAGACATTTTACATGTTCCTACAGGATGCCAATTTGTTTTAATCATTTTTTTACAGTATGTTATCAAATCTTTATCTTCTTTGATTAAATTTCCTGGAAGAGATTCCTCAATTATTATATTTGATAAAGGTTTTGTTTTTAAAACTTTCCTTGCTAACTTTACAGCATTTAAAATAAGATCCAAATCATCTTGATTACTTAAAAAATTAGGATTTACCGCTGGTCTATCTTTTGGATTATTTGAGGTAATTGTAACTTCTCCTCTTGATTTGGGATTCATTATGCAAGGAGTTAAAGTGAGTCCATGATCCTGTTTTACGCCTGTTGTATCTCTGTCAGTATATGGGAAAGGAACACAATATAACTTTATTTTTGGGTCCACAGGATCACTTAAATTTTCAGGATTTATAAATGAACAACAATCTACACCAATTGAATTAACTGGCCCTGTTTTAAATAAAACATACTGCAAACCATTTAGCAACATTTTTAATCCTCTATCTTGTCCGAAGTAGCCAAAACCAGGTTTTGTATGAGTTATTACAGGTACCTCGTGATGATCCTGAAGATTTTTACCAACACCTTTTAAATTTTCAATAATTGGAATGTCATACATACTTAGTATCTTTTCATCTCCAATACCTGAGTGCATCAAAATTTTTGGAGTTATTAAAGAGCCTGCAGTTAAAATAATTTCTTCACCAAATACTCTCTCTATGTTTCCATTTGTTAATATTTCTATCCCTATAGCCTTTTTATTTTCAATAACTATTTTTGTAACTAAACTTCTAAGTTTAATTTCTAAGTTTTTATTATTTTCAATTGGTTTTATAAAAGCTGAAACTGCATCACATCTTTTATTATTACCTATAGTGTATTGCATAAGACCCACACCATATTGATCACCATCATTAAAATCATTATTGTAAGGAACACCCAATTCTTGCATAGTTTTGATATACAATTCTGATCCTTTCGCTACGTAATCAGAAAAAGATACGTTTAATGGCCCATTAATTCCATGATGTTCTCCATTAAATCTTTGATTGTTTTCTAATCTAATAAAGTTTTTTTCGATCGACTGCCAATTCCAATTTTTATCTCCTGTAGCAGTTTCCCATTTATTATAATCTGATGGCTTACCTCTCATATAAACCATTCCATTTACACTTGATCCTCCACCGAGGATTTTTGCTTGAGCAATGTCATGTTGACGATTATTTAATTGTTTTTGTGTAACTGATTTATGAAATTTTAAGTGGGTACTCCCATTTAATCTCTTTACCCAATAAGCGGGCATTGAAAAAAATAAATTATTACTCCTCGTACCTTCTTCAACAACAAGAACTTTAAATCCTTTATTTATTAATTTATTTGCTGTTACTAATCCCGAAGATCCTCCCCCAACTATTATAAAATCATAAATTTTAGTCATAAATTTTTACTATACCAATGTTTACAACAAAAAATACAAAAATTGAGAGAAATTCAATAATTTTCATATATAAATATGGGTTTCAAATAAAATTTATCTTAATTTAATTGCCAAGTCTCTAAATTTCTAATAAATTTTTTAACATATCTAAAAAACATTTAATACAGGGAGGTAATTATGTTTTTAAAAAAAATATTAGCTGGTTTCATTTCTCTTATTTTTATTTCAAGTGGAGTGTTTTCGGCTGATCTAAGTAACTATACTAATGCAAATATGGATTGGAAACAATTTGAAGGCGAAAGCGTAACCGTGCTTCTTTCAAAGCATCCATGGCAAGAACAAATCGAGCCATTAATTCCTGAGTTTGAAGAACTAACAGGCATTGACGTTAAATTAAAATTGTTACCTGAAAACCAATATCTAACAAAAGTTCCGGCTGATATGGAAGCAGGTACATTTAAGTTTGATGTTTTCATGACACAATTATATGAGGCGCCAAAGTTTTGTGGCGAAAAATGGTTAGCTGATCTTGAGCCATTAATTAATGACCCAAGCGTAACTGATCCTAATTGGTACAAATACAATGATTTTTTTGCTGGAGCTAGAGATGTTGCTGTAATTGGAAATACGTATTTGTCTCATATTGCAATTACTGCTGAGTCTCAAGTATTAGTATATAGAAAAGATATACTGGACGAATTAGGAATTTCAGTTCCTAGCACTATGGATGAACTTCTTGCTGCTGCAACAAAAATAACTGAGTCTGGTAAAGCTTATGGAATTACTACCAGAGGTGGACCAGCTATTTGGTGGCCTGGACTAGGTTATCTTGCATCTTATGGTGGTGAATACCTAGATAGTAATTTAGATATTGCAATCAATAGTCCTGAAAGCATAGCTGGTGCTGATTTTTACGTAAAACTAGCACAACAAGCGCCTCCAGGAGTTACAAATTTTGATTGGGATGAAATCAACACAGCAATGCTCAGTGGTCAAGCAGCAATGTTTTTAGATTCTTCCGTAATTTATCCAAGATTACAAGATGCATCTATTTCTGAGGTTGTAGGAAAGGTCGGAGTAGCTCCTTTCCCAACTGGCCCAAAAGGAGCTAAGCCAAATTCTCATTATTGGACAGTTTCAATGAATGAAGCAACTGAGAATAAAAAAGCAGCTTGGCTTTTTCTTCAGTGGGCAACATCACCTGATATGCAAGCACGTCTAGCTTTAGCTGGTATACTCGGGCCAAGAACTTCCTCTTGGGAAGTTGATGGTCTAAGCGAACAGTTAGGTGATGAATTTCTAGATGCTGCTAAAAAAAGTCTTGGCGGAGCTGTAATACCAAGAGTAACACCAGGTTTTTTTGAAAGAGTAGATATTTTTAGAGCTGAAATGCAAGAAGCTATCTTAGGAAATAAAGATGCTGAGTCAGCAATGAATGCTACTGCTGATGCTTGGTCTAAATTATAATATATAAATTGATTAATAACCTGCCTCATGAAATAAAGAGGCAGGTTATTATTTTATGAAAAATAAAACTTATTTTCCGATTATATTAACTATACCCGTTGTTATCTTTTTACTTGCTCTTTTAATATATCCACTAATTTATACATTTACTCTAGCTTTTTATGATGAAGCAAGTGATAATTTTATACCTTTTTCTTTAAATGTTTTTAATAATTTAATTCAAGAAGAAAGATTTTTAAAAAATGTATATCATACTATTTTTCTTACTTTTTTCTCAACCTCCATATCATTTTTGCTTGGAATAATACTTGCTTATTGTCTTGATCAAATTAAAATTGCAAGATCATTTTTTTTAGTAATATTAATTTCTCCTTTAGCAATCATGCCAGTGGTATCTGCGCTAACTTGGAGAACAATGTTCAATCCTCTTTATGGTATTTTGAATAGTATACTAAAATTTTTTGGATTTGAAGGAATGGAATGGGTAACAGATACCTCTTCAGCATTAACTTGGATTACAGTAGTTGATATTTGGCAGTGGACCCCATTTTGTTTACTCCTAATTTATGCTGGTTTAAAAACTATACCTGTAGATATTAAAGAATCAGCTTCTATAGATGGTATCAACTCATTTAAAGAATTGATCTATATTAGTTTACCTATTTTATTTAATTTACTTTTAATAACTCTGATTTTTAGATTTATGGAGGCTTTTAAAGCTTTTGATAGCATTATGGTAATTACCCAAGGAGGGCCAGGTAATGCAACTGAGACTATGGTTATTAGATCATACTATACAGCGTTCAGATGGTATAAACCTGAAATAACAAGTGTGATTGGTATATTTATTTTAATATTTACAATTCTTTGCACTAGATGGGCGGGAACAAAAATTGGTGAGCAAGAAAACTAATGAAATATTTAAACATTAACAAAATAATTTGTTATTTTATTCTAATTATATCCAGTATTTTTTTTATTTTGCCAATTTTATGGATGTTTTTGCAATCTTTTAAAAATGCAAAAGATACAATTGCTATACCGCCAAAAATTTTTTTCTCACCGACTTTTTCAAATTATCTAAAAGTTTTGAAAAATGATTACTTTTGGGAAGCTACTTTTGATAGTGTTATAGTATCACTAATGTCGGTTTCTGTGGCCCTTGCTATTGGTATTCCATTTGCATATGCTTTAGCTAGGTTTAATTTTAGAGGCAAAAATGAAATTGCTCACTTTATTTTATCAACAAAAATGCTACCTGGGATTGTTATAGCAATACCTTTGGTTCAAACCTTCAATTATATAAATTTATTAGACACACATATTGGAGTTAGTATTGCTCATATACTTTTAATGCTTGCTGTTATAGTTTGGGTTATGAGAGCTTTTTTACAGAACCTGCCAATCGATCTTGAAGAAGCTGCTCTTCTTGACGGTGCTAGCAGATTAAGAATCATATGGTCCGTCATACTGCCTATTGCTAGACCTGGGATTGTAACCGTTACAGCATTATCTTTCTTATTTTCATGGAATGATTTATTTTTTGGTTTAACATTAGGTAGTTTTGATGTTGTTCCATTACCTATATATTTAACTACTGAATATATTGGCTATTTGGCAGTAAATTGGGGTGAATTATCAGCAGCAGGTTTATTATCAACTTTTCCTATTATTATTATTGTAATTCTTTTAAGAGATAATCTTATAAGAGGTCTGTCACTCGGAGCAATTAAAGGTTAGTTTTTTTTGAAATATATTGATATATTTATAGAGTGAATAAAAAAAGGAATACAGGATGGAAACCAGATTATAAACTACAATTTAGTCCTATTTTTTCTGACCCCCTTAATTTTATAAAAATTATTAAATATTTATTTTTTTATCCTGGTTTAATCGTGCCATGGAATTTATTTTTTTTAATATTAAGTGCCATTATATTTTATCTCTTAACACCTGAGATAGAAAACTTTTATTACTTTAATTACAAATTATATTTATTAATATTTTTTAGGAATCTATTATTAATAGTTTGTATTTGGGGTCTTCTGCATTTTTTATTATACAATTTAAAAATACAAAACGAAGAATATAAATATAATTCAGAGTTTCCTAAATCAAAAAATAAAGTATTTTTATTTAATAATCAAACTTATGATAATATTTTTTTTACAATATTTAGTGGTGTTCCAATTTGGACAGCTTACGAGTATTTTTCTTATTATTGTTTTGCAAATGATTATTTTCAATCAATTTCACTTGTATCCAATCCAATTTATACAATCTTCTTAATTGTTTTATTTATACCAGTTTATCATGAGATCCATTTTTATTTAATTCATAGGCTAATACATATAAAATCTATTTATAAGTATGTACATTATGTTCATCATAAAAATATAAATCCTGGGCCATGGTCTGGTTTAGCAATGCATCCAATAGAACATATCTTATATTTTTCAGGAGTTTTGGTATTTTTATTATTACCATCACATCCGTTATTAGTTGTATTTTTTATAACTAGAGCTTCTATTGGTCCAGCGTTAACACATTCGGGTTTTGATAAAATTTTGATCAATGACAATAATTTTTTAGAGGCGGGTCATTATCAGCATTATTTACATCATAAATATTTTAATTGTAACTTTGGTGATATAATTATTCCTATTGATAAGTGGTTTGGCACATTTAATGATGGTTCTGCAGAGATAAAAAATAAATAACTATCTAATTTTAATAGATTATTCTTTGAAAAGAAAAATATTTGCTTTAATTCTTATTTCATCTTTAAGAATAGTAGTGTTTTTCCAACTACCAATTCCAATATCGAATTCATTTCTAGAGAATGATATTTCACTTTTTATCTGAACTAACTCACTAGCTAATTTTATAACTTCAATATCAATAGGAATTTTTTTACTCTTACCCTTAATTGTCAATTCACCCATCAAATTTATTTTATTATCTTCATAGTCAAATTTAAAATTATTTGTATCTATGAGTCCGAAAGGAAATTTTTTAGCATCAAAGAAAACTTTGCTAAGTACTAAATTTTTATACCGTTTATAATTAAAGTCTAAACTATCTATATTAACATTTATTAGTGCCTTATTATTATTTTGATTTGATAAATCTAAAGAAACAAAACCATCAAATGTATTAAATTTTCCAATAACATTTTTTGCAAACAAAACTGGAACTTCAAATTCTATACTAGAAATATTTTTATCTATCGTCCATAAATCATTAGCTATAGTCTGTTTACAATACAGAAAAATTAAAAATAAACTAAATACTACTTTCAATATATTGCCTTGCCAGTTCATCAGCCTTCTCATTGAATTCAAGACCTGAGTGACCCTTAACCCACTTCCATGTTACACTATGTTTACTAATTAAAATATCTAATTGCATCCATAATTCTTTATTTTTTACTATTTTTTTTGCTGATGTTTTCCATCCATTTTTTTTCCAATTTGTAATCCATGACTCAATGCCATCCTTTACATATTTGCTATCGGTATAAATTATTAATTCTTTTTTTATCTCAAAATATTCCAGTGCTTTTATTGCTGCTGTAAGTTCCATTTTATTATTAGTAGTATGCTGATCTCCGCCATTTAATAAAATTTCTTTGTTATTATCCAAAATTACTACACCCCATCCACCTTTACCTGGGTTTCCCGAACATGCACCATCAGTATAAATATTAATCATTATTCAAAAATATTATTTTGTTGATGCCATTTTAAAATATTAGAATATTCAAATGGGTCTTTTTGAACAACTACAGCGTTAGGTGGATGATAAATATAATCATGTACTCTCGTAGATAATATTCTAACAGCTGCAGCTCTTAATAAAATATTCAATGATTCCTTTTCAAGATCACTTAATTTTCTTAGTTTTTGGTATTCCTCAAGAATTGTCAAGCAGTTTTGTTTGTTAAAGTTTTTACCATTTTCATTAAAGCACCAATCATTAATAACTATAGCTAAATCGTACACATAAAAATAATAACATGAAAAGTAGAAATCTATTACTCCGGAAATTTTTTCATCTTTAAAAAAAATATTATCTCTAAACAAATCAGCATGAATAACACCACAAGGAATATTAGTTGGCCAATAATTTTCTAAATAATCTATTTCATTTTTTAACAAATACATTGTTTCATTAAACTTCTCAGATTTATTATTAAGACACTTTTTATAAATATTTTTCCAATCCTTCAAATCTAAGCTATTAGATCTTTTTTCATCAAAATTTAGGGTAAGATTGTGTAAATTAGCAATCATTTTTCCAACCTCCTTACACATTGCTAAGTTTGGTTTTTCAATACTTTTACCTTCTAGAAAAGATATAATAACAGCAGTTTTATTCTTTATCTTTTTTAATATTTTTCCATTTTTGTCTGGGATAGTTTTGGGGCATTTAAAGTTATTTTTATTTAAAAAGTTTTTTAAATTTATAAAAAAAGGTAATTCTCGTTCAGTAACTCTTTTTTCAAAAATTGTTAAAATATATGGCTGATTGTTACAAAAGATTTTAAAATTTGAGTTTTCTATTCCATCAATAATTTCTTCAAAGCTCTCTAAATTACCAATTGTGTAGTCAGATATAAATTTTTCTATATCCTCTTTAAATAATTTAGTGAAAACTGCCATTTTTTATACGTTTAGTTTTTGTGGAACTTTAAAAAATACATCTTCTTTTTGATAATGGCCTTCATTCACTTTAACTTCAAAATGTTTTTTCAAATTATCAAGAAGTTTTTTAACAAGTATTTCTGGTGATGATGCGCTTGCCGTTATTCCGATATTTTCAGACTCTTGAAATATATTCAAATTCAAGGAATCAACATCTTCTACTAAAATAGCTTTTTTTGACCCATAATTTTTTGCAACTTCAACTAATCTTAAAGAATTTGATGAGTTACTTGCACCAATGACTAAAAAATAATCACATTGATCAGCTATTTTTTTAACAGCCTCCTGCCTATTTGTTGTAGCATAACAAATATCATTCTTTTTTGGTTCTATAACATTTCTAAAATGTAATTTTATCTCTTTAATTATGTCTTTAGTATCATCTACTGATAGAGTTGTCTGAGTTACATAAGCAATCTTATCATTTTGTTCAAAGGGTAATTTTTTAACATCTTCAACTTTTTCTACCAAATAAATTTCTTTATTAGTTTGACCCATAGTTCCTATAACTTCAGGATGATTCCTATGACCAATTAAAATTACAGGGAGATTTTTTTTATCAAAATTTTCCACCTCTTTATGAATTTTGCTAACAAGTGGACATGTTGCATCGTAATATATTAAGTTTAAGCTTAAAGCTTCTTTTGGAACTGTTTTTGGAACACCGTGAGCAGAAAAGATAACCGGTCTACTTTTATCTTGAATTTCATTAAGCTCCTCAACAAAAATAGCTCCTTGTGATTTAAGATTTTCAACAACAAATTTGTTATGAACTATTTCATGACGAACATATACGGGAGCTCCATATTTTTTTAGAGCACCTTTAACCATTTCTATAGCCCTATCAACTCCTGCACAAAAACCTCGAGGTCCTGCAAGAAATATATTAAGTTTTTTAGTCATTTAAATTTGTTAATATTAATTTCAGTTAATTGATAATACTATAGATTTTGTATATCTTTTAATATTTATTTCTTAATATTGTAGGCAAATTTTGGAATAATTAAATCTACTTCTAGTTTTTTAGAACAGAGTTAAATTCAGTAATTGATTCTTCAATTAAAGCAGATTTTTTGTCATTACTAAGATTTTTAAGCAAAATACTTCTTGTAGTCTCTATTGCAACGCTTGATATATAATTTTTTATAGAGTTATTGGTATCTCGAACTAATTGTTCAATCTTATTTTCAGCCAATATTTTTCTTTTTTCAATTTGGTCAGTTAATTTAGAGGCAGATATATCTTTCAATTCAGATATCCTTTTTTCAGATTCCAAATTTAGATTTAGTATTTCCTTTTCTACCTTGGTTTCTCTCTCTTTTAATTCGTCCAAAGCTTTTTGAGCCTCATTTTTTAAATTCTCAACTTCATCTATTTTATTTTTTATATCTTTTATTTGAGCATCTAAACTAGCTGTAAGAATTTTTCTTACTGGATTAAAAATAGCTGCAATAAATAGAATAAAAGATACCGCAACCCAAAATTGAGGATCAGAAAACATTAGTTAAAACTACCTTTATTTGTTACAATAACTTTATTAAGCTCATTGTCTGATAATTCTATATCTGTGATTTTCCCTACAGTTAGTTTTGTAATATTAGCTATTTCATTGTTAATATTTTTCATTTGATCATCTTTACTTTTTAAAATTTCTTTTTCTGCATCAGAAACTTTTTTTTCTAAATCTTTGTCAAGTGAAGAAAGCTGAGAAGAAACATCTTTTTGTAAAGTATTGATTGTTTCTTTAATTTTCTCATCTGTTTCTAGTTTAGCCTTATTGATTTGATTATTAATTTTTTTTTCAATTTCCATTGCTTGTTCTTGAAGCTCTTTTGCTGAAGATAAATTATCATCTATTTTATTTTGTCTTTTCTCTAAAACTGTATCTATCCTTGGAAGTGAAACCCTCCACAAAAATACAAATAAAAAAGTAAAGAATACAGCTAACCAAAAGAGCTGTGAAACAAAAAACTCTGGATTTAATTGAGGCATTAATTAATTATTAAGTATTATCCAAATAAAATAACCAATGCTATTACTAGCGCGAAAAGTGCAATCGCTTCAACTAATGCGAAACCTAACATTGTCATTGTAAAAACTTCACCTCTTGCCGCTGGATTTCTTCCAACTGCTTGTATAAAAGATGAGAAAATATTCCCAATTCCAATACCTGATCCAATAACACCGATAACGGCTAAACCCGCTCCGATTACTTTTGCTGCTTCAATTTCCATAAGTCCTCCTATTTTAAATTAATGTAAATGATAAGCATCGTTAATATATAAACACGTCAGTATTGCAAACACATATGCTTGCAAAAAAGCAATTAAAATTTCTAATCCTGTTAAAGCTACAATGAAAGCTAAAGGAAAAACTCCTGTAAAAAATGGCATGGAAACGACAAAGCCCGCAAATACTTTTAGTAGTGTGTGACCCGCTAGCATATTTGCAAACAGTCTAACTGATAAACTTATAGGTCTTGATAAATAAGAAATCACCTCAATAGGAATAAGCAGTGGATGCATGTAAAATGGTACACCTGGTATATAAAAGAAAGTAAAAAATTTAATTCCATGATTAATAAACCCTAGAATGGTTACACCAATGAATACAACTGCTGCTAAAGCAAATGTAACAATAATATGGCTCGTGAAAGTAAATTGGTATGGTATCATACCTACCATGTTGCCAATTAATACAAACATGAATAAAGAGAACACAAATGGGAAATACCTTTTACCATTATCTCCAACTGTATCAGAGAGAAGCTGAGCTATAAAATTATACATCAATTCTGAAATAAGCTGCATCCTAGAAGGGATAATTGATCTTGTGTTCACTGTTAAGGTTAAAAAAAGAGTAATTACTAAAACAGTAATCATCATAGCAAAAGATGAATTTGTAAAAGAAATGTTATAACCGCCAAATTCAATATTAGATATTGGATCAATTTCGAACTGTTTTAGTGGACTGTCTTTTGCGGCCATAATTATTATTGAATATTAAAATTACCTTTGCTTTTCAATGCGACGCATTACACGATAAACGTTCAAAAATCCAGCTAATGCGCCAAATATGAAGAAAATAATTAACCCTATTGGTTTAGTATTAAAGTAATTATCCACAATAAGCCCAATTCCAACTCCAACAACTAGTGCAGCTATAATTTCTGTACTAATTTTAAAACCAAATCCTGCACCACTTTCTTTTTTTTTAATATTAGGTTCTTTATTTTGATTATCTAAATTATCAATTTTTTTACCTAATTCTTCTAAATTTTTATTTTTATAATTCATTTGCAGTATCTTGCTCTTTTATCTCTATTGCTTTTTCAAGATCAACAGAAACTAATTGTGATACACCTTTCTCAGGCATGGTAACACCAAATAATCTATTTACTCTTGCCATTGTCATTCTATGATGAGTTATAACTAAGAATTTTGTTGAAGAAGTTTTAGCTATTTCCTCAACTAAGGAACAAAATCTATCAACATTAGTATCATCTAATGGAGCATCAACCTCATCGAGCACACAAATTGGAGCTGGGTTTGATAAAAATACAGCAAATAATAATGATAATGCTGTAAGAGCTTGCTCACCACCAGAAAGTAAATTTAGATTTTGTAATTTTTTTCCAGGAGGACTAGCAAATATTTCTAAACCAGCTTGAAGAGGATCTGATTCATCTGTAAATTTAAGGTAAGCCTTGCCACCACCAAACAACCTAGTAAATAATTTTTGAAAATTTTCATTAACTATTCCATATGCAGCAAGTAAACGTTGTCTACCTTCTGTATTAAGTGAGTCAATTGCTTCTCTTAGTTTTGCAATTGCACTTAAAAGGTCACTTTGATCTTTCTTTATCGTATTTACTTTTTCTTCTAACTCTTTGGATTCTTGTTCTGCAAGAAGATTAACACCACCTAAACGTTCTTGCTCAGCAATTAGTCTTTCTAATTTTTTTTCTAAATCATTAGTCTCACCTAAAACTTTATTTGGATCAATTTCTCCAATATTGTAAAGTTCTTCTAGTTCTAAACTCAGTCGTTCTTTTACTTGAGTAGCTAATAATTTAATTGCTTCATTAATTGTATTAATTTGACCCTCAGTCCTAATTCTCTCTTCCCTTAATTCATTTAATTTAATTTCTTCTAGTTTTAATTTCTTATTGATCTCATTAGAATTTTGTTCAGTTTGACGTAGCTGCTCAGCTATCTGGTCATAAGAACTCTTATTTTTATCAATTAACTTTTGTATTTTTAGTTTTTCACTTGATACATCTTCTGGAACAGATTGGAGATTAGATAATTCATTAATTAATGTATTTTGCCTTGAATTCAGTTCTTCTATTCTTTGATTTGCTTTTGCAGAGATATCATTCCATTGTTTTTCCTCTGCACTTAATTGCTTTATTCGTCTATTTTTTAATTGCTCTAATATCGCTTTAGTTGAATTATTTTGTTTACCTTTAGATACATACCCATCCCATCTCCAAATTTCTCCTAGTTTGCTCACTATTATTTGTCCTGGTTTTAAGGTTTTTTGAATTTCTAAAACATTTTCTTTATTTTCTATTAAACCAACAAACTCTAGTTTCTTTTTCAAATTATCAGGTGCTTTTATCAGAGAGGAAAATTTAATAATTTCTGAATTAAAGAAAGAATCTTCCACATCTAATTTCCTCCAAAAAATACTTTGTTCTTCATCGATAGATGCAATTAACTCATCTGAAAAAACTGCAGCAATTGCTTGTTCAAGACCATCTTCAAAGTCTAGATAATCAATTATTGGATTATTATTTTTTTTATTAGAAACATTTTCATTATTTAGATCATCATCAGTTTGAATAAAAAGATCACCTTGCTGTTTTAAAAGTATTGATTTTTCTTCCTGCACTCTTTCAAGATTTTGTTTTGCATCTTCAAATAAAAATTTTTCTCTATCAATATCATTTTTAATTTGCTCTATACGGACTTTCGTTTCATCTAATGCAATATTTGCTCTTTCAATTTCTTTTTCTTGGTTTTCTAAACTAATAGAATATTTCTGAAGCTCAGCTGCAACCTTACTTTCTTGAAGTCTAAGGTTTGGGAGGATTTCTTGAACCTTTTCAAATTCGATATTTATTTGTGCAACAACCTGTGTTTGATCATTTACTACATTTGTTTCAGATTGAATTTTTTCATTAGCATTTTTTAATTTATCTTTTTCATCAATCCATTTCTTATAAAATAATCTTGCTCTTGCTTTAGTAATATCTTTCTGAATGTACTTATATCTTTCAGCTTGTTTTGATTGTTTCTTTAATATTGTAAGTTGTTCGTCTTGTGCTTTTAATACATCCTTAACACGTTCTAAGTTATTTTCAGTTGCATTTAATCGTAATTCAGCTTCATGTCGTCTTGAATGCAGACCTGTAATTCCTGCAGCTTCTTCGAGTAATGTTCTTCTTTGCTCTGGCTTAGCAGCAATAATAGCACCGACTCTACCTTGACTAACCATCGATGTTGAACGAGCACCTGTTGCTGCATCAGCAAATAGTAATTGAACATCCTTTAATCGGACTTCTTTTCCGTTTACTCTATATTCCGATCCTTCACCTCGCCATATTCTTCTTGTGACTTCAATGGTATCACTTTCATTAAAAATACTAGGTGCTTTTCTTGCTTTATTATCTAAATCTATTGAAACCTCTGCAATATCCCATGCTGGTCTATCATCTGTACCATTAAAGATAACATCATCTAATTCACTTCCTCTCATTTGTTTCGGAGAAAGCTCACCCATAACGAATCTAAAAGCTTCAACGAGATTGGATTTACCACATCCATTTGGCCCCACGATACCCGTCAAACCATTTTCAATCAAAATTTCTGTTGGTTCAACAAAAGACTTAAAGCCTTTGACTTTAAGGGTCCTAAAATTAATCATCAACTATTGTGATAATATTTTATCGATGATTTGTCTAAACTCTTTTATGTTTTTATTCCCGGAATAAAGTACTCCGTTAATAATGAATGAAGGGGTAGAACCTATTTTATATTCTCTCTGAGCTTCCATTACACCCTCAAGTAACTGATTCTCTAATTCAACATTACTTAAACATGTATCAAAGTCCTCTTGTTGCATACCACCACTTTGCATTATTTTGTATAACTCGGACTTTGTTTTTGAATGATCTCTATTAACCCAATTATTTTGGAGTTTATAAAGGCCATTCATGTAATCATATCTTACATCTTCTGGGACGCATCTTAAAATCATACTTCCAGCAAGAGCTGGATAATTAAATGGGAAATCTCGAAAAATAAACTTAACTTTACCAGTATCAATAAACTCTTTTTTTAATTCTTCTAGAGTATCATTATGAAAATCTGCACAGTGACTACAAGACATTGAAGCATATTCTATAATTGTGATCGGAGCATTGTCTTCCCCAATATAAAAATCATTATCTTTAACATCTAGTATTGAGTTTTCAGCTGCTTTGGCATTAATAAAAAGTAGTGATAGTATAATAGAAATAAATAAAATTTTAATTTTCATTATTTGTCCTCAGTTGTAATTTTATTACCTAAATTTAATAGCGATTTTTTTAAATCGGAATTTTGAAATTCTTTAACGTTTTGCTTAACAAATTCTATGTCGTCTTTATCAATTTGTTTATTTTTATTTTGTTTCATATGAGTATATTTAGGTATGTAATTTTGATGAATTCTCAAGTCTATTATAGCTTTATAGCCAAAATAAGTATTAATTTTTTCAATTATAGTGTCCTTAAAGTGTTGAAATTCAATGGCTGCGGCTGGAGCAACACTCACATTTAGATAATTTTTATATACTGTCTCACCTACATCATTTTCAAAATCACGCACCCTTGAAACATTTAATGGCTCTGAATATTCTTTAAAATAATTACCAGCAATTTCAGGCCATTTGGAGTTAATTATAAATTCTGTACGATTATATTTAGAGGAAAATTTTCTATTAACTTTCCTCAGAGTATCGCCAATAGATTGTGGAACAAATGTTCTTTTTTGCTTTATATTTTTTTTGTCCATATGCATAAATAATTTATAGTACCTAAATATGAAAGCAATATGTTTAAACACGAAACACAAGTAATAAATTTTTTGCTTCAATGGTATTCCGAGAATGCCAGAAATTTACCGTGGCGAAAGAAAAATACTCTCAATTTACCTGATCCATACTTTGTTTTTGTAAGTGAATATATGCTCCAACAAACAACAGTTAATACCGTAAAAAATAAATTTAATGATTTTATTTTAAAATGGCCTTCACTAAATAAATTAGCGCAAACTTCAGAACCAAATATTTTAAAGTTCTGGTCCGGCCTTGGTTATTATTCAAGAGCAAGAAATTTATTAAAGTCTGCAAAAATAATTCATAAAAATTTTAAAAATAACATACCAAAAACTTATGACGAACTCATCCAACTTCCTGGTATTGGAGATTACACAGCAAAAGCAATTCTTGGAATAGGATTTAATCAATCAGTTATGCCGCTTGATGCTAATATTGAGAGAATTTTGGTTAGGTTATATGCTATCGATAAACCAATTAATAAAGTCAAAAATAAACTTAAAGATTTAGGAAAAAAATTCATCTCAGATAAATACTCTTCAAATTTAATTCAGTCTTTTATGGATTACGGATCAGAGATCTGTCTTCCGAGAAACCCTAAATGTAATATTTGTCGAATTAATAAATTTTGCCAATCATATAAAAAAAATTTACAGCAAAAAATTCCTTTTAAACTAAAAAAGAAAACTACTAAGCCCACTAAGTATACAAGAGCTTATGTAATTTTGAATGAAAAGAATGAAATCCTTGTGCGAAGTAGACCAAAAAAAGGAATGTTGGCCTCCATGCTTGAAGTACCAAATGATGTCTGGGTTAAAAATAAGAAATTATTAACCACTGATCAAGACATACAAAAAATAAAAATAAAATTACAATCTAAAGGCTCATTAGAATACTCATTTAGTCATTTTGATTTAGAAACAGAAATTTTTTATGGATATGTTAAAAAAGCAAAATTATCAAAAAGTAATTGGATAAAGAAATCTTCTTATTCTAGCTCTAGAATGCCAACTGTGATGAAAAAAATAGTAGATATAGCAGTATAATTTATGCAAAGAATTTTTTTGCGTTCATAAAAATTTTATATCCATCCCCAAATTTTTTTACAGTTTTGCTTTGCCAATTGGGAATATGATAATGATAAAATGCTCTTTCAGGATGAGGCATCATTGCTAGAACATTACCATTTTGATTTGTTAGCGCAGCGATATCATCTTTAGATCCATTAGGATTAAAAGGAAATTGACCTTTTGCTAATTTTTTACGATGATTAATGTATTGCAAACCAATAAGGTTATTAGCTTTGATACTTTTTAGTAGATTAATAGGTATCATAAATTGCCCTTCTTGATGGGCAATAGGCAAGTTCAGCGTACTAATATTTTTTAGCCATGGTGATTTATTATTACTTACTTTTACATCAACCCATCGACACTCATAGCTACCAGATTTATTTTCAATCAATGCTACTTCTGGATCTTTTTTATTTAGGCTTGGAACTAATCCAAGATTAATTAATATTTGGCATCCATTACAAATACCTATGATTAATTTATCTTTTAATGAAAAATCTTTTAGTTGATCATACAAATTGGTCATAATTTTTTTCGCCATTGCATTTCCTGAACCTGTATCATCGCCATATGAAAAACCACCAGGTATAGCGAATACTTGATAGTTATTAAGTTGTTTAGGATTTTGAATCAGATCATTAATATGAATAATTTTTCCTTTAAAGCCTACTACTTCAAATGCATGTAGTGTTTCATTTTCACAATTAATACCATAACCTGATAAGACTAATACGTTCATAACCCTTTAATATTTTGTTTGTATGATTTAGCAAAATCTGAAATTTTACCTCTCATAATTTTTTTGTTATCTTTAAACTCAATTACATCTGAGCCCGTACATTTACCAATTATTGTATAATCAGAAGCTTTAAATATTTTTTTAAGATTGGCTAACTTATTTTTTTTAATGGAAACAAGAATTCTGCTTTGTGTTTCAGAAAATAAAAATTGGTCAACTGAGATTTTATTTTTAAGTTTTAAATCAATGGCTAAACCTTTCTTTGAAGCAATTGCCATCTTTGTGACTGCAATTCCAAGTCCACCCAAATCTATTCCAATTGCAGAATTTATAATTCCAAGTTTATTAGCTTTTTCAAAATTTCTATATGCGCGAAGTGCATCCTTACTATTTACAACTGGATTTTTTGATTTTTCATAACCTATAATTTTGGAATAAACACTATCCTGTAATTCATTACGTGTAGCTCCTAAAACTAAAAGTATATCACCATCTTCTGGTGTTATTTTTGTTAAGTGTGAAATTTTATCTACCACTCCAATAGAAGAAATAAGCAATGTTGGAGGTATTGAAATTTTTACTGATTTTCCAGTTTTATCAAAACCTTTAAAATCATTAAACATACTATCTTTTCCTGAAATAAAAGGTGTTTGGTAAGCAACTGCATAATCATAACAAGCTTTTGCTGCTTCTTTCAATTGATATAAGCGATCAGGTTCATCCGAGCTGCACCAACAAAAGTTATCAAGAATTGCAATTTTTTTTGAGTTAGCACCACTTACAATTAAATTTTTATATGCTGTATCAATAGAGCACCCAGCCATATCATAAGGATTTGTTTCGGCGTACTGAGGATATGCAGCTTGAGAAAGAGCTACTGATTTTACATCATCAAATAGAGGTTTAATAGCAGTAGCATTTCCAAAAACTCTGCCTTCGCCTTGTAATGGTTTTATAATAGAGGTTGCTTGTACTTCGTGATCATATTGCGTGGCTATAAATTCTTTTGATACAATATTTGGACTAGAGAGAAGTTTATGTAATTTATCTACCAAGGAATTTTTTTTAATTATTTTTTTCTTTTCTTTTTTAATTTTTGGAAGAGATGTTTTTAAATTTAATTTAGGATAACCTTCATGAAGAAATTCCATATCTAAATTGAGAATTTCAGTTTTATTGTATTTTACTATAGCTTTTTCTTTTTTAATAAACTTACCAATTATTGTTGCTTCCACACCTCTTGCCTTAAATCTATTTATAACTTTTTTTACGTTCCCTGGAGGTACTGCTAGTGTCATTCTTTCTTGTGATTCAGAAACCCAAATCTCCCAAGGATATAATCCATTATATTTGAGAGGAACTTTTTCAAGATTAACTATAAAACCGCCACTCTCTTTTGCCATTTCTCCAATTGATGATGATAATCCTCCCGCTCCATTATCTGTTATACTCGAGTAAAGATTTTCATCACGCAATTCTCTAATTATGACATCAGACATTTTCTTTTGTGTTATTGGATCACCAATTTGTACGGCAGAAACTGGACTATTAGGATCTAACTCTTCCGATGAAAATGTTGCACCGTGAATACCATCTTTTCCCACTCTACCTCCAGCCATTAGTATAATATCTCCTGGATTAGCTTTCTTCTTATGTGATAATTTTCCTTTTATTTTTTTTGGAATAATCCCAACTGTTCCACAAAACACAAGAGGCTTTCCCGCAAACCGATCATCAAAATACACATTACCTTGAGGGGTAGGGATACCTGAACAATTTCCTCCAACTCTAACACCACTGATAATACCTTTAGCAATAAAATTTGCTGGAAGCATTGGATCCTTATTTTTTTGACGATACAATTGATAATTTTTATTAGGGTCTGCTAAATAATATGCATACGTATTCGCTATAGGTTTTGCTCCCTTTCCAAATCCAAGACAATCCCTATTAACACCAACAATTCCTGTGATTGCACCGCCAAAAGGATCTAAGGCTGAAGGCGTATTATGTGTTTCAACTTTATGACAAATAATCCAATCTTTATTAAATTCTATTCCGCCGGCATTATCCGTAAAAAGAGAAACACAAAAATTATCTTTTCTTAATTGAATAATTTTTTCAGTTGCGCCTTTAATGTATTTT